>JBDSNZ010000290.1:0-7472 GCA_039915055.1 Ornithinibacter sp.
TATGGCCCGGGCCCCACCTCATCGGGGGAGTGTGTCGGCAGCCTCACTCTGTCCGGCCGTGCGGGCGGGCGGCGAGCAGTGCCGACGCGAGGGTCTCCTGGAGCCAGGTGAGGAAGTCGTAGACGGCCAGGGCATACCCGAGCGGCCCCTCCTCGTCCGCCTCGGCAGCGGCCTCGAGCCCTGCCATGTCCTCCTCGGTGTGCAGCCCCATCCGCTCACCGAGGACGAGGCGCACGTCCGTCAGCGCGATGAGGAGGGTCCGCGCCTGGACGCCGTCCAGACGGAGCCTGTCCTCGCCCCGGAGCAGCGCTGCAGCCGTCACGAGCGCTTCGGCCTTGCGCTGGCGCAGACCGGTCTCGGTGAGGCGCCTGAACTCGGTGGCCATCTCGTCGTCCTGCAGGTTCGCGGTGGGGAGGAGGCGGGCCAGCGCGGGGTCCATCTCCCCCGGAAGGTCCGCGATCCCGACCTGGTCCTCCGCCGAGACGCTCACGCCCATCCCCAGGCTCGCCACGATCGACGCGAACGCGTCGTCGTCATCGGTCGCCTCGATCTGCGCGGGCGCCAGCAGGTCGCGCACCTGGTCCATCAGGCCGGCGACGGTGGCGCGTTCCGCGGAGTCCAGCGACGCGGCATACCGCACGCCCTCGCCCGACCCGCGACGACGGAAGCCCTTCGCCATCAGGAGTCCTTCTGGAAGGTCGCCCACAGCCCGTAGCCGTGCAACGCCTCGGTGTCGGCCTCCATCGCCTCGCGCGTCCCGTTCGCCACGACCGCACGCCCCTCGGTGTGCACGGCCATCATGAGCTTCTCGGCCTTGCGCCGCGCGTAGCCGTAGTGGGCCTGCAGGACATAGGTCACGTAGGACATCAGGTTGACCGGGTCGTTCCAGATGATCGTGACCCACGGGGTGTCCGCTGCGACGTCACCGTCGGTGACGGTGACCTCCTCGGTGGCGGGCGCGATGGACACAGCGCCAAGGATAGGTGTCTCAGCGGGGCCGGTTCCACGACCCTGCGTAGAGCCCGTCGTCGCAGGCCCGCCCGGCCTCCCCCAGCTCCAGCGGCCGGAAGGTGTCGACCATGACCGCCAGCTCGTCGAAGAACTCCGCACCCAGCGAGGCCTCGGCGGCCCCGGGCTGCGGGCCGTGCGGGTGCCCACCGGGGTGGAGGGAGACCGAGCCCTTGCCGATGCCGGACCCCTTGCGCGCCTCGTAGTCGCCGTCGACGTAGAACATCACCTCGTCGGAGTCCACGTTGGAGTGGTAGTACGGCACGGGGATCGCCAGTGGGTGGTAGTCCACCTTGCGTGGCACGAAGTTGCAGACGACGAAGTTCCACCCCTCGAACACCTGGTGTGCGGGCGGGGGTTGGTGGACCCGCCCCGTGATCGGCTCGTAGTCGGAGACGTTGAACACGTAGGGATAGAGGCAGCCGTCCCAGCCGACGACGTCGAGGGGGTGGAAGGGCAGCACGTGCACGGTGCCGAGCACCCCACCGCTGCTGCCGGGCCCGCTCCCCCGGTGCTTGATGTGCACCTCGGTCTGCGCGTCGGGCTGCTCCCCGATGTCCTCGGCGAGCAGCGGCCCCTGCGGCGCCCGCAGGTCGCGCTCGCAGTAGGGGCTGTGCTCCAACAGCTGGCCGTAGGTGCTGAGGTAGCGCTTCGGCGGTGAGATGTGGCTGCTCGCCTCGATGCAGACGGTGCGCAGCGGCTCCTTGCGGGAGCTCACCGGCAACCAGCGGTGCGTCGTGGCCCGCGGGATGACGACGTAGTCACCCTCCCCGACGTCGAAGGCGCCGAAGACCGTCTCGACCCGGGCCCGTCCCCGCTCGACGTAGACGACCTCGTCGCCGATGCCGTTGCGGTACCACGGGCTCGGCGCACCGGCCACGGCATACGACAGGCGCACGTCACCGTTTCCGAGCAGCAGGCGCCGGCCGGTGACGACGTCCGTGTCCTTGACGACCTTCGCCGGGAAGAGGTCGTGCGGCTTCAGATGGCGCGGCAGGAGTGGGTGGTTGGGCGTCGTGGAGAGGTCACCGACGGTCCACTCGCGGTACTCCGCGATCGTCGAGGGGATGTTGCGGTGGTAGAGCAGCGAGGAGTCCGAGGAGAAGCCCTCCTCCCCCATCAGCTCCTCGTAGTAGAGCTCCCCCTTGCCGCGCCTCGCGGGTCGTCGGTGCTGGGTGTGCCGCTTGGGGGGGATGCTGCCCATGCCCTGGTAGTGCGCCACTGTCTCGTCCACCTCGCTGTGGTCGGTTCGTGCTCTGACCTGTCTGCCTCTCACCCTAGGACGACGCGTCGTCGGCTGGCACCCCGTGGGCGCTCGGCATCATGATGGGTCGATGGCGGCGCGCACCTTCGTCAACGTCCTCCACGTCGACCTCGACCAGTTCATCGCGGCTGTCGAGGTGCTGCGCCACCCCGAGCTCGTCGGGCGCGAGGTCGTCGTCGGTGGTCGGGGTGACCCCACCGAGCGGGCGGTGGTCTCCACCGGGAGCTATGAGGCCCGTGAGCGCGGGGTGCGCTCGGGCATGCCGTTGCGGGTCGCTGCACGCAAGGCTCCGGATGCCGTGTTCCTTCCCGTCGACGCTCCGCACTACCTCGCCGCCTCGGAGGAGGTGTTCGCCGCCGTGCGTGGTCTCGGGCTGGTCGTCGAGGTGCTCGGCTGGGACGAGGGCTTCGTCGGGGGCGACACCGACGATCCGGAGGCACTGGCTCACCGCATCCAGGCAGCGGTGCTCGAGCGCACCCGGCTGCACTGTTCGGTGGGGATCGGCGACAACCGGGTGCGCGCCAAGATCGCCACCGACTTCGGCAAGCCCCGGGGGGTCTACCGGCTGACGACGCAGAACTGGTTCGAGGTGATGGGCCACCGGCCGACGGTCGCGCTCTGGGGTGTCGGGTCCCGGGTCTCCGCACGCCTGGAGGCACACGGCATCCGCACGATCGCCGACCTCGCCGCGGCCGACGAGGCGGTGCTCACTCGCGAGTTCGGGCCGCGGATGGGCACCTGGTATGCCTCCCTCGGGCGCGGTGAGGGCAGCGCCGAGGTCGACGACACCCCGTGGGTGGCCCGCAGCCACAGCCGCGAGACGACCTACCAGCAGAACCTCACGACCCCCGAGCAGGTCCGCGACGCCGTGCGGGTGCTCACCGACCAGGCGCTGGAGGACGTGCGGCGCGAAGGCCGGCCGGTGGAGCGGGTCGGGCTGAAGATCCGCTATGCGCCCTTCTTCACCGTCAACCGCAGCCGCAAGCTCGCTGCGACGACATCGGACCCGGAGCAGGTGCACGAGGTCGTCCAGGCCCTGCTCGCTGACCACCTCGAGGAGGGACGCGAGGTGCGCCTGCTCGGGGTCCGCGCCGAGATGACGATGCCCGAGGGTGGCGAGGAGGTCGAGCGCACGCCGGTGCGCGGTCGGGTCTGAGGGCCGCCGCGATAGGTTGGCGCCATGTCGAGCACCCCGGCCCTGTTCCGCGCCCTGGTCGACGACGCCGCCGTCTTCCCTCCCGGCAACGCCTCCCTTCCGGATGCCGTGCGCACCCACCGTGAGCACCGCGCCACCGCAGACGCGGCAGTCGTGGGGCCCTTGCTCGTGCCCGCCGGCCAGCACGACGACCTGCTCACCGTGCTGGAGCAGCAGCAGGCCAACGACGTGCTCGAGGTCGGCCTCATCGCGCGCCCCGGGAGCGACGTGTCCGCGCTCGGGGTCGCCCTCGAGGCTCTCTCGAGGGTCAGCGGCGTGCGCGTCGTCGGCGCCGAGCTGGGGTGGCAGTGGGACTGGCGCGGGCTCGGCCTCGACGGGATTCCGGTGGCGCTGGAGATCCCACGAGGCCCGGGGCACGACGCGGCCCTGGTCGACGTGCGGACCGCACGAGGCGAGGGCCTTCCTGTCCTCGCCAAGCTGCGCACCGGACCCACCCCCACCTGGCCCTGGCCCGACGAGGACGAGCTGGCGGCCTTCCTGTGTGTCACCGCCGCGGCCGGCCTGCCGTTCAAGCTCACGGGAGGCCTGCACCACGCGGTGCGGGGACGCTATGCCGTGGACGGCGCACCCGAGGACAACCACGGCGTCCTCAACGTGCTGCTCGCCACCGCCAGCTCGCTCGAGGGGGCACCGCGCGAGGAGGTCGCCGCCCTCCTCGCCGTCCGCGACGGCGAGGCGCTGGCAGCACTGACCTCCGCGTGGACCGACGCCACCGCGGCCCGGGTGCGCGAGCGCTTCACGGCATACGGCTGCTGCACCGTGACCGACCCCATCGGCGAGCTGACGGCCTTGGGCCTGCTGCCGACCACCTGACCACCCGACCTCCCGGAGGACCTCCATGACCTGGCTCGACCTACCCGCCGACCATCCCTTCGGCATCGACAACCTGCCCTACGGCGTCTTCTCGACCGCTGGCGGCGGTCCCCGCGTCGGCACCCGGGTCGGCGAGCACGTGCTCGACCTCGCCGGGTGTGCGGAGCAGGCTGGCATGGAGTCGGGTGTCGTGTGGCGGGCGGGCAGCCTCAACCCCTTTCTCGCGCAGGGGGCCCCGGCGTGGGCGGCGGCCCGCACCTGGCTCACCGAGCAGCTCACCGACGAGGCGCACCGAGAGTGCGTGCAGGCCCACCTCGTGCCGCTCGGCGAGGTCACCATGCACCTGCCCGTCGAGGTGGCCGACTACGTCGACTTCTACGCCAGTGAGCACCACGCGACCAACGTGGGGAGGATCTTCCGCCCCGACTCCGAGCCGCTGACGCCGAACTGGAAGCACCTGCCGATCGGTTACCACGGCCGCGCCGGCACGGTCGTGGTGTCGGGCACCGACGTCGTGCGACCCAGCGGTCAGCGCAAGCCCCCGACCGAGAGCACCCCGGTCTTCGGCCCGTCGGTGCGCCTGGACATCGAGGCCGAGCTCGGTTTCGTGCTCGGTGGTGGCACTCGCCTGGGCGAGCCCGTGTCGGTGGCGGATGCCGGGGACCACCTGTTCGGCGTGGTCCTGCTCAACGACTGGTCGGCCCGGGACCTCCAGGCGTGGGAGTACGTGCCCCTCGGCCCGTTCCTCGGCAAGAGCTTCGCCACCTCGGTCTCCCCCTGGGTCGTCACCACGCAGGCGCTGCGTGCCGCCCGGGTGCCGCTTCCTGGTCAGGACCCCCAACCCCTCCCCTACCTCCGGGGCGATGCGACCGACGACGGCACCGGCACGGCATACGGTCTCGACATCAGCATCGAGATCGACTGGAACGGCACCGTCGTGTCACGGCCGCAGGCCCGCGAGCTCTACTGGAGCTCGACTCAGATGGTCGCCCACATGACCGTGAACGGCGCCACGCTGCGTGACGGTGACCTCTTCGGGTCCGGCACCATCTCCGGAGCCGACGTCGCCACCCGCGGATCCTTCCTCGAGCTGAGCTGGAGCGGACAGGAGCCGGTGACCCTGGACGACGGGTCCACCCGCACCTTCCTCGAGGACGGCGACACCGTCACCCTGCGGGCCACCGCCCCGGGCCCCCACGGGGCCGTCATCGGCTTCGGTGAGTGCACGGGCACGATCCGGCCTCCGCTGTGACCCGCCAACTGGGCGCCCGGGTCATGCCACTTCCGAGCGCTCCTGCGTCCTGAGCACGACGACCGTGTCGGCAACCTTGTCGTGCAGGGTCTGTCGCTTGGGGTCCCACAGGAGCCAGGCAGGGTCGAGGATCTCGACCATCGAGGCGATGAGGCTCGCCAACGGCACGAAGCCGAGCACCCCCGTGAGCACGCTGATGACCTGGCGCTTGAGGGCGTCCACCACGCTCAGGCGACCCGCTGCCCCGGTCCTGCGCACCATCGTGCCCAGCACCAGCTTGCCGGGAGTGGCAGAGCGCCAGACGAGGAAGCTCACCTCGTAGACGAGGCCGACCACCAGGCTGACGATCGCCACGGGGAGCAGCGCCGTGACCAGGTCCGCCTGAAAGGCGACCATGTCGGGTTGGCGCCCTCCCGAGCCGGCCTTGACCGTCTGGTCGAGGAAGTCACGCACGACGGTGAAGGCACGACCGAGCCACGGCCACGCGAAGATCGCCGACAGGATGCCGACGACGACCGAGTCCAAGAGGCGGGCGAGGAGCCGCCGCCACCACGGCGCGAGGACCGCGCCGTCGGGGAGCACGTCGGAGCGCGTCGTCCAGCCCCCCGCCCCGGGGGCGTACATCGCGGGGTGGTGGGCGCCGGAATGGGGTCGGGACGCGGCAGCGGGCACCTCAGCTGCCCGACCGATCTGGGACGCGTCGGCGGTCGGCGAGCGGCGGGTGGTGGTGTGCGCGGACCACACGACACCGTCGAAATAGCGCAGGAGCAGTGGGTCGTTCGGGTCGTCGTACCAACCAGGTCCTGCGGGAGTGCTCATGAGGGCAGGATGTCACGCCTCGCTGCGACCCCGGACCAGACCGGGCGCCGAAACCGCAGCAACCGGACGGGCACCGTTGACGGTGCTCGCGCAAGGGTCGACCATGCACAGATGGCCACAGCACTGGGAGCCCACCTCTTGGGCCTGACCGACACCCTTCGCTTCGAGCCCGTCACGCGTCGGGTGCGCGCCCGCCACGGCGATGTGGTCGTCCTGGACAGCACCGACGCAGTGCTCGTCTGGGAGCCACGCCGCGTGGTGCCGATGTATGCCGTCCCGCCGGCCGATCTCGCGGCCGACCTCACCGTGTGCGAACCTGCGCCCGTGCCCCCGAACCTGCCTCCGATCCTCGGTCCCGTCAACTTCGCGTGGCACCACACGCCGGGCACCTCCTACGACCTCTCGCTCGGTGACCGGACGTGGCCCGCGACCGCGTTCGCGCCCGACGACCCCGACCTGGGCGGCCGGGTCGTGGTCGAGTGGGCCCCCTTCGACTGGGTCGAGGAGGCCCTGTCCGTGACGGGGCACCCGCACGACCCCTTCAAGCGGATCGACCTGCTGCCCAGCGACCGGCACGTCGTCGTGCGGCTCGGTGGCACGGTCCTGGCCGACACCCGCCGCGCGATCGCCCTGCACGAGACCCACCTCCCGGTGCGCTGGTACGTCCCGCACGACGACGTGCGCATCGACCTCTTCGTGGGCAGCCGGTCCACGTCGACCTGCGCCTACAAGGGCCAGGCGTCCTACGTGTCGCTCTCGTCCCACGGAGTCGATGCCACCGGGGTCACCGGCTCCGACGGCGCGGACGTGGCGTGGACCTATCCACACCCGCTGAGTGAGGTCGCCGTCGTGAAGGGGATGTTCTGCTTCTACGCCGAGCGCACCGACCTCGCCCTGGATGGGGTCGCGCAGGCCCGCCCCACCACCCCGTGGGCATCGCCGAGGGACCAGGAGCGGTTCTAGCGCCGATCAGCGGCCGGCCACACCGACCGCCGCGTCGGCCGATCACCGGGACCAGGGCGGCAGCACCAGGACCCTCGGGTCAGGGCTGGGAAGCTGACTCGCTGGCCGCGCCCGTTGCTCACGCAGAAGACCGGTGC
>JBDSNZ010000306.1:0-3679 GCA_039915055.1 Ornithinibacter sp.
CGCGGTCCCGGAAGAAGACGTCGACCGGGCGGTCGGTGGTGGTCGTGCCACTCGGGATGAGCGCCCCGAGGCCCCGCCCCAGCGCGCGTCGCTTCTCCGTCATGCGGTCTCCTCCGTGCTCACGCGCGGTGCGCCACGCTCGGCCAGCTCGACGGCGGCCTCCAGGTAGGAGAGCGCGCCGCTGCTGTTCGGGTCGTAGGTCATGACGGTCTGGCCGTGGCTGGGCGCCTCGGAGATCCGCACCGAGCGGGGCACCGCGGCTCGCAGGGTCTGGTCGGGGAAGTGCTCGCGCACCTCGTCAGCGACCTGTGCTGACAGACGCGTGCGCCCGTCATACATGGTCAACAGGATGGTCGACACGTGCAACGTGGGGTTGAGGTGGTTGCGGATCAGCTCGATGTTCTTGAGCAGTTGGGAGACCCCCTCGAGGGCGTAGTACTCGCACTGGATGGGGATGAAAACCTCGCTCGCGGCCACGAAGGCGTTGACGGTGAGCAGGCCCAGGCTGGGCGGGCAGTCGACGAGCACGTAGTCGAGCTGACGGCCTTCGGCCTCGCACTCGGTGACGTATGCCGAGACCGCCCGCTGCAGCCTCGTCTCGCGGGCCACGAGGGAGACCAGCTCGATCTCGGCACCGGCGAGGTCGATCGTGGCAGGCGCACACCAGAGGCCCGAGATCTCGGGACACTCCTGGACGACCTCGCGCAGGGGCCGCCCGTCAACGAGGACGTCGTAGATGCTCGGCACCTCGGCGTGGTGTTCGATGCCCAGGGCGGTGCTGGCATTACCTTGCGGATCCAGGTCGATGACGAGCACGGTGCTCCCCGCCTGCGCGAGCGCCGCGGCGACGTTCACCGTGGTCGTCGTCTTGCCCACCCCGCCCTTCTGGTTGGCGACGGTCATCACCCTGGTGCGCTCGGGCCGGGGGACGATCCGACCTGAGAGGGTGATGCGCTTCCGGGCATCCGCCGCCACAGCTTGAGCCAGGGGTGACTGGTCGGAGGGCCCGGGGAGGGAGGCGGCCAGCGCCGCACGCTCGGCATCGCTCTCCTCGATCACGGGCTGGGTCGCGGCATCATTGCGCACTGATTCCTGGATGGGATCCGCGGGATCTGCCTCGGGCACCGGTGTTTCACGTGAAACACGATCTGGCGCCGGCCACCCCAGTGGGCCGGTGGGTCCACCGCGCAGGCCGGGAAAACCCAGCCCGGCGCAGACTGATCGCTCCTGTACCGCCATCGTGTTCGTGCTCACGCGCCCACCTCTGTTGATTCGTCATCTCCCTGCCTGCCCCATCCAACCTCACCGCTCACCAGCACACCACGGCAGGGCCCTTCAGAGAATTCGCCAACGAAGCCTCGACACCGCCTCGCCGGGCCAGGCGTGTCATGCGCGCGAGCCGGGTCGTGGCGTGGCGTCGTGCTCCGGCTCACCCGGTCACGTGTGTTTCACGTGAAACGGCACAACGTGGCGCCGTCGCACTGGCGGGTCACGTCACCGCCACGCAGCTCCGGGACGGATCGGGCCGACTCCCCCTACCGGACGTCAATGTTTCACGTGAAACGGCATGTGGCGCCGTCGCACTGGCGGGTCACGTCACCGCCACGCAGCTCCGGGACGGATCGGGCCGACTCGCCCTACCGGGGGTCAATGTTTCACGTGAAACACCGCGGCCCTTTCAGGGGGATCACGGTTGCTCCCGTCCGCAGGCACCTGTCCGGCGGCGATGCGCGCCCAACGAGCACGCGCGCCGGGATGTTTCACGTGAAACACCACACTGTGCCGCGCTCACGATCGGGGCGCCTGCGCCAGTGCTCGACGAGGTCGGCCGGGTCGCTATCGGGATGCACCTTGGCGTCTTCGGATGTTTCACGTGAAACGCCGCCTGTGCACGTTGGGCAACCCCCGCGGCACACGATGAACCTGATGAACCACCATCCCAGCCTGCCGTTCCAGAGCTGCCGTGTCCCGGCGCCGCGGACCATCACGGGACAACACCGGGTCGCCCGTGTGAGACAGCTGGTGACCCCCACGACAAGGTCGCTGCGGTCCTACTGGCCGCAGAGGTCGGACCTGTGGGGGTCCGGCGATGTCGTCGCTCATGTTTCACGTGAAACATGCACCGGACGTCACGACACCTGCATCCCGCTCGATGCCGGACACTGGCTGCTGTCTCTCCACGGTGCGACCGGGCCCGTCCACGAAATATGGCTCGAGACCCCCGGCGACCCGGGCGAGACGGGCCAGCTCGACCCGCTCTCCGCCGGCTCGCCACCTGCCACTCGCCGAGACCCCGATGACGCACGCGCCCTCACTCACCATGCGTTGACTCGGCGGTGCGACCCAAGATTATGGTGAGTGCGTGCGGTGTAGTGCGGAGCGGTGATTCGCCCAGCAGTGGCGCCGCGGAACCGTCCGGCTCGGGCTGGAGTGTGATGTTTCACGTGAAACATCACACTCAGGCGCCACGTCAGCGACGCTTCTTCGAGCGCGCACCCTTCGCAGGTCGTGGCCGGAAGCCGAGGTCGATCGTCAGCACCGGCTCCTCCAGCAGGTCCACTCCGTGCGAGGTCACCACGGCGCGCTCCAGCCCGAGCCGCTCCAGGGCCCGGCGGTCCTCCTCGAGCTCAGCCGCAGCCGAGCGGCCCTTCATCGCGACCAGCGTGCCACCGGGCTCGAGCAGGGGCACGCACCACCGAGCGAGCTTGTCGAGGCGGGCCACCGCCCGTGCCGTGACCCACGGCGCCGAGACGCTGCCCGACAGGTCCTCGGCGCGCCCGCGGTGCACGGTGACCTGAGTCAGCTCCAGCTCGGAGACGGCGGCGGAGAGCCACTCGGTGCGGCGCAGCATCGGCTCGACGAGGTGGATGTCGAGGTCCGGGCGGGCAATCGCCAGCACCAGGCCGGGCAGACCCGCCCCACTCCCCACGTCGACCACACGGGCCTGAAGCGGGAAGGCATCTGCGATGACCGCACAGTTCAGCAGGTGACGATCCCAGAGCCTGGGCACCTCACGCGGGCCGATGAGGCCGTGGCTCACCCCCGTGTCGGCCAGGAGGGCAGCGAACCGCTCAGCCAGCTCCAGACGCGCGCCGAACACACCAGCCGCACCATCGGGTGCGGCTGGAGCGTCGATCGGATCGTGTCCGATGTCGTGTGTCACGTGAAACGGGTCAGGCGGGGAGGATCACGACGTAGCGGCGCGGCTCCGACCCCTCCGACTCCGATACCAGCCCGGCGGCGAGCACCTCGTCGTGCACCACCTTGCGTTCGAAGGCGGTCATCGGGTCCATCGCGTGGCGCTCACCGGAGTCGTTCACCTCGGCGATCGCCTTGGTGGCGATCTCGACGAGAGCGCGGCGACGCTCGGCACGGTGACCTGCGACGTCGAGCATCAGGCGGCTCCGCTCTCCCGTCGCGGACTGCACGGCGAGGCGGGTGATCTCCTGCAGGGCCTCCAAAACGACTCCGTCCTGGCCCACGAGGCGTCGGGGCACCCGGCCGTCCTCGGAGTCCACCACGGAGATCGCGGCCCGGTCACCCTCGATGTCCACGTCGATGTCGCCGTCGAGGTCGCAGATGTCGAGCAGGCTCTCGAGGAAGTCGGCCGCCACCTCACCCTCACGTTCCAGGTGCTGGCGGCGCGACCCACCCTTCGCCGGTCGGTCGGTGGACCCTG
>JBDSNZ010000315.1:0-17857 GCA_039915055.1 Ornithinibacter sp.
ATCTACACCGGCGCCGAGCACCCCCACACCGCCCAGCAGCCCAAGCCCTTCCAGATCACCCAGGTGGCCCAGTGATGTCCGAGAACGCCCAGATCGACGAGACCGCCGGCACCGACGTCAACGACGCCCCGGTGTCCGAGTACACCTCCGAGTCCGACACCGCCGTCGCCGGCGAGGCCGTCCGCCGCCCCAGCGCCTCGGCGCCCGGTGCCGCGACCGGTCGGCGCAAGCAGGCCATCGCCCGCGTGCGCATCGTTCCCGGTACCGGTGAGTGGAAGATCAACGGTCGCACCCTGGAGGGATACTTCCCCAACAAGGTGCACCAGCAGATCGTCAACGAGCCGCTGGCCATCCTCGAGCTCGATGGTGCCTACGACGTGCTCGTGCGCGTGCACGGCGGTGGCCCCTCCGGCCAGGCCGGCGCGGTGCGCCTGGGCGTGGCCCGTTCGCTCAACGGGGTCGACGAGGAGCTGAACCGCCCGGCACTGAAGAAGGCCGGCTTCCTCTCCCGTGACGCCCGTGTCCCCGAGCGCAAGAAGGCCGGTCTGAAGAAGGCCCGCAAGGCGCCCCAGTACAGCAAGCGCTGACCTGCGCTCCACGGCATACCGCGGTATGCCGTGCCCGCCCGGAGGCGGCACCCTCACCGGTGCCGCCTCCGTGCGTTCGGCGGTAGGTTCGACCTCGGTTCCCCTGTGAAAGGCGCTGCACATGACTCGACTCTTCGGCACCGATGGCGTGCGCGGGTTGGCCAACGGCCCCGTCATCACCGCTGAGCTGGCCCTCGCGGTTTCCGTCGCGGCGGCACGCGTCCTGGGCGACGCCGGCGTCACGCCCGGGCACCGACCCAAGGCAGTCGTGGGACGCGACCCGCGGGCCTCCGGGGAGTTCCTGTCGGCAGCCGTCATCGCGGGACTCGCCTCCGCGGGTGTCGACGTCTACGACGTGGGGGTCCTGCCCACCCCGGCCGTCGCCTACCTCACCGCTGACACCGGCGCCGACTTCGGCGTCATGCTCTCGGCCTCGCACAACCCGATGCCCGACAACGGCATCAAGTTCTTCGCTCGCGGCGGCCACAAGCTTCCCGACGAGGTCGAGGACCGCATCGAGGCGGCCGTGGACCAGCCCTGGAGCCGGCCCACCGGTGCCGACGTGGGGCGCATCGTGGCCATGCAGGACGGCCACACCCGGTACATCTCCCACCTCCTGCGAGTGCTCCCCAACCGCCTCGACGGGCTGAAGGTCGTCATCGACGGCGCTCACGGCGCAGCAGCCCAGGTCTCGCCGGAGGTCTTCCGCCTCGCCGGCGCCGAGGTGGTCGAGATCGGCACGGCGCCCGACGGGCTCAACATCAACGACGGCTACGGCTCGACCCACCTGGAACCGCTGAGGTCCGCGGTCCTCGCCTCGGGGGCCAACCTGGGCATCGCCCACGACGGTGACGCCGACCGCTGCCTCGCGGTCGACTCGACGGGCACCGAGGTCGACGGTGACCAGATCATGGGCATCCTCGCGGTGGCCCTGAAGGAGCGCGGGTCCCTCGCGCAGGACACCCTCGTCGCAACCGTCATGAGCAACCTCGGCCTGCTCCAGGCCATGCAGCGCGAAGGCATCGCCGTCGTGCAGACCGGGGTGGGGGATCGCTACGTGCTCGAGCAGATGCGTGCCGGTGGCCACTCACTGGGGGGCGAGCAGTCCGGTCACGTGATCTTCCTCGAGCACGGCACCACCGGCGACGGGGTGCTCACCGGGCTGATGCTCGCGGCCCGGGTGGCGCAGACCGGTCGCAGCCTGGCCGACCTCGGCACCGTGATGACCCGGTTGCCGCAGGTGCTCATCAACGTGCGGGGGGTCGACACGAGCCGGGTGCACAGCCACGAGGCGGTGCTGGCTGCCGTGGAGCAGGCAGGCGCCGAGCTCGACGGGACGGGGCGGGTGCTGCTGCGCAAGTCCGGCACCGAGCCGCTCGTCCGGGTGATGGTCGAGGCGGCCACCGAGGGCGAGGCTCGCTCGACCGCGGACCGCCTGGCTGCGGTGGTCCAGGAGCACCTCTCGCTCTGAGCGCAGGCCCCTCCGCTCGGCTCTCCCGACGTCCTGCCCGCCAACGGCACCCGACTTCTTGCCCGACAGCCACGCGCGAGGCCCCCTCGGGGGCCCTCGCGCGTGGCTGGCGGGCAAGAAGTCAGGGGACTTCGCCTCGGCTCAGCCGCGATCTGCGAGATGCCCGGTGTCGTTCGGTGGGCCGGCTAGCCGCGCCTGCCGCGCGCCGTCTCGGGCTCGTGACGCTTGGCGTAGGCCGCGTCCTCCGCTCCGGCGTCGACGTGGGTCGGGTCGAGCACACGCTGGAGGAAGACCTTGGTGCGCTCCTCGGTCGGCGCACCGATGACCTGCTCGGGGGAGCCTTCCTCGACGATGCTGCCGCCGTCCATGAAGATCACTCGGTCAGCCACGTCCCGGGCAAACGCCATCTCATGAGTGACGACGAACATGGTCATGCCCTCGTTCGCCAGGCGCCGCATGACCGAGAGCACATCACCCACCAGCTCCGGGTCGAGCGCGGACGTCGGCTCGTCGAAGAGCATCAACGTGGGGTCCATCGAGAGCGCCCGCGCGATGGCGACGCGCTGCTGCTGCCCCCCTGAGAGCTGGGCGGGATAGGCGCCCTCCTTGTCCGAGAGCCCGACCTTCTCGAGGTTCTCCCGAGCCTTGGCGTCGGCCTCGGACGCCGAACGCTTGAGCACCGTTGTCTGGGCGATCGTGCAGTTCTGCAGGGCAGTGAGGTGCGGGAAGAGGTTGAACTGCTGGAACACCATGCCCATGTTGCGACGGATCGCATCGATGTCGCAGTCGGGGTCGGTGACCTCGGCCCCACCGACCGTGATCGAGCCGCTGGTGGGTTGCTCCAAGAGGTTGATGCAGCGCAGGAAGGTCGACTTGCCCGAGCCCGAGGGGCCGATGACACAGACCACCTCGCCCTGGTGGATCGTGGCGTCGAGCCCCTGCAGCACGTGGTTGTCACCGAATGACTTGTGCAGGTCGGTGACGACGACGACGGCGGATGTGGATGCCGCGGATGTGCTGGCCATGCTCAGCGCTCCTTCTGCTGACGGGCTTCCATACGACGTACGACGATGGAGAGGGGGAGGGTGATGAGCAGGTAGCAGAAGCCCGCGACGATGAGGGGTGTGAGGTTCGCGTTGGTGTTGGCGAGGTCCTTGCCGTACTTCGTCAGCTCGTAGCCGGTCGTGGAAAGCCCGAGGACGTAGACCAAGGAGGAGTCCTTGACCAGGAGGATGACCTCGTTGGTCAACGGCGGCGTGATGATACGGAAGGCCTGGGGAAGGACGATCTTTCGCGTGGCCACACCCGCCGGCATCCCGAGTGAGCGGGCCGCTTCGATCTGACCCCGGGGGACGGCCTGGATGCCGGCGCGGATGGTCTCGGCCAGGTAGGCCGAGGCGACCAGGCCCAGCGCGACCCAGACCGTGCCGTAGGGGTCGTACGGGATGACAAGTCCTTCGAAGGCCAGCGGCAGGAGACCAAAGGCGATGAAGACGATGATCGCGGGCAGGCCCCGGAAGAACTCGATCCAGACCGAGGCGAGCCAGCGGTAGGGGCCGACGGACGACAGTCGCATCAGCGCCAGAACGGTCCCGAGCAGTAGGCCGATGACGAAGGCGCCGGCGGTGTAGATGAGGGTGTTCTTGAAGGCGTTGGGGAGCCCCTCGGTGAACGTTGCCTTGACCAGTTCGGGCTTGAAGAAGACCTGCTGGACCTGTCCCCAGTTGGCGGTGAGCGCGATGACGATCACCACTGCGGCAAGGACGGTGTACTGCGCCCATCGGATTCGTTGCGCCCGCCTGCGCGGGGAGAGCTTCTTCTTCGGGGGAGCGTCAGCGCTGATGCTCATGAGATCTCCTGCCGACCTGTTGGTGCTCGTGAGCTGGACGCCGAGGGCGGCAGTCCGGTCGAACCGCCGCCGCCCTCAGCGTCGAAGGGGTCACTTCGGGGCGTCGACGCCGAACCACTTCTTGTAGATCTCGTTGAAGCGACCGTCGGCCTTCGCGGCCTTGAGGACCTCGTTGGCGGTGTCGGCCAGCTTCTGCCCGTTGGGGTCGTCCTTCTTGAACATCAGGCCGTACTGCTCGCCGGTGTCGAACTCCTTGACGACCGTGGTGCTCGGGTTCTCCTTGGCGAAGACGAGGAGGGGACCGTTGTCATTGAGCGCGCCCTCCACCCGGCCGGAAAGCACGCCTGCGAGCTGGGTCGGCAGGTCATCGAAGACGACCGGGGTGTATCCGTTGGTCGCCTTCTCCTTCTCAGCGAACTCCTGGCCTGTGGTGTCGGTCTGCACCCCCAGCTTCTTGCCCTTCAGGCCCGCGAGGTCGCTGATGCCGGAGTCCTTCTTGACCAGGAGCGCAGCGGTGGAGTCGAAGTAGGGGTCGGAGAACAGGACCGCCTTCTTGCGCTCGTCGTTGATGGTGGTGGCGCCGAATCCCGCGTCGCACTTCTTGGCGGCGAACGCGGCGCCGGAGGTGATCGTGGCGAACTCGATGTCGACGACCTCCTGCTCGAGACCGAGCTTCTCCGCTACCAGACCCATGAGGTCGACGTCGAAGCCGACGACCTTCGCACCGTCCTTGAACTCGAACGGCTTGTAGGAGAGGTGGGTGCAGGCCTTGAGCTTGCCGTCGGTCACCGTCGTGATGCCGCTGGCGTTGGAGGCGGCAGGGGTGGCGGCGTCGCCGCTGTCGCCTGAGCCACAGGCGGCGAGGGCAACGGTGGAGACGAGGGCGGCGACAGCGACTGCTCCGGCTCGGCGGGTGCGCGAGGTGGTCACGAGTGAGGCTCCTTGGCGGTAGTGAACGTGGAGGACCCACGTCGGACTCGTCAGCGACCCTACCGAGCGAGGGGCTCGAACCGGCTGAGGCCGGACAACGAGGTCCCGAATCGTGACCTGCGTCGCGAGCCGTATCCCGCTGTGTTCGGCGCAGGAGGAGGAATGGGCCACCTCTCCCTCTGAGCGCAGGCCCCCGCTCAACTCACCCCCCAGCCACCCGACGTATTGCCCTCCAGCCACGCGCGAGGCCCCTCCAAGTGGCCTCGCGCGTGGCTGTGGCGCAATAGGTCGGGAATGCGCGGGGGCGGGGTGCGGTTGGCCGGAGCGTCCCCCGTTCCACAACAGAAGGAGCTCCTTGTGCCGCACGAGTCCGTGAACGAGACCGTCTACACCATCAAGGCCAACGCCGAGGGTGGCCGAGGCGGCCGCGTCCGCAGCGAGGACGGGCTCATCGACCTCGAGCTCGGCAAGCCTGGTGGGTCCACTCCCAAGGCCAACCCCGAGACCCTGTTCGCTGCGGGGTACGCCAGCTGCTTCAACGGTGCGCTTGCGGTCGTCGCGCGGGCCGAGGGCGTGGACGCCTCCGCTGCGACCACCACCGCGGAGGTGAACTTCGGCAAGACCGACACCGGGTTCGGGCTGGCCGTCGAGCTCGTGTCGCTCATCCCCGGTGTCGACGAGCAGACCGCCCAGTCCCTCGCCGAGAAGGCCCACGAGGTCTGCCCCTACTCCAAGGCGACCCGCGGCAACATCGACGTCACCGTCATCGGGCGCCCTGCCTGACCGCTCCCGGAACCGTCCCGCGTCGTCGGCCTCCTCCCTGTCAGCTCGGGAGGAGGTCGACGACGTGGTGGGCGATGGACAGGGATGCCGTGGCCGCCGGCGAGGGTGCGTTGAGCAGGTGCACCGCACGCTGTGATCGCTCCACGAGGAAGTCCTGCACCATGGCCCCGTCGCGGCGCACCGCCTGGGCGCGCACCCCGGCAGGCGCCGGAACCAGGTCCGCACCGTCGAGCTCGGGCACCAGCCGGCGCACGCTGTCGGTGAACCGCCGCGCGGAGAGCGACCTGAGCACCTCGGCGACCCCGGTCCTGGCCTGGCTTCGGGCGAGCCGCCACGACCCGGCATACCCCAGCACTGCGGCCAGGTCCCGCGGGCTCACGTCCCGCCAGCGGTAGCCCTCGCGGGCGAGGGCCAGCACCGCGTTGGGCCCGGCGTGGACGTGGCCGTCGACTCCCCGGGTGAGGTGCACCCCGAGAAAGGGGAGATCCGGGTCCGGCACGGGATAGACGAGACCGCGGACCAGGTGCGCGGCCGGCGGCGTCAGCTCGCGGTACTCACCCCGGAACGGCACGATCCGCACGGATGGGTGATGGCCGAGCATCGTCGCGACGCGGTCGGCGTGCAGCCCGGCGCAGTTGACCACGAGCCCTGCCGTGAGGTCTCCCCTGCTGGTGTGCACGACCAGGCCGTCGGGGCGCGGTGACGCCCCGAGCACCTCGGTGCCCAGCCGCAGCGATGCACCCGCGCCCTCGAGGCGTCGCACGAGCGCTGCGCAGACGCCGGGGTAGTCGATGATGCCCGTCTCGGGCACGTGCAGCGCCGCGAGCGCGGCCACGTGCGGTTCGTGCTCACGTGCCTCCTCCGCCCCGAGCTCGCTGACACGCAGCCCGTTGGCCCTGCCGCGCTCTGCGAGGGTGCGCAGCCGGGGCAGCTCGGCGGCCTCGACCGCGACGACGAGCTTGCCGGTCACCCGGTGCGGCACCCCCTCGGCGCGGGCGAGGTCCAGGAGGGCTGCCACACCGTCGCGGCACCACTGCGCCTTGGCGCTCGCGGGAGGGTAGTACAGCCCCGAATGGATCACACCGCTGTTGCGGCCGCTCTGGTGACTCGACCAGCCGCCTTCCTTCTCCAGCACGGTGACGGCTGCGCGAGGGTTCTCGCGGACGAGGCGTTCGGCGACGGCAAGGCCGAGGATGCCGCCACCGACCACGACGGTCGTGCGGGAGGCGGTCATCGGCTCCGGTGTGCGGAGATGATCCGGGCATATTCCAGTCCCGAGTCCTTCACGGTGCGCACCTGGGTGTCGTAGTCGACGTGCACGATGCCGAATCGCTTGTCGTAGCCGTAGGCCCACTCGAAGTTGTCCATGAGGGACCACGCGAAGTAGCCGCGCACGTCGGTGCCGGTCTCGATCGCGTCGGCGACGGCGCCCAGGTGGCCCTGGAGGTAGTCGACCCGCTCGGGGTCGTGCACGTGCCCGTCGTCGCCGACGACGTCATCGGGCCAGGCCGAGCCGTTCTCGGTGATGTAGATGGGCAAACCGCTCTCCCGGGCGGACCGCTCGATGATCGCGCGGTGTGCTGCCGGGTTGACCTCCCAGCCCATGTCCGTCAGCGGAGGGTGCGGGTCGGTCTCGATGACGCCGTCGCAGCCGGGCAGCACCAGGTCGGACTGCTCGCCGTCGCGGGTCGCCCGCACGCGGGTGGGGAAGTAGTTGTTGACCCCGAGGTTGTCCAGCGGCGCGGCGATGGTCTCGAGGTCACCGTCACGGATGTAGGAGTGGTCGGTGAGGTGCGCGGTGTCGTCGAGGAAGCCCTCGGGATAGGCGCCGTGGAACAGCGGCCCGAAGAACAGGCCGTTGAGGACGTTGTCCGCCCGTCGCACGGCGTCGGCGTCACGCTCGTCACCGGCATCCGGGCCGTAGACCTGCGTGGGGTTCAGGGTGATCGACACCTCGGCTGCGGGGCAGGCCTCCCGGATCACGGGAACTGCGGTGCCGTGGGCCAGCATCAGGTGGTGCGCGGCCACCATGGCCTCGACCGGGTCGCGGTGGCCGGGGGCGTGCGCGCCGATCGCATAGCTGAGCAGCGAGGAGCACCACGGCTCGTTGAAGGTCGTCCAGTTGTGCACCCGGTCACCCAGTGCTCCGACCACCGCCCCCGCGTAGTCGGTGAACCAGCTCGCGATGTCGCGGTTGAGCCATCCGCCCTGCTGGTCCAGCACCTCAGGCAGGTCCCAGTGGTAGAGCGTCGCCACCGGCCGGATGCCGGCCTCCAGCAGGGTGTCGACGAGTCGGCTGTAGAAGTCGAGCCCCGCGGCGTTGACCGCACCGGTGCCGCCGGGGACGACTCGGGGCCACGCGACGGAGAACCGGTAGGCGTCCAGGCCGAGGTCACGCATCAGGGCGACGTCCTGGGGCATCCGGTGGTAGTGGTCGCACGCGACCTCGCCGGTGTCGCCGTTCGCGACCTTCCCCGGGACCGTCGCGAAGGTGTCCCAGATCGACGGGCTGCGACCGTCCTCGCTCGTCGCGCCCTCGATCTGGTAGCTCGCGGTCGCCGTCCCCCACAGGAACGATGCGGGAAAGGTGCGCTCGAAGGATTCCATGGGTGAACGCTACCGTCGCGGTGCGACCTCGTCACCGACGGCGATCCTCCCTGGGACGTCCGGCACGAGCTGCACCGCGAACCACGTGGCGCCCTCCCACTTCCGGTGTCTCGCGAGCGTGCGGATCGGCTCGTGTCCGCCCTCCCGCGTGCGGGGGTCGATGGTGGTCATGACGCACCGGTCCACCGGCTTCGCGACCCGGAACTCCACGTCGCCCACCCGCACCCTGCGCCAGTGGTCCTCCTCGAAGGGCTCGAGATCGCCCTCGATGAGGAGGTTCGGGCGGAACCGGGAGACCTCCAGTGCCAGGGGCGGCTCCTCCCCGCGCTCGCGTGCGGTCTGCGCAACCCACTCGTCCAGCTGACGCAGTGACGCCGCGGTGACCAGCGTCACCGGGTAGGCGTCCGCGAATGCCGTTGCGTCACCGGGCAGGGAGTGTGCCGGGTTCAACGGTCGAGGCCGCGCAACGTGGACCAGGCGCAGCCCGTTGACGCCGACCACCTGCCCCACCCACGCACCGGCCTCGGCAGGTGCGACGACGGCATGCAGGCCCCGCCCGTGGACGGTGACAGGCACCCGTGCCCCGTGCGGTTCCTCGACGTGCAGGTCCGGCATCCCGGGTGCGGTGAGGCGGAGCGCGGCGTCGAGAGCCGTCGTGTCAGGGGTGTCAGCGACGACACCCAGCAGCCGGCGGTGCTCGCGAGCGGTGAGGCACTCCCCGTCAGGGCCGACGACCATCCAGCGTCGGTCTCCGGCCAGGCCCCAGGGCTCGACCGCGGCCTCCCGCACGGGTCGCACGGCGGTGCTCTTGACCGGGTGCACCGCAATCGCTGCGAGCTGGACGCGCGGCTCGCTCACAGCACCGGTTCGAGCAGCCCGGTGTCGACGTCGTAGATGAAGCCACCGACGAGGGCGCGGTCACCGATGAGGGGGTGGGTGCGCAGCACGTGGACGTCGTGCTCGAGTGCGGCCCGCTGGTCGGGCACGACGTTGAAGTCGTGCCACGAGGCGTCGACACCGGCGGAGCGGCCCACCTGGTCCTGGAGCTCCTCCTCGGTGCTGGAGGCCATGGCGCACCGGGTGTGCGGGACCACGAGGATGCGCTGCACGTTGAGCAGGTGGACGCCGAGCACCAAGGCCTCCAGCGCCTGTGGCGTCACCCGGCCACCGGGATTTCGGAACATCTTCGCGTCGCCGGAGGCGAGGCCGACCATCCGCAGGGGGTCGATGCGCGAGTCCATGCAGGTGACGATCGCGATGCCGGCTCTCGCGACACCGTCGAAGCCGCCCAGGTCGAAGTCCTTCGCGAACTCGGCGTTGGCCGCCAGGATGTCGTCGAAGCCGTGCTCGGTGCGCGGTGCGGTGCTCATCTCAGACCGTCCCTCGTGGTGATGGTGAACGCGACCGGTTTGGTCACGGACGCGAAGAAGTCGTTGCCCTTGTCGTCGACGACGATGAAGGCGGGGAAGTTCTCGACCTCGATCTTCCAGATCGCCTCCATGCCGAGCTCGGGATACTCCAGCACCTCGACGCTGCGGATGCAGTCCTGGGCCAGGCGAGCGGCCGGTCCGCCGATCGAGCCGAGGTAGAACCCGCCATGGGTGTGGCACGCGTCGGTGACCTGCTGGCTCCGGTTTCCCTTCGCGAGCATCACCATCGAGCCACCCGCGGCCTGGAGCTGGTCGACGTAGGAGTCCATCCGCCCCGCGGTCGTCGGCCCGAAGGAGCCTGACGGCATCCCCTGCGGGGTCTTGGCCGGCCCCGCGTAGTAGACCGGGTGGTCGCGCAGGTATGCCGGCATCTCCTCGCCCGCGTCGAGCCGCTCCTTGATCTTGGCGTGCGCGATGTCGCGGGCCACGACCAGCGGACCGGTCAGCGAGAGCCTGGTCTTGACCGGATGCCGGGAGAGCTCGGCGAGGATCTGGGCCATCGGCCGGTTCAGGTCGACCTCGACCACGGCGCCCTGCCCGGTGCTCGAGGCGCCGACGGCGTCGCCGAGGGCGTCGTGGGCCTGGTAGGGGAGGAAGCGCGCCGGGTCGGTCTCGAGCTGCTCGATGAAGACGCCCTCGGGGGTGATCTTGCCGAGCACCTGTCGATCGGCCGAGCAGGACACGGCGATGGCGACCGGGAGGGACGCGCCGTGCCGCGGGAGGCGCACCACGCGCACGTCGTGGCAGAAGTACTTGCCGCCGAACTGGGCGCCGATGCCGAACTGGCGGGTCAGCTCGAGCACCTGCTCCTCGAGCTCGGTGTCGCGGAAGCCGTGGCCGGTGGCCGCATCGCCGGACTTCGGAAGCTGGTCGAGATACTTCGCGCTCGCGTACTTCGCTGTCTTGAGCGCGAACTCGGCACTCGTTCCGCCGATGACGATGGCCAGGTGGTACGGCGGACAGGCGGCGGTGCCCAGGCCGCGAAGCTTCTCGTCGAGGAAGCGGAGCATGCCGTCGGGGTTGAGGATCGCCTTGGTCTCCTGGAAGAGGTAGGACTTGTTGGCGCTCCCTCCGCCCTTGGCCATGAAGAGGAACGAGTAGGTGCTCTCGTGGCCGGGCTTGGTGTCGGCATAGAGCTCGATCTGCGCTGGAAGGTTGGAGCCGGTGTTCTGCTCCTCCCACATCGTGACCGGGGCCATCTGCGAGTAGCGCAGGTTGAGCCGGGTGTAGGCGTCGTAGACCCCTCTGCTGATGGCGGACTCGTCACCGCCGGGTGTCAGGACGTGCTGTCCGCGCTTGCCCATGACGATCGCGGTACCGGTGTCCTGGCACATGGGCAGGATGCCGCCCGCGGCGATGTTGGCGTTCTTGAGAAGGTCGAGCGCGACGAACTTGTCGTTGTCGCTCGCCTCGGGATCGGCCATGATGTTCGCGAGCTGCTGGAGGTGGGCAGGGCGCAGGTAGTGGGCGATGTCGTGCATCGCCGTGTCGGTGAGCATCCGCAGCGCCTCGGGGGCGACCTCGAGGAACGCGCGACCGCCCGGGCCGTCGACCACCGACACCCCCTCGGTGGTGAGGAGCCGGTAGGGCGTCTCGTCGTCACCGACGGGCAACACGTCGGAGTAGGCGAAGTCGGTCATGCGATCTCCTCTCGGGTGGGAGCGTAGGCGCCGGCGTGGCGCACGGTCACCCCACTGGTGGACAGGGCCCGTTCGATGGCGGGTGCGACGGCATCTGCGCTGGCGGTGCACAGCAGTCTGCGCGCCTCGGGGCCCCCGAGGAGCCCAGCGTCCAGCAGGCCGGAGACCAGTCCCGCCATGAAGGAGTCGCCGGCGCCGACGGTGTCCACGACCGAGTCCACTCGCGCTGGGGCAGCGGCCTCGACGCCGTCGGGAGCTCGCCAAGCCACCCCGTCCCCACCGAGGGTCACCACGACGAGCGAAGCGCCGAGCCCCGCCCACCGGGACATGACCTGTGCTGGCGTCTCACCGGCATACAGCCATTCGATGTCGTCCTCGGAGCACTTCACGACGTCGGCGAGGGCGACGAGCTCCTCGACCCGATCGCGCACCGCAGCGGCCTCGCCCATGATCGACGGTCGCACGTTGGGGTCGTAGGACACGGTCGCGTGCCGCCGGGCGCCGGACAGGGCCTCGGTGACGCGGGCCTCGCCGGGGGTGAGCGTGGTGGCGATCGAGCCGGTGTGCACGTGGCCCGTGCCCTCCGGGAGCTGCACCGGCGGGAGGTCCCAGTGCAGGTCGAAGTCGTAGGTCGCCGCCCCCACGGCGTCGATCGTCGCGACCGCGGTCGAGGTCGGGTGGGCGGGGCTCCTGCTCCCCGGCAACAAGCGCACACCGCCGGACTCCACGTGGGAGGTGCACCGCTCCCCGCGGGCATCGGTGCCGACGAGGGTCGCGAAGTGGGTGTCGTGTGCCAGCCGGGCCAACCCGAGCGCGACGTTCGCGGGCGAACCGCCCACGTGCTCCACCGTGCTGCCGTCCGGGGCGCGGACGATGTCGACGAGGAGCTCGCCGATGACGACGACCGGCAGCCCGGCGCCCACCTCAGGCCCCCGCGCCTGTCGACCACGGGCGGGGAGGCGGCGGGCTCTGGAGCATCTCGACCTGTCTTCGGTGACGTGTGGGGCGGCTGGTCAAACCCTAGCGCCGAGGCGGTTTGGGTGCGGGGACGCCCGTCAGGGACGATGGGGGGGTGACCACGCCCGCAGCCCCCACCGACGCGCAGCCCGGCCCGCCCGAGCAGGCGCCCCGGAGCCGCTACTCGATGGGGTCGGGCAAGAACCTGGTGCTCTCACTCCTCGCGGTCCTCGGCATGATGGCGGTGCTGGTGCTCGTGGTGCCGCGGGTCAACTCGGTCGGGGGGCCGCCGGTCGACATCCACGCCACGGCGGTCGAGGTGGTGAAGCAGAGCGGCTGGCCGATCGTCGAGGCCGTCGGCCTGCCCGACGGGTGGACGCCGACCTCGGCGCGCTACATCCGTGGCACGGGTGGCTTCATGACCTGGCACGCGGGCTACCAGATGCCCTCTGGGAGCTACATCGCGGTGGAGCAGACCCAGGACCCGACTCGCGCGTGGGTGGCGGCGCAGACCAACCGGGCCGCGAAGACCGGCACGATCGAGGCCGCCGGGCGCACGTGGACCACCTTCGTGCGGGACACCAAGACGCAGAACAGCCTGCTCGACGACCCGCAGACCACCGGCGACCTCACCACCCTCATCACCGGGACGGCCACCCTGCAGGAGATGGCCGACTTCGCGACCCATCTGCGGCCGGTCACGACGTAGCGCCGCTCGCCGCCGGACCCTCCGAGGGAGGGGCTCAGTCCTGCGCGGCGATCCGCGTCTCGGCGCGGTCGAGCCACTGGTTGCAGTGCGCCGCCAGCATCTCGCCGCGCTGCCACAGCCCCATGCTCTCGTCGAGGCCGACCTGGCCGCTCTCGAGCCGGGCCACGAGGCCGACCAGCTCGTCGCGGGCCTGCTCGTAGGTCAGGTCAGCGACGTCTGCGTCGGGGGTCGACTCGGCCTGCGCCTGCTTCGCCATGTCGGAAAGCCTAGCTGTCGGCGCCGACGGTCCTCACGCCGAAGTCGCCGCCGGCGACCCTCACACGCAACAGCTCCTCGGGGCGAAGGGTGGTGGGGTCGAGCACCACGGTGCCGTCGACCTGTTGCACGATCGCGTAGCCGCGCTCGAGCGTCGACTGGGGCGAGAGGGTGCGCACCTGGGAGCGCAGGTGGGCGGTGTGGTCGCGGGCCCGGTGCAGCCGTGACTCCACGCCCCGGCGTGAGCGCGCACGCAGGGCCGCCACCACCTCGCGCTGCCCGCGCACGAAGGCCCCCTTGTCGCTGAGCACCGGCCGGCTGCGCAGCTCGGCCAGGCGGCGCCGCTCGTGGGTCAACCTCGCCGTCAGCGACAGGGTGATCCGCTCGCGAGCGGCGGCGACGGCCCGCCGCTCGGCCTCGGCGTCGGGCACCATGGCCTTGGCCGCGTCGGTCGGGGTGGAGGCGCGGTGGTCGGCGACCAGGTCGAGCAACGGGGTGTCGACGTCGTGGCCGATGGCACTGACGACGGGGGTGCGCGCAGCCGCGACGGCCCGCAGGAGCGTCTCGTTGCTGAAGGGCAGCAGGTCCTCGACGCTGCCACCGCCGCGGGTCACGACGATGACGTCGACCTCGGGGTGGGCATCGAGCTCGGCGACCGCGGCACTGACCTCGGCAACGGCATTCGTGCCCTGCACCGCCACCTGGCGGATCTCGAACCGGGTCGCCGGCCAGCGGCGCAGTGCGTTCTCGACCACGTCGCGCTCCGCCGCGCTCGCCCGCCCGCACACCAGGCCGACGCGACGAGGGAGGAAGGGGAGGGGGCGCTTGCGATCGGCGTCGAAGAGCCCCTCCTGCGCGAGGGTGCGCTTGAGGTACTCCAGCCGGGCGAGGAGCTCCCCGACCCCGACGGGCCTGATCTGGCGGGCGTCGAGCATCAGCGCGCCGCGCTGGTTCCAGAACGTGGGCTTGGCCTGCACGACGACGCGAGCGCCCTCCGCGAGCGGGCCCGCCATGGCGTCGAGGGCGTTCACGTGGATCGACACCGACAGGCTCATGTCGACGTCGGGGTCGCGCAGGGTGAGGTATGCCGTGCGGGCGCCGGGCCTGCGGTTGAGCTGCACGACCTGGCCCTCGACCCAGATCACCGACATCTTCTCGACGTACTCGCCGATCTTCATCGACAGCAGCCGCACCGGCCAGGGCTCCTCGGCGCTGGTGTCGGTGGCCCGCTCGGGGAGGGGGATCATGGTGGACACCCTAGGACGCGGGCCCGACGGCGGGTCGAGCGCGAATTGGGTGCGGAAGAGGCGCCGCCTACGATGGAGGGCATGGCTGACTCCACGAAGCGCGTGCTCCTCGCCGCCCCCCGCGGTTACTGCGCCGGGGTCGACCGGGCGGTCGTCACGGTGGAGAAGGCGCTCGAGCTCTACGGCGCGCCCGTCTACGTGCGCAAGCAGATCGTCCACAACAAGCACGTGGTCACCACGCTCGAGAAGCGCGGCGCGATCTTCGTCGACGAGACCGAGGAGGTGCCCGAGGGTGCGACGGTGGTGCTCTCTGCCCACGGTGTCGCCCCGGTGGTGCACGAGGAGGCGAAGGCTCTCTCACTGCGCACGATCGACGCGACCTGTCCGCTGGTGACGAAGGTGCACCGTGAGGCGGTGCGTTTCGCAGACGCCGACTTCGACATCCTGCTCATCGGTCACGAGGGGCACGAAGAGGTCGTCGGCACTGCTGGTGAGGCGCCGGAGCACATCCAGCTCGTCGACGGCCCTGATGACGTCGCCAACGTCACCGTGCGCGACCCGGAGAAGGTCGTCTGGCTCTCGCAGACCACGTTGTCCGTCGATGAGACGATGGAGACGGTGCGCAAGCTGCGCGAGCGGTTCCCGAGCCTGCAGGACCCCCCGAGCGACGACATCTGCTACGCCACGCAGAACCGTCAGTTCGCCGTGAAGCAGATGGCTGCGGACTGCGACCTCATGATCGTGGTGGGCTCGACCAACTCCTCCAACTCGGTGCGACTGGTCGAGGTTGCGCTCGAGCACGGTTCTCGCGCAGGCCACCTCGTCGACTACGCCGAGGAGATCGACCTCAGCTGGCTGCACGGGGTGAGCACGGTCGGCGTGACGTCGGGGGCCTCGGTTCCCGAGATCCTCGTGCGCGGGGTGCTCGACCTCCTCGCCTCGCACGGCTTCGAGGACGTCACACCCGTGGTGGCGGCACAGGAGTCGCTGCTCTTCTCGCTACCGAGCGAGATCAGGCGTGACCTCAAGGCTGCAGGCCTGTCAGACAAGATGCGCCACGACGCCAGCTTCGAAGAGGCCGGCGCACTCCACTGAGAGGCCCGGCCCGATGAGCAGACGCTTCGAGGAGCTCGACTGGCAGGACACCGCGATGGGCGAGATCAGCCTGCGGCGCCGCCTCGAGCCCAGCCTGCGGGTGGACGTCTTCGAGGTGAAGCTCGGCGAGGAGTTCCTCATGTCGAGCCTGTTCCCGGTGGCCGAGATCGAGCTCGCCTCTCTGGGCCTGGGAGCGCACGCCGCTGCTGAGCCGGCGTCGCTCGACGTGGTGGTGGGCGGGCTCGGGCTCGGCTACACCGCGGTGGCCGCACTGGCGGACCCGCGGGTGCGGTCGCTCTCGGTGATCGAGGCGCTTGGGCCGGTCATCTCCTGGCACGAGCGAGAGCTGCTGCCGGATGCCGTGGGGCTGACCGGCGATCCACGGACGACTCTCGTGCACGGTGACTTCTTCGCGCTCGCGGCTGGTGCTGCCGGGTTCGGGCAAGGGGTTCCGGCGCCCGTGCACGCGATTCTGCTCGACATCGACCACACCCCGACGCACGTGCTGCACCCGAGCCACGCCGCGTTCTACAGTGCGGAAGGCCTCTCGGCGCTGCGCGGGCACCTCCATCCGGGTGGGGTGTTCGCGCTCTGGTCCGACGACCCGCCCGACGAGGAGTTCCTCGAGCTGCTCCTGGACGGTTTCACCTCTGCGCAGGCGCACCTGGTGCCCTTCGCCAACCCGCTCACCGGAGGAACGTCCTCGAACTCCGTCTACGTGGCGCTCGTCTGAGGGCAGGGGCGCCACGTTTCCGACACAGGCGCGTCGCCAGGGTCAGTGGCTCTCGAACAAATCCAGGAGCGAGGTCACCCGCACTGTCGACTCGGCCGGGTGGCGCAGGTAGCGGCCGGGATCGAGACGGTATTCGTTGCGTCGCCCGACGCGCTCCTTGGTCACGTATCCGGCAGCCTCGAGATCCCGCAGGATGAGCTGGGCGGAGCGTTCCGTGATGCCGACCTCCGCCGCGAGGTCGCGGATCCGCGCGCGTGGGGAGCGGCTGATGGCAACGAGGAGGTGGCCGTGGTTGGTGAGGAAGGTCCACTGCCGCTCCACCTCGGGCTCCATCGGGCAACCCTAGCCCGCACTCGACCGCGCCGCGGGCGGGCCGAAGCGACGCGACGTGAGACGGGCTGGACAGCAGAAGGAAAACACATGTAATAATTCACGCATGATTTGGTTCGTCTTTACACGTCGTCTCGCAGTCCTGCTGCTCGTGGTCGGCATCGTTGCCGCTCCACGCGCCGTGCTCGGCGACCCGGTCGTCGCGACCCTCGCCATCGGGGGCATGTCGTGGGGCGCCTACCTGGACGTGGTCTCCGTCGCGCTCCTGGGCTTCATCGGCGTGCTGGGGTGGGTGGTCGCCCGCTACTCCTCCACCAACCTCAGGGCGCGCGAGGGGCTCACCGGCGCAGGCATCGCGCTCTCCGTCGCAGTGGGGTCACTCGCGGTCATGGTCACCAGCGCGAACCTCGTGGGTGTTGCCCTCGGTTGGACCCTGAGCGGGCTCGCGGTCACCGTCGTCATCGCGCGCGCCGGAACCGAACAGGCCGCCCGTGCGGCATCCCTGATGCGGCGCCACCTCGTGGTGGGTGACGTCGCCCTGTGGCTGGGTGTCGGTCTCGCAGTGGCCTGGTTCCCGTCCGTGGACCGGGCCCGGCTCGATGAGGTGTCGGCGGGTTGGACGACCGGGACCGTGGCCGCCCTCCTCGTCGTGGCCTGCGTGGTGCGCAGTGGCCTCGTGCCCGCCCACCGGTGGTTGGCCGAGACGGCCGAGGCGCCGTCACCGGTGTCCGCGCTGCTCCACGCCGGCGTCGTCAACGGGGCAGGCGTGCTGGGGGTGCTGGCATGGCCGGTGTTCCGGGCCAGCCCCCAGGTGCTGGTGCTTCTCCTGGTCCTCGGTCTGGCATCGGTGGTTCTGGGGGTCTGGGCGGGCCAGGTCCGCACCGACGTCAAGGGCCGGCTGGCCTGCTCCACGACGAACCAGATGGGCTACATGTGCGTCCAGCTCGGGCTGGGGCTCCCGGCCATGGCGCTCATGCACCTGCTGGGGCACGGCGCCTACAAGTCATGGATGTTCCTGCGCGCGGGTGGCGCGGTGGAACGCCATCGCTACACCTGGACCTCGCAGGAGGGACCTGCCCGACGGTTCGCCTGTGCGGTGTCAGCAGGCGCTGTTGGCGCCGTGCTCGGCTTCCCGGCGGCACGGGAACTGACGACGTCCCTCGGTGTGACCGCGTGGGTTCCGGTCGTGCTGGTGCTCGTCGCCGCGGCACTGGCGGGGTGGGCAGTCGCGGGG
>JBDSNZ010000265.1:0-8849 GCA_039915055.1 Ornithinibacter sp.
GTCAAGACGAAACCGTCGCGCAACAGCCCGGCGAACCACGGTGTCACGAGGTGCGCCGGCACGCCGAGGTCCTCGAAGCGCTCGCGGATGGGAGAGAGGTCCGAGAGCGTCTCGTTGACGTCGAAGACGATGACTCGAGGCAGCTGGCGTGGCGTGGGCTCGGAGGTGCTCATCGGGCCATCTTCCCCCGGGTGTCAGGGGGCAGCGGCAGACTGACGCCCGTGAGAGAGGTCGAGACCGACGAAGACGCCCCGGTGCGGGTGACGCTCGCCGAGGTCGTCGAGGTGTCGCGGGTCGTCTCTGCCACCCGATCGCGCACGGCCAAGACCGCCGCGCTGGCCGGGCTCCTCGCGAGGTGTGGCCCCGACGACGTCGGGGTCGTCGTCGCGCACCTCTCCGGCGTGCTTCCCCAGCGGCGGCTCGGGGTGGGCTTCCGCTCCCTCGGCTCGCTGCCCGAGCCGGCAGGGGAGCCGACCCTGAGCGTGCGGGAGGTGGACGCAGCCTTCGAGCGGCTGGCCCGCACCGCGGGGGTCGGGTCCACCGGTGCCCGCCGCGGCGAGCTGGCCGAGCTGATGGCACGCGCCACCGCCGACGAGCAGGTGTTCCTGCGCGACCTCATCACCGGCAACCTGCGACAGGGGGCGCTCGACGGGGTGGTGCTCAAGGCCATCGCCACCGCATTCGACGTGCCCGAGCCGGTCGTGCGCCGCGCCGTGATGCTCGCGGGGTATGCCGCGGACGTCGCCCAGATCGTGGCCCGCGACGGTCGGGCGGGCCTCGAGGCCGTCGGGCTCGTCGTCGGCAGGCCGCTGCGACCGATGCTCGCGGCGTCGGCCAAGACCCCCGAGGAGGCGGCGGCGGGCCTCGGTGAGGGCTCGGTCATCATCGACGGCAAGCTCGACGGCATCCGGGTGCAGGTGCACCGTCGCGATGGGGTGGTCACCGTCTTCACCCGTAGCCTCGAGGAGATCAGTGAGCGGGTGCCCGAGGTGCTCGAGGCCGTCGGCGCGCTGCCCGGTGGCGACCTGGTGCTCGACGGTGAGGCGATCGTCATCCTCGAGGGCGGTCGCCCGGCTCCCTTCCAGGTCACCGGCTCGCGCACCGCCAGCTCGGCCGACGTCGAGGGGCTGCGTCAGCGCGTGCCCCTGACGACGTTCTTCTTCGATGCCCTTCACGTCGACGGCCGCGACCTGCTCGATCAGACGGCGCTGCACCGCCACGAGGTGCTCGCAGAGCTGGCACCGCACCTCCTCGTCCCCCGCCGGGTGACCGACGACCGGGGCGAGGCCCGCCGCTTCTTCGACGAGCTCGTGGCCGACGGTCACGAGGGGGTCGTCGTCAAGGACGGGTCGAGCCCCTATGCAGCCGGCCGACGCGGTGGCGGGTGGGTCAAGGTCAAGCCGGTGCACACCCTCGACCTCGTCGTGCTCGCCGTGGAGTGGGGCTCCGGGCGGCGCACGGGCCTGCTCTCCAACATCCACCTGGGCGCGCGTGACCCGGAGACGGGCGGCTTCGTCATGGTCGGGAAGACGTTCAAGGGGATGACCGACGAGATGCTCGCCTGGCAGACCTCCCGCTTCACCGACCTCGCCACCGGCGGCACCGACGGGTGGGTCGTGCCCGTGCGAGCCGAGCAGGTCGTCGAGATCGCGCTCGACGGCATCCTGCGCTCCACCCGCTATCCGGGTGGGGTCGCCCTGCGGTTCGCGCGGGTGGTGCGCTACCGCGACGACAAGTCCGCCGTCGACGCGGACACGATCGAGGCGGTGCGGGCTCTTCGGCCGGACTGATCACTGCGTCGGGGTGGCGACGCGGCACGATGGGGGGATGCTGACGAACTGGGCCGGGAACCACGCCTTCGCTGCCACGCGCCTGGAGACGCCGAGAAGCCTCGAGGAGCTGCAGTCGCTCATCGCTGCCGAGCCCCGGGTGCGCGCCCTGGGCTCGCGGCACTCCTTCACGGACCTGGCCGACACGGAGGGCGTGCTTGTCTCGCTGGCAGCGCTCCCGGTCACGGTCGAGGTCGACGCGGCCGCGCGGTCGGCCGCCGTCTCGGCGGGGGCCCTCTACGGAGACGTGGCCGTGGCGCTGCACGAGCAGGGGTGGGCGCTGGGCACCATGGCATCGCTGCCGCACATCTCGGTCGCGGGAGCCATCGCCACCGGCACCCACGGCTCGGGTGACGGCCAGGGCTCGCTGGCTGCCGCGGTGAATGCCGTGGAGCTGGTCGGCGCTGACGGCGAGCTGCGCAGGTGGGCGAGGGGCGAGCCCGACTTCGACGGTGTCGTCGTCTCGGTCGGGGCGCTCGGGGTCGTGACGCGAGTCTGGCTCGACGTCGAGCCGGCCTACGAGATGGCTGTCGACTGCCTCGTCGACCTTCCCTGGGCGGCCCTCTCCGACGACCTCGACGCCGTCACGTCCGCGGCAACGAGCGTGAGCCTCTTCACCGACTGGCTGGCGCCGACCATCGGCCAGGTGTGGTTGAAGAGCCGGGTGGGAACGTCTGCCCGGCCCCTGCCGGGGGCCCGACCGGCCGCCTCCGTGCTGCACATGTTGCCCGGCGGCGACATCGCTGCCGTCACCCAGCAGGGTGGGGTTCCCGGCCCGTGGTTCGAGCGGCTGCCGCACTTCCGGATGAGCCACACCCCCAGCCGCGGCGAGGAGCTGCAGAGCGAATACTTCGTGCCCCGCTCACGTGCGGTCGAGGCGGTCGATGCGGTGCGACGCATGGGGCCGGCCCTCGCCGGGCTCCTCCAGGTCTCCGAGATCCGCACCATCGCTGGCGACGACCTCTGGCTCAGCGGGGCGCAGGGCCGCGACACCGTGGGTCTGCACTTCACCTGGGTGCGCGACGAGCCGGCCGTGCGCGCGGTGCTCGGCCCGCTCGAGGAGGTGCTCACCCCACTCGGGGGACGACCGCACTGGGGGAAGGTGTTCGTCACCGATCATGCGGCGCTGAGTGAGGCGTATCCCCGACTGGGGGACTTCGCCCGCCTCCGCGATCGACTTGACCCGACCCGCATGTTCGGAAACGCCTTCCTGGACCGGGTGCTGGGGGAGTCGCTGCGCTAGCGTCACCCAGGCGGACAGGGCACGAGGAGGAGGTCGGGACATGGCGGGTCGTGACGAGAGGGTGATGGCGCCGGAGTCGCGAGGAGTCTGGTGCCTCACCGCCGACCTCGACCTGCTGAGCAGGCTCGGTGCGTCAGGCTTCGACTGGATGGCGCTGGACGCCCAGCACGGCGCCCTCGACCGGGCCGCCCTGCATGCGGCTGGAAGGGTGCTCTCGGGCGCTCGGGTCCCCTTCGTCGTGCGGGTGCCGTCGGTCGACCCGGCGTGGATCGGACTGGCTCTGGATGCCGGGGCACGTGCCGTTGTCGTGCCGTCGGTCATCACCGTCGAAGATGCCGTGACCGCAGCTCAGGCTTGTCGCTATCCGCCTCTGGGTGAGCGGAGCTGGGGTCAACTCGCCCCGCTGTGGGGAGGGGCAGTGGCGCCGCCGGACGAGGAGAATGCGGCCGTGCGGTGTGCCGTGATGATCGAGACGTCGGGTGCCCTCGACGATGTCGAGGCGATCGCGTCGACACCCGGCGTCGACCTGCTCTTCGTGGGTCCGCTCGACCTGTCGCTCAGCCTCGGAACCACGCTCGACGCACTCCTCGACGACGATGGTGCTGACAGCCCCCTCGGCCGGGTCGTCGCGGCAGCCGGGGCCGCTGGCATCGGGGTCGGGGCGTTCGCGGGCAGTGCCGACGTGGCGACGCGGATGCGGGCCCACGGCATCCGGTGCCTGGCCGTGACCACCGACGTCGCGATCGTCGACGCCGGCGTGGCCGCGGCCCTCACCGCCGAGTGACCGGCGCGTCTCAGGCGTCTGCGAGCAGCAGCATGAGGCGGGTGGCCTCGTCAGCGGTCGCCGCGCGAGCCGCGCCGAGGTAGCGGCGGGTGTCGACGGTCGGCTGGGCGGTCAGTCGCTCGCGCAGGGCGTCGGTGAAGACGTGGTTGAGGTGGGTCGCGATGTTGACCTTGCGCATTCCGGCCCGCACCGCTGCGACCAGGCCCTCGTCGGGCACGCCTGACGAGCCGTGCAGCACCAGGGGGACCGGCACCCGCACGGCGAGGTCTGCGATGAGCGCGGTGTCCAGCCTCGCGACGCGCTCGGTCATCGCGTGCGAGCTCCCCACCGCCACCGCGAGCGCATCGACCCCGGTCTCGGCCACGAACCGTTCGGCGTCGTCGGGGGAGGTGCGCACGCCCGGAGCGTGGACCCCGTCCTTGCCGCCGACCTCGCCGAGCTCGGCCTCGACGCTCACGCCCTGCGCGTGGCACAGCGCCACGACCTCTCTCGTGCTCGCCCGGTTGGCCTCGTCGGACAGGCGGGACCCGTCGAACATCACCGACCCCAGACCGAGACGGACGGCCTCGCGGACCAGGTCCACGTCCTCGGCGTGGTCGAGGTGGACCACGACGGGCTGGCTGCAGGCCTGCGCGATGGCGAGGGTCGCCGCAGCGATCGGCGCCAGCGAGCCGTGGTACTTCACGCAGTTCTCGCTGATCTGCATGACGACCGGCAGACCGGTGCGCTCGGCCGCCAGGGCGTAGGCCTCGGCGTGCTCGATCTGGATGACGTTGAAGGCCGCCAGGGCTCCTCTCTCGGAGCGGGCAAAGGCCTCGGTCAGGGACACGTGGGTCATGGGATCTCCTCGAGCACGACATGGGGGATGAGCTCTGCGACGGTGGAGTGGTCGACCTCTCCGGCAACGGGGGCCAGGACGGCGGCGGCGGACCACGCGACACCCCTGACGAGCACCGATCGCCAGTCCGGCTCGTGCTGCTGGTCCAGGGCGACGGCGACGGCTGCCGTCATCGCGTCGCCGGCGCCGGTGGGGTTGCCGCGCACGGGTGAGGACAGGCGCGCGCGCAGCGCGGTGCCGCGGTCGTCGACGACCACGACCCCCTCGGCTCCGAGGGTGACGAGGGCAGCCCGGGCCCCGGCTGCGACGAGAGCACGTGCGGCTCGCACCGGGTCTCGTTCGCCGGTGGTGACCTCCGCCTCCTCGGCGTTGGGCTTGACGAGCTCGGGTCCCTCACGCAGCGCCTCCAGGAGGTGCGGTCCACGGCAGTCGAGGACCACCCTGGCGCCGCCCTGGTGAGCGGCTCTGGTGATGCGCGCGAGGAGGTCGGCAGGGGTGTGCGGGGGCAGGCTGCCGGAGACGGTGACGACCCCGCAGCGGGTCGCGTCCCGCTCGACGGCGCTGACCAGATCGACCCAGACGGCATCCGGCTGCGGGGCTCCCTGCTCGTTGAGCATGGTGACACCGCTCCCGGTGACGATCGCGACGGACTGCCTCGTCGAAACGGGGCTGCCGACCAGGGCCGCGGGGAGGCCCCGACCGCTCAGGTCCTCGCCGAACTCTGCTCGGCGCGCACCTCCCACTGGCGCGCACACCAGCACGTCGTGACCGGCGCCATGGGCGACCGACGCGACGTTGACGCCCTTGCCGCCGGCGCGCTCGGCCACCTCGCAGACATGGTGGACGGCATCCACGATCAGCTCGGGCAAGCGGTAGGTGACATCCCACGCGGGGTTCGGCGTGACGCAGAGGATCATGTCGGCAGGCTCTGGGCCAGCGTCGCCGCACCGATCGCGCCCGCCCACTCCCCGAGGGCCGCGGCCACCACGTCGAGCTCGACCCCCTCGGGAAGTCTGCTCATCAGCGCCTCGCGGAGCGGGTCGAGCAGCACCGGTCCGGCGTTGACCAGACCGCCGCCGATGACGATGCGACGGGTGCCCGCGGCCGCGACGATCGGGGCGATCACCATCGCGAGCGCGTCGACGGCCTCGGTCCACACCACGCGTGCCACGGGGTCGCCGACACGCACACGCTCGGCGACCACCTCGGCGTCGCCCTCCTGACCGCTGGCCTCGCGCCAGCGCCGACCGATCGCGCCGGCGCTGGCGATGGCCTCGAGGCAGCCGGCCCGGCCGCAGCCGCACGTGGGGCCGTCCGGTGTCACCAGCACGTGCCCGAGCTCACCGGTCCAGGGGGTGCTGCTCACCACGTGCCCGCCGACCATGAGCGCGGACGCCAGGCCCGTGCCGAGCGGCACGAACAGCACGTCGTCGACACCCACCGCGGCACCGAAACGATGCTCGGCGACCAGCCCGGCCCGCACGTCGTGACCCCCGGTGGTGCGGATCCCGAGGCGGGCCGAGACGATCTGGGGGACGTCCAGGTCCCTCCACCCGAGGTTGGCAGACCAGATCGCCAGGCCCGTGGCGTCGTCGACCAGACCAGGGACGACCACCCCGACGGCCCGCGGCCGCAGCGACGGGGTGTCGCACAGCGCGGCGACGACCCCTTCGACGACCTCGGCGAACCGGCTCGCAAGGCCGGCCGGGGACGGCACGGCGAGTCGATCGAGGACCTCCTCACCACGCAGGGAGACGGCCTTGATCCGGGTGCCGCCGACATCGACGCCGACGACCAGGTCCTGGTCCACCGAAACCTCAGGCGAGGACGATGGAGCGGGTCAGGTGGCGGGGTGCGTCCGGGTCGAGCCCGGCGTTGCGCGCGCGGGCCATGCAGAGACGGTGCAGCCTGACGAGCTCGGCCATGGCGTCGGCCTCACGGTGCTCCCAGTGCGCTCCGGTGGCCCTGACCTGCTGCTCGAGCTCGTCGGGCACCGCGCCGAACGCCCATACGGCCCGGCCGGTGGTCGCGATGCTGATCGGGCCGTGGCGGTATTCCATGGCCGGGTAGGACTCCGCCCAGAACTGCGCAGACTCGCGCAGCTTCAGTGCGGCCTCGTGCGCCACGCCGACGGTCCAGCCGGTGCCGAGGAAGGTCACCTGGTCCACGTCGAGCAGCCCCGCCAGAGCCGAGTCCTCGTCCTCCGCGAGCACCGCGTTGGCCTGGTCGATGGCGGTGGAGAGGTCCTCGCCGAGGGACGCCCGCAGGAGTGCCAGGGTCGTCGTTGCGAAGCGGGTCTGGACCACGCTCTGCTCATCGACGTCGTCCATGAGCACGAGGTCGGTGCTGCCGTCCGCCACCGGGGTGCCGGGGGTGGCGACGAAGCTCACGAACGGCGTGCCGGAGGAGTGCAGGTCATCGATGACCGAGCAGACCTCTGTCGTGGTGCCTGAGCGACAGATCACGATGGCCCGGTCGTAACCACGAGCGAGGCGGTGGTCGCTGGCAGACCAGGCGTCGGTGACTCCCTGACCGGCAGACTCGCGCAGCGAGGCATAGGCCTGACCCATGAACCAGGAGGTGCCGCAGCCGATCGTGGCCACGCGCTCGCCCTCCTGCGGCAGGATGTGGCGCAGGTCGGGGGCACGCTCGGCGGCGCGGGCCCAGTCAGCGGGCTGTGTCGCGACCTCGCGGGCGAGATGGCTCGACGACATCTGAAACCTCCATGATTGGTTGTGCGTGAATAGATTGCTAATCATGCACAAATAGTCATGATCGCGCAAGGGGTGTGGATGTACCATCACCCCATGGAACGCAGTGCGAGCGACGGCGCCCACACCCGTGCGTCCAGGTGGTCGGCCGTGCTCGACCTCCTGGCGACCAGGGGTCGACTCTCCGTGGCCGAGGCGGCGGCCCAGCTCGACGTGTCCGAGGCCACCGTGCGCCGTGACTTCACCGAGCTGTCCCGACGGCAGCTGGTGACGCGCAACCACGGCGGTGTCGTGGCGGCCCAGGTGGCCTACGAGCTTCCCTACCGCTATCGCTCGAGCCAGGCGGACGGCGAGCTGGCACGCATCGCGCAGGCATGCGCACCACTGGTGGCCCCGGGGCAGGTCGTCGCGCTCAACGGGGGCACGACCACCACGGCCGTGGCGCGCGCCATCACCTCTCGGGAGCACGTGGCCGACGGAGGCTCCTCCGACATCACCCTCGTCACCAACGCCCTGAACATCGCCAGCGAGGCCGTGCTCCGACCCCACGTGCAGTGCGTCTCCCTGGGTGGCGTCGCCCGCCCCGAGTCCTATGAGGTCACCGGGCCGCTCGCGGCGATCGTGGTGGGGCAGCTGTGGTTCGACGTCGCCATCGTGGGAGTCAACGCCTTTGCCGTCGACTCCGGCCCGATGTGTCGACACGAGGACGAGGCCGCGATCGTGCGGGCGATCGTGGAGCGGTCGGACAAGGTCGTGGTGGCCGCTGCGGCTTCCAAGCTCGGCCAGCACTCCTTCGCGTCCATCTGTCGGGTCGACCAGGTCTCCATGCTCGTGACCACGGCCGCCGAGGATCACTCCGAAGTGGCTGAGCTCCGCACTCGTGGCGTGGACGTGCGCTGCGTCTGAGATCGCGCCCCGCCCCTTGCTGCTTCGCCGTGCTCCAGCAGCCCCGTGGATGGGTGGTTGCGGCCCCTCCCGAGACTCCTGATGCCCGAATGTGATCGATAAGTGATAAAAACGGTCACGAACGCTCTTGCTTTTTCAGCCGGTCATCCCTAAATTGTTCCTCGGCACCCGGTCGCGACACGGCGACCTCCAGCAGATCCCAACGAGGAGAACCATGAGCTCGACACGACGACACCTCCTGATCGGGGCGGGAGCGGTCACCGCACTCACCCTCACCGCCTGCGGCGGTGGGTCCGGGGCGGGCAGCACCGACACCGCCGCATCCGGCGCGAAGGACGCCACGACGATCAAGCTCGTCGCGGCCGAGTACTCCAAGGACAACACCAAGGCCTTCTGGGACGCGTTCGCGAAGACCTACAAGGAGAAGACCGGCTACACCCTCGAGGTCAACGTCGTCAGCTGGGACAACATCGACCAGCAGTCCTCGACGATGATCCAGAACAACCAGGCGCCGGACATCCTCAACCTCAACACCTAC
>JBDSNZ010000013.1:0-15589 GCA_039915055.1 Ornithinibacter sp.
TTTCGGCTTGCGCCCACCGCTCCGGTAACCTCTGCGGCGGTGGCGTGTCCGAGCGGCCTAAGGAGCACGCCTCGAAAGCGTGTGAGGGTTTACGCCCTCCGTGGGTTCAAATCCCACCGCCACCGCCGACGAAGTGCCCCCGATCGCCACGCGACCGGGGGCATTTCCTTTCGGTGGGGAAATGGAGCGCTGACGGCCTTCAGTGCGCGGCGAGCACGCAGGCGAAACCGAGGAAGGCCGTCCCGGTGACGGCGTGGGTCCATCGTTCGCGCCTGGCGCTGGGCCGGTCGCTCCACAGCCACCCGGCGAGCAGCATCCACGTCAGGTCCGCGATCAGTCCCAGGGCAACCACGATGCCCCCCGCGAGGGCCGGTCGCCATCGACCTTGGTCGCCCTGCAGGAACTGGGGGAGCAGGGCGAGCACGAAGATCACCGTCTTGGGGTTGAGCAGGTCGACGAGCAGTCCACCCCGGAAGGCGCGCGCCCGCCCGGCTCGCGGGGTCGAGTCGGAGCCATCTGCCGTGTGACGCTGCGCTGCGGCGGCCAGCCCCACGGCATCCACGTGCCGGCTCGCCATGACCTGTCGCCCACCGAGGATCGCGAGGTAGGTCGCACCCCCGACCTTGATGGCGGTGAGGGTTGCCGGTGAGGCGGCGATGAGAGCGGAGACTCCCAGCACGCCACCGATGACGTGGACCAGCAGACCGGTCTCCAGACCGATCACTCCCCAGGCCCCCACGACCGGACCCCCCTGGATGCGCTGTGTCACGGCGAACACCACAGAGGGTCCTGGCACGGCCATCACCATCGCGGTGAGGAGCACCAACGGCATCATCTCGGAACCCATGGTGGGGAGGAGTCCGCGCGCTCGCCACAGATACCTCGGGTTCGCGCACCTGGTCGAGCTCGGACTCCTCGTCAGGCTCCGGAGCCTGCGTGCCCTCGCCGCCACCCATGCCGCGGGTGCGGGTGAGTGGCCGGATGCCGCGGTGCCGGTTCGCGGCCACGAGCCCCGGATCAGGGGCTGGCGGACGCCGAGGGTGAGACCGAGGGAGCCGGGCACATCGGCGGCCCACTGGGGCTGGGCACGGGAACCAGGGCGCTGAACTTCGTTCCCAGGGCCAGGTCCACGCTGGCGTCCTTGCGCTTGTCCTTCACCAGGGTCGCCCCCTTCTGGAGGTTGGCCTGCACCAGGGTCGCCCGGGCTTCGCCGGCCGGTCCGAACCGCACCTCCGCCACAACCGGGGTCTTTCGCTTGCTCGGGTCGTTGGCGACCTTGCCGATGACGAACCCGCGCGACTCCATGCCCTTGGCGGTTGACCCGGCGAGCCCCTTCCGGGTCGTGGCGTTGTAGATGTTGACGGTCGTGGTCTCCGGCGTGGCGACGGCAGGGTCGAACGGGGTGCAGCTCGCCGCGGGAGTGCTGCCCGTGTCGACCTCAGCGTCGGCGCGGTAGTAGGAGAGCGCGTACCAGAACGCGAAGAAGAGACCGAGCACGACGACGGCGAGGGTGATCAGGGACCGGCGACGCTTGCGTCGTGCCTGTACGGAGGCGGGGGACTCGCTCGCGTAGTCCGTCATGGCGACCCTGCGAGCACCATGACTCGGGCGTGCAGCGTGGGGCGCTGGTGCAGCGCCGCCCGCAGCGCGCGGTGCAGGCCGTCCTCGAGGTAGAGCGTGCCCTCCCACTGGACCACGTGCGCGAACAGGTCGCCGTAGAACGTCGAGTCCTCCGAGAGGAGCATCTGCAGGTCGAGCTCGCGCTTGGTCGTGACGAGCTCGTCGAGACGCACCAGGCGCGGTGGCACGTTGGACCACTGCCGCGTGCTGTATCCGTGGTCCGGGTACGGCCGCGAGTCCCCGACAGCCTTGAAGATCACGAAAGCACCTTATGCCGGTCAGCGCTCTGCACCCGGGATGCCGCCCATGCTCGGGCTAGATTGCTCTCGTGAGCGATGACGTGGACACCACCCTGATCGACGAGATCCGCACGGCGTACGCATTCGAGGGGGCTGCCCTGGACTTCGGCGCGGCCGTCGTCGACGACGTGGCCCATCCCGATGCCACGGTGCGCATCCCGATGTCGGCGATGAACCGGCACGGCCTGGTCGCGGGAGCCACGGGCACAGGTAAGACCAAGACCCTCCAGCTCATGGCCGAGCAGCTCGTCGCGCAGGGAGTTCCGGTCTTCCTGGCTGACATCAAGGGCGACCTCTCGGGCATGGCGAGTCCGGGCGTGTCCAACGACCGGATCGTCTCCCGCTCGGCCGACGTCGGCATGCAGTGGCAGCCCACGGCTTACCCCACGGAGTTCTACTCCCTCGGTGGCCAGGGCACCGGCATCCCGATCCGGGCCAGTGTCTCGATGTTCGGTCCGACCCTGCTCTCCAAGGTGCTCGGGCTCAACGACACCCAGGAGTCCAGCCTCGGGCTCGTCTTCCACTACGCAGACAAGAAGGGGTTGTGGCTCGACACCATCGAGGACCTGCGCGCGGTGGTGCAGTTCCTCACCGGCGACCAGGGCAAAGCCGACCTCAAGGAGCTCGGGGGCCTGTCCTCGGCCACGGCGGGGGTCATCCTGCGAGAGCTGATCACGTTCTCCGACCAGGGAGCCGATGCGTTCTTCGGCCTCCCGGAGTTCGACACCACCGACCTGCTGCGCACCGCGCCCGACGGCCGCGGCCTGGTCTCGATGCTCGAGCTGCCAGGAGTGCAGGACCGTCCCCAGCTCTTCTCCACGTTCCTCATGTGGCTGCTTGCCGACATGTTCCACGACCTCCCCGAGGTGGGGGACCTCGACAAGCCCAAGCTCGTGTTCTTCTTCGACGAGGCCCACCTGCTCTTCAAGGATGCGAGCAAGGGCTTCCTCGACGCGATCCAGCAGACGGTGCGCCTCATCCGATCCAAGGGGGTCGGCGTCTTCTTCGTCACCCAGTCGCCGAAGGACGTCCCGCCCGACGTGCTCGCCCAGCTCGGCAACCGGGTGCAGCACGCGCTGCGCGCCTTCACCCCCGATGACGCCAAGGCACTCAAGGCGGCAGTGAAGACCTACCCGCACACGGCATACGACCTCGAGGAGCTGCTCACGGCGCTCGGCACGGGCGAGGCCGTGATCACCGTGCTGTCCGAGAAGGGCGCCCCGACCCCGGTCGCCTGGACGCGCATGCGGGCACCCGAGTCGCTGATGGCCCCGAGCCCGGATGCCGTGCTGGCCGCCGCCGTGGCGTCCTCACCGTTGAACGCGAAGTACGGGACGGCGCAGGAGCGGGAGTCCGCGGCCGAGATGCTCGGGAAGGCGGAGGAGGCCCGGACCGCAGCTGAGGCGGCCGCGGCGCAGGAGGCTGCCAACACCAAGGTTCGCGAAGCCGCGGCCGCAGCCGCGCAGAAGGAACAGGCGGCCGCGCAGAAGCAGCAGGCCCCGGCTCGCCGCAAGCAGGCCGAGGAGCCGGGCATGGTCGAACAGGTCGTGAAGTCCTCGGCGTTCAAGTCGATGCTCCGCTCGGCGGGCACCGTGCTCGGCCGGGAGATCACCAGGTCGGTCTTCGGCACCTCACGCAGGTGAGCGGTGCCGCGACCCACCCCGCGGAGTCAGAGCGCGAGCACGGCTCTCGCGTAGGCACACTCGAGATCGGTGTCGATGACCGACTGGACGTAGCCCGAGCGCACGGCATACGTCACCTCCCACCTGTCCTCCAGGCGCCGCACCGACTCCAGCCGGTCGCCGAGCAGCGTGCGGAGCTGGTCCTCGCGGGGCAGCCAGAGGGCCTGGTCGATCGTCACCGAGTCCAGCGCCCACTCGGTGGTGCCGTTGAAGCCCAGGAGTGACTGGTCGCGGAACGTCTGCACCTCGACGGTGAGGTCGGAGATCCAGAACACGTCGCCGGTGAGCAGCTCGGCGTCGATGACGAACCGGTCACCGGCGGAGGGCTCCCAGAGCACCCCGTGCTCGAGGAGGCCACGGGCGAGGTCGATGGTGATCACCTGGCCATTCTCGTCCACGCCCCGCGCCGTGTCGGCCGGGCAGCCCGACGACGTGCGCCGAACCCCACCGCGCGCGCCGCCGCCCTCCGCTACGGGCGGTGGGGGCTGATCACGCCCGCCGTGCTGCCTGGCCGATGAAGCCCATGCACGTCTTCCGGATGCCGGACGGCACCGCCCGCGGTTCGAGCGACATGCCGCCTGAGGCAGCGCCCAGCCCCGTCGACGCGGCGGACTGGGCCCGCGTCGAGGCCCTCACGGGCCGAGAGGTGCCGGGGGACCTGCGCGATCTCTACTCGGTCGCCGACGGAGGGTTCGGCCCTGGGATCGGCGAAGGGCTGAGCTCGCTCGCGAGCGTCGTCGCCACCTACGAGGACCTGCGGCGGCGCGACCCCGGTTACACGGGCGAGGCTGAGTGGCCGGCCACCTTCCTGCCGATCTGCGACACGACCGGGCCGGTGTCCTACGATGTCGGGACCGGGCGGATCGTCGCGTTCAACGACTACTGGTTCGACGACGACCTCGCCATCGGGGACGCCTTCACCGAACTCGCCCCCGACCTCGCGACGTGGCTGCTTGCCTGGGTGCGGGACTGACGCGCGGCGAGCAGCGCCGGCAACACGAAGCGGAACGCGATCGGGCTGGGCACGATCTCCGCCCCGCGGTCGACCACCGCAGCGCTGTGCTCAGCCCCAGTTCGCGGCTTGGGTGAGGCAGAACGGGTGGCCGCTCGGGTCCAGCAGCACCCGCCACGTCTCGCCCGGCTGCTCCGGCGGGAACGTCCCGCCGAGCTCGACGCAGGCGGCGACCCCGGCGTCGAGGTCATCGACGGCGAGGTCGAGGTGGAACTGCTTGCTGCCGTGCTCGTTCGGCCACCCGGGTGCTTCGTGGTCCGGGACGGAGCCCAGACCCAGCGCGAGCCCCGACGGGCCGCTCAGCATGGCGTACTCGTCCTGCTGGTGCGCGATGTCCCAGCCCAGCACCCCCGACCAGAATGCCGCGTCGCGCGGCACGTCAGAGCTGTCCAGGGTGAGCATCTTGAGCTCGGCCACGGCCATGGTGGGGTCCTCTCGTCGGCGTGAGCAGTTCCCCCTGTTCTACCGTGGAAACCGCGTCCTCATGCCGGAGCGAGCCGCACGAGTTGGATCCGCAAGAGGTCGGCTGCCTCACTCGGCGGGGCGGAGCACCGGGCCGAGGGCGTCGAGCACCGAGACGTCCTCGATGGTGCCGGGCACCGTCGGGGTCTTGCCGTCCGCGATCTCGCGCATCGTCTTGCGCAGGATCTTCCCCGAGCGGGTCTTGGGGAGGGCGGCCACGACGTCGACCTGCCTCAGGCTCGCGACGGCGCCCACCTCGTCCCTCACCCGCTGCACCAGCTCGGCGCAGATCCGCCGGCCCTCGGTCTCGGCGTCGATCCCGCCCTTGAGCACGACCAACCCGCGCGGTACCTGCCCCTTGAAGTCGTCGGCGACCCCGATCACGGCGCACTCCGCGACGTCCGGGTGCCCGGCGAGCGCCGCCTCGATCGACCCGGTCGAGAGCCGGTGGCCCGCGACGTTCAGCACGTCGTCCGTGCGCCCCATGACGTAGACGTAGCCGTCCTCGTCGATGAGCCCGCCGTCGCCGGTGAGGTAGTAGCCGTCGTAGACCGAGAGATATCCCGAGACATAGCGCTCGTCGTCCTGCCAGAGCGTCGGCAACGTGCCGGGGGGGAGGGGGAGCCGGATGGCGATGGCCCCCTCGATTCCAGCGGGGAGCGGCACGCCCGCGTCACCGAGCACCTGCACGTCGTAGCCGGGCACCCGCACCGAGGGCGACCCTGCCTTGATCGGCATCGGTTCCAGCCCACGCATGTTGGAGACGATCGGCCACCCCGTTTCGGTCTGCCACCAGTTGTCGACAACGGGCACGCCGAGCACCTCGCTCGCCCACTCGTAGGTGTCAGGGTCCAGGCGTTCCCCGGCGAGGAACACCGTGCGCAACGAGGTGAGGTCATGCTCGGCGAGCATCAGACCCTCGGGGTCCTCGCGCTTGATCGCCCGGTAGGCCGTCGGCGCCGTGAACATCGCCTTCGCGCCGTGGTCGGAGATGACCCGCCAGAACGCGCTCGCGTCCGGCGTGCCGACCGGCTTGCCTTCGTAGAGAACGGTGGTCGCGCCGATCAGCAGCGGTGCGTAGACGATGTAGGAGTGGCCGACGACCCATCCGACGTCGGATGCCGTGAACCACACGTCGCCCGGCCCGATGTCGTAGACGTTCTCCATCGACCAGCGCAGCGCCACCGCGTGGCCGCCGTTGTCACGCACGATTCCCTTCGGTCTGCCGGTCGTGCCCGAGGTGTAGAGGATGTAGAGGGGGTCGGTCGCGGCGACCTCGACGCAGTCGGCCGGCTCGGCGTCGGACACGAGCTCGGTCCAGTCCAGCTCCTCCCACTGGGTGTCCCGCTCGCCGATCGCGGCGCGGAGCTGCTCGCGCTGCAGGACGATCACCGACTCGGGCTTGTGGCTGCTGCGATCGAGCGCGCCGTCGAGCATCGGCTTGTAGGCGATGGTGCGAGTCGGCTCGATGCCGCAGCTGGCCGAGACGACCACCTTGGGCTGGGCGTCCTCGATCCGCGCCGCTAGCTCACCGGGGGCGAACCCGCCGAAGACGACGGAGTGGATGGCGCCGAGCCGGGCGCACGCGAGCATCGCGACGACCGCCTCCGGCACCATCGGCATGTAGACGAGCACCCGGTCGCCCTTCTTCACGCCCAAGGAGGCCAGGGCGCCGGCGAACCGCGCCACCTCGTGCAGCAACCCGGCATACGTGTAGGTGGCCGTGGTGCCGGTGACCGGGCTGTCGTAGATGAGTGCGGCCTGCTCGCCGCGCCCGTCACGCACGTGGCGGTCCAGGGCGTTGAAGCAGGTGTTGAGGGTGCCGCCCACGAACCAGCGGTAGAACGGCGGGTTGGTGTCGTCGAGCACGGTGGTCGGTGGGGTGATCCACTCGATGCCATCGGCGGCCGCGCCCCAGAAGGCGGTGGGATCCGAGATCGACTGTGCGTATGCCGCTGCGTAGGCGCCGGTGCTCATGCCCCCATCGTTGCCACCAGGGGCCCACCCCGCCACAGATCGTGAGGAAATGCACCCCGAGCGGCCGGATGCCGCGCTCAGCGGGTCGGCGTGCGCTGCCCGCCGGTGGGCTCGATCCCCGGGTCGCGTCAGTGCGACGCGGTGAGGTTGAGCACCACCACGCCCGAGACGATCAGGCCGATCGCGAAGACCTTGACGATGCCGAGGTCCTCGCCGAGGAAGAGGAAGCCCACCGCGGCGATGCCGACGGTGCCCAGCCCGGCCCAGACGGCATACGCGATCGAGACCTGCATCCGCTCCACGCCCTGGGTGAGCAGCCAGATCGACGCCGCGTAGCCGAAGACCACCGCCATGCTCCAGCCGGGGTCGCGAAAGCCCATGGTGCGGGGGAGGAATGCGGTTGCGGCGACCTCGATGCCGATGGCGGCGACGAGGAGGGACCACGCGATGATCATGATGAGTTCCTTATGTAGCGAATGCTACATTCTAGCGTAGCAACTGCTACACACCCGACGGTGCCAGCGTGCTCCGTTCGACCCTCGGAAGGGAGGCCCGGTGGCCCGCGACCCCGCTCGGCGTGAAGCACTGGCCGAACATGCCACCGACTGGGCGCTCGAGCACGGCCTGATCGGGCTGAGCCTGCGCCCACTGGCGGCGGCGATCGGAACGAGTGACCGGATGCTGCTCTACCACTTCGCCGACAGGGACGACCTCGTCGCCACGGTGCTCCGCGTCTCCACGGACCGCGCGGTGCGAGAGGTGCGCGCGCTGCCCGTGGCGGCTGGTGTGGCTCGATGGGTGATCGAGTTCTGGGAGGCGAGCATCACCGGCGAGCTCGCTTCCTGCCAGCGACTGTACGTCGAGGCGGCAGCCCTGGGGCTGTTGGGGCAGGAGCCCTACGCCAGCGTCGTGAGGGAGGCCAATGACCGTTGGACCGCGGCCTTGGTGGAACGGGTCATCGAGGCGGGCTGCCCACCCGGGGTAGCGCGCCGGGTGGTGCTCCTCCTGGACGCGGCCTCCATGGGTCTGCAACTCGACCTCGAGCTGGACCGCGGGCACCCGGACCAGGTGCGGGCCGTGCTCGACCTCGCCGATGCGCTCGCGGCGCTCGCCCGCTCCGGATGACCCCCCGGCATCCCCCATCCTCCGCCTGCCTCGTCCCTCGGCCACCGCCGACCCTCCCGGCATCCCCCACACCGGCGACAGGAAACCCCCCGTCGCACGCGCCGGGGGGCTCCAGTTGGCGGAGGATGGGGGATTTGAACCCCCGAGGGTTTTATCCCAACACGATTTCCAATCGTGCGCACTAGGCCACTATGCGAATCCTCCGCGGGCGAGATTACCCGAGGGAGCACGTCGCACTGAAATCCTGCCGTTGGAGGGCCCCGCTGATCGCGCTCAGGAAGCGGGCGGCCCCCCGGGCGGACCGACGGCAAGCAGGGCGGCCGTGACGACGACGACAGCGGCTGCGGCAAAAGCCACGGACACCAGCGGTCGGACCAGGGCGCCGGCCAGGAGGCGCTCCGCACGCGTGCGCGGAGCCTCGCCGTGAGGGCGGAGGCGCCACTGGTCGGAGATCGACGAATGCCGCTCCACCCGTCGCTCGACCCACAACGTCGCGAAGGGTGCGATGCCTGCGAGCAGTGCGGTCGCGGCCTGGCGCAGGCTCCACCGCTGGTCGACCCAGATCGTCACGGTCACCCCGACATAGGCCAGGAACACCACACCGTGGGCGAGACCGAAGACGCTCACCGCCACGTCCGTCGTCCTGGTGACGTACTTCAGGAACATCCCGATGAGCAGGAGCGACCACGTCACCACTTCGGCGCGGGCGAGCCAGGTGAAGAGCATGCGAGGGGCGGTCATGGGTTCCTTCGGTGGGGGTGCGGGGGTCTGGGCCGATTTCCGTGATTCACGTCCGGCGCCCTACGATCGGTGCGGCACCCCGCGTGGTGGTACCCCGCTCAACTCCCCCAGGGCAGGAATGCAGCAAGGGCAGGTGGGCTCTTCCAGGTACGCGGGGTGTCCTCGTCTTTTCCGCGGGGGGACTGGGGCTGGTTCAGCGATCAGCGTGTCGCGGGGACTGCGCCGCTGACCTGGTCCTCGGCGGCGCTCTCGTCGCTGCCACAGATCCCGCCACCGCAGCCACCCCCGCCACAGCCGCAGCGGGCGTCGTCGGTCACGGTGTCGGTGTCCTCGGACCCGCACCCTCCGCCACAACAGCCACCGCCGCACCCGCCGCCCTGCGCAACCTCGGGCTCGGTGCCCTGCAGGTCCCAGACCTGGCGCAGCGCGTCGAGCAGGACCTCGACCGGCTGGGCGCCGCTCACGGAGTACTTCTGGTCGAGCACGAAGGTCGGCACGGCCGTGATGCCGATCTGTGTCGCGAGGGCGACATCGGTGCGCACGTCGATGCCGTGGTCGTCGCCGGCCAGGAGGTCGCGCACCGCGCCCTCGTCGAGCCCGGCCTCGAGCGCGAGGCGTACGAGGGTGTCGTGGTCACCGATGGAGGCACCCTCGGAATACCAGGCGCGCATGACGCGCTCGGTCACCTCGACCTCGCGGCCCTGGGCGCGGGCGAAGTGGATGAGCCGGTGGGCGTCGAAGGAGTTTCCGGCGACGACCTTCTGCCACTGGAAGTCCAGCCCGACCGAGGCGGCGTCGGTGGCCATCCGCTCGTGCTGCGCGACGGCATCCTCGACCGAGGTGCCGTACTTCTCCGAGATGAGCTGCGGCATGGGGCGCGGGTCCTCGGTGGGCGCGCCGGCGTCGAGCATGAAACTGTGCCAGACCACTCCGATCTCGTCGGCGTGCTCGAACTGCTCCAGGGCGAGCTCGAGGTGGCGCCGCCCCACGTGGCAGAACGGGCAGAGGATGTCGGACCAGACGTCGATACGCATACCACGAGGGTATGCCGGGGGCAGGCTTGCGGCGAAACCCCAGTCGGGTGCAGGAGAGAGGGTCGGGGTGTCAGACCCGGTGGGCATCCGCGGCGGACCGCAGCGCGCGCCTGGCCCAGAACCCGGCCCCGGTGAGCGTGATGAGGAGCGCGATGGCCGCCGGCTCGAACAACCCGCTGGCACCCAACCGCGCGGTGAGCAGACCGCCGGTGAGCCCCGCCAGGATCAGCGGGCGGGCATACCAGAAGGCCATGGCGGCCGGTCCGAGCTCCGGGAGGAAGACGAGATCCGGTGGCTGACCGCGAAACGACGCGACCCAGTGGGCGGCGACGACGAGGACGGCGACCCCGACCATCCAGAGCGAGACCGCGGTCGCCGTGGTGGAGGGGGCGCCGACCACGGCGTGGACCCCCAGCCCGACGGGCACGCCGACAACCACGAACAGGCCCGTCGGGAGCACCGAGTGGGCGAGCGCCTCGACACCGATGGGGAGCCCGCTGAGCCCGGGGGTGCCGAGAGTGTCCCCGAGCAGGCGGAGCCCCTCGGCCCACACCCCGATGCCGAGGTAGCAGAGCACCATCGAGACGACTGCGAGAGCGGCCGGGACGTCCGCGTTCGTGACGGACCACGCCACGCCGGCCGACCCCGCGAGCGAGAGGGCGCCGCCTCCGCCGAGGAGGCCGGGCTGGCGACGCAGCCCGAGGATGTCCCGGGACACCACCGTGACGAGCCGACCGCGTGAGCGCAGCCGCAGCCCGCGACCCCGGCGCACCGGCATCGCCACCTCGAGCCGGGCCGCCCGCAGGTCGCCGGCGAGCACGGCACCCCCGAGGTGGGTCGACCGGGTGCTCTGAGCGCGCAGCCCCGGGAGCGTCAGCAGGCCGAGGCTGGCGCGCGGGCGCCGCAGCAGGTTCCGGCCAGGGCGACCGGCATCCGGCACTGCGGCACCACCGCCTGCCGCCAGCTGCCCGGCGAGCCAGAGCAGGGCCAGGGCCCCACCCAGTGATGCACCGACCAGCACGGCGACGAGCAGTGCGAGTGGCCCGGTGGTGCCTGATGCCCACAGGCCGCCGCCCAGCACCCCGCCGAGCACGGTGCTCCCCGCGAGAAGCAGGGTGCTCGAGACGACCCACCACTCCCGCAGGGTGTCGGCGCGGTCGATCGGACCGCTCACGACGTGGTCCACCCACGGCAGCGGCGGCACGGCCGGCCCACGCACCCGCCCCACCGCACGGGCAGCCACGAGGAGCGCGACCCCGCTCGCGACGGCCACTGCAGCAGCCGGCGCTCCGAGAAGGTTGTCCCGCACCCACTGCGGGTCGCTCGTGATGAACAACGCGCGCGTCACCGTGAATCCGTAGGTGAGGGAGAGGATTCCGACGACGTAGACGGCATACAGCACTCGCCGCACGGCGCCCGTGCCGTCGGGGCCGTGGAGCACGTGGACGACGTCGGCCAGGCGCTCAGCGTCGTGGTGGCTCTCGTTCACGGCGCGACGACATCGACGACGACGTCGGCCACGGACTCGGTCACGGCAGGGTCGTGGCACGCCATGACGACGGTGGTGCCGGCGTCGCGACGCGCCCGCACGAGTCGGGCGATCAGGAGTCGGCGCTCGGTGTCGAGTCGCTGCTCGGGCTCGTCGAGCACCAGGAGCGCAGCCGGGCGGAACCACGTCAGCGCCAGACGGAAGAGCTGACCCTGGCCGGAGGACAGCTCGTGCGGGAACCTCTCCGCGAGCATCTCGATGCCGAAGGACGCCAAGCCGGCGGCGACCCGTTCCTCACAGGTGTCGGCATCACGCCCCCACGTGGCGTCGATCAGGGTCAGGTGGTCCAGCAGGGTGAGGTCGCGGTATGCCGCGGGCGGACCGATGAGGGCTGCCACCCGCTCCCGGGTGGCGCGCTTGCGCTCATCCGCGGCGACCCCGTCGATGCTCACCCCTCCCGAGGTCGGCTCCATGAGCCCGGCGACGAGGCGCAGCAGCGTGGTCTTTCCGGCGCCGTTGGGCCCACGGATCACCGTGCAGGTGCCCGGCTCCGCCACGAGGCTCGTGGGGGCGAGGAGCATCGTGGGCTCGATGACCTTCGTCACGGTGTCGACGACGACCCGGCATCCGGTGGTCGCAGTGCTCTGCATGGGTCCCTTCGGAGCCGGTGGTCGTGGTCTTCATGAGACTAGCCCGCAAGGGAGGGGGGACCTGGGCCGAGTCCGGCTCAGGCGCCGCCTGACAAGGGCGTTGTCCCCGGAGACGTCTGCCTTCTGCCCGTGCCGCCCATGGAGACGACGTCCGGGGTCATGGGGCCGTGCCGAGCTCCTCGTCCTCGACGGCCGCCTCCTTCTTCGACTGCTCGATGTGCTCCTGAACGATCTCGGCGCTGAGGCAGACCTTGTTGGCGATGACATAGACGAGCACGGAGAGTGCAGCCAGGATGAGCGCGGACCACTCGAAGTTGAGCACGCCCAGGTTCCCGGCTCCTGCGGACTTCTCCGGGAAGTTGCCCAAGTACGAGATCAGTGCCAGTCCGCCAAGCCAGGGGAACAACCACGCGAAGCCTTGCCAGAAGTGAAAGGCGCCCTGTCTCACCCCACCGAAGACCTTGAAGATCGCCAGCAGCACGAATCCCAGCAGCACTGCGATGTAGAGCTTCCAGCCGGTCAGCCACCCGGACCAGTACACGATCAGGTTCGAGGCCCAGAACGCCAGGATCGGGATCACGTGACCGCCGGGCAGCCGGAACGGCCGCGGCTGATCCGGGACTCGCTTGCGCAGCGCGGAGAGCACCAGCGGACCCGAAGCGAAGGAGAGAACCGTGGCCGAGGTGATGAAGCCGACCAACTGCTGCCAGCTCGGGAAGGGCAGGAAGACGATCAGGCCCACCACGAAGGTGACGCCCAGGCTGAACAGGGGGACGCCTCGGTCGGTCGTCTTCGCCAGCCGCTGTGGGGCGTTGCCGTTCCGGGCCATTGCATAGGACAAGCGCGAGGTCAAGGTGGTGTAGATCAGCCCGGTGTCTCCGGGGGAGATGATCGCGTCGATGTAGAGCAGCACGGCCAGCCAGCCCAGCCCGAGGGCGGTGGCGAGGGCAGCCAACGGCCCGAAGTCGTTCTCGAAGCTCAAGTTGGCCCAGGCATCCGACCCCTGGAGCAGCTTGGGTTCCAGGGCCCCGATGAACGCAACCTGAAGGGCGATGTAGATCACTGCGGTGATGAGCACTGAGCCGATGACTGCGATGGGGACGTTTCTCTTGGGGTTGTCCGTCTCCCCCGCCAGCTCGACGCCCTGGCGGAATCCGAGATAGGAGAACACGATTCCCGAGGTCGCGATGGCGCTGAAGACACCGTGCCAGCCCTGCGGCTTGAAGCCGTGATCGGTGAAGTTCGAACCGTGGAAGGCGGTGAAGAAGAACGCGAGGATGACCAGCACGATGATGAAGAGCTTCCACCACACCAGCACGTTGTTGATGCGCGCGAACCAACGGATGCCGAAGTAGTTGATCACCACGAAGATCGCCATCAGGATGACGGCGGCTGTGTAGCCCACAGCGGTCAGGGTGTGCACGGTCTGACCGCCAACCTGCTGCTCCACGGTGAAGGGGGCGTACTTGGTGCCGTACTGCAACGCCGCCAGCACCTCGATGGGCGCAGTGGTGCTCGCGCCAACCCAGGTGATCCAGCCCGTGGTGTAGCTCGCAAAGGAGCCGAACGCCAAGTGCGGGTAACGGATCACTCCCCCCGAGAGGGGGAACATCACACCCAGTTCGGCGTACACCAGAGCAATGGCCAAGACCATCACTGCACCCAGGGCCCACGAGATCACCGCTGCGGGACCGGCCTCCTTGGACGCGTTGAGGGCCCCGAACAGCCAGCCGGAGCCGATGATCGAACCGATGCTCGCGAACAGCAGACCGACGATGCCGATGTGCCGCTTCAGCTGTGGCTCCTCCGTCGTGGGGGAGGTGGTATCACTGGCCATCGGAAATCCCTTTCGCCGGAGATCCGGGGGTGCACGTCCTTGGCAGGCCCGGCGCGAAGCCCTTTCCACTTAACTCCTCCTCCGTGGCGCCTGCAAGGGGTCGGCTTGACTCACGATTACTGCCCGCGAAGTGTTTCCCGTGCCTCACGTAGGAATGCCCGCGAAACGGGGACGCTTGGGTGGTGTGAGGAGCGAACTGTCGATGCGATCCAGGGCCGAGGTCACGACGAGGTACGCGAAGGCGTACGTGAGCGCGAGGAAGAAGGACAAGGGCAGGGTCCTGGACGAGGTCGTCTCGGTGACGGGTTGGTCGCGCGACAACGCCCGGCGCCGGTTGACTGCGGCCGCCGCGCAGCGCCCGGGCAGTGGCCGTTCGGTCGCTGTTGTGCCCAGGAAGCCTCGGGCGCAGAGCTATTCGTACGACGCGCGCAAGGTGCTGCAGCGGGTGTGGGCCGCCTCCGGTGGTCAGTGCGGGAAGTACCTCGCTGCGTCGATGCGGGCCCAGTTGGACGCTCTGGAGCGGCACGGCGAGCTCGTGCCCGGGCAGGCCCGGTACTCCATGCAGGTGCGAGCCGAGCTGCTGGCCATGTCCGCGGCGACGATCGACCGGTACCTGGCCCCGGCCAAAGCGAAGGACGCGATCAGTGGGGTGGCCACGACCAAGCCGTCCCCGCTGCTGCGCTCGAGCATCACGATCCGCAAGGCCGGCGACGAGGTCGAGGCCGAACCAGGGTTCTTCGAGGGCGATACCGTCGCTCACTGCGGACCCACCCTCAAGGGCGAGTTCGCCCGCACCCTGAACCTGACCGACGTACGGACCGGGTGGGTGTTCACCCGGTCGGTGCGCAACAACGCCAACACCCACATCCTGCCCGCGCTGCAAGCGGCGCTCGATGACATCCCCTACGCCGTAACAGGGTTGGACTTCGACAACGGCTCCGAGTTCCTCAACCACCCAGTCATCGAGTGGGCCGCGGACCGGAAGATCTTCTTCACCCGCTCCCGGCCGTACAAGAAGAACGACCAGGCCACGATCGAGTCCAAGAACAACCACCTCGTGCGCAAGTACGGCTTCTACTACCGCTACGACACCGAGGACGAGCGCACGGTCCTCAACCGGCTCTGGCCGCTGGTCAACGACCGCCTGAACTACCTCACCCCGACCATCAAGCCGACCGGGTACGCGACCACCAGCGACGGCCGCCGCCGCCGCATCTACGACAAGCCGGCAACGCCCCTGCAACGGCTGCTCGCAGCACGAGTCCTCTCCCCGCAGCAGGAAGCCGAACTGACCGCACACCGCGACAGCCTCAACCCCGCCCACCTCGCCCGGCGCATCGGCGACCTCCAGGCGCGCCTCCTCGTGCTAGCCAAGGACAAGACCGAACAGCTCTACCTGGCCAGCTTCCCCACCGCCCTGCCCGACGTCCGCAAAGGCATCCGCACCAAGGCCAGCTGACCCGGCACTTTCGCGGGCCATTCCTATCTGAGGCATGGACCACCCTTCGCGGGCATCTTGACGTGAGGCATCACGCATCCGCGGGGCTGCAACGGCCGGGCCTGTCACCCGCGTGCTGCCTTCCAGGACGGGTCGCGCCTCCGCCCGGCTCAGCCCTTGACGGCCAGGACGGCACAGGGGGCGTCGAGGAGGATCCGCTGGG
>JBDSNZ010000014.1:0-4318 GCA_039915055.1 Ornithinibacter sp.
GCTGCGGGTGGACGACGAGGTGGATGTCGACGCCTGCCTCGACGAGGGACCCTGTCACGGAGTCGACGAGGAACGGCATGTCGTCGGTGACGATCTGGATGATCGTGCGGGCGTTGGTCCACCCGTCGGCCTCGGTGCTGGGGTTGTAGACGCGCACGTTGGAGACCCCTGGCGAGCGAGTGCGGGCCAGCTCGAGGTGACTGCGCGCGGCGCCGGCGTAGATGTCGGGGTCTCGCGAGGTGAGCTCGTCGATGGGGACGTGCTTGAAGTACCGGTGGACGAAGTCGACTGCACCACCCTGGAGACCGGCGTCGGCACACACCGACGCGATCGACGCGAGGATGTCCTCGCGAGTGCTGGCCTGGGGCTTCGACATGGGGTTGTGGAACTCCTTGGTCGCGAGTCATCAGTGCGGTGGGACACCTCGTCGTGTCCACGACCGAGCCTAGCCACCCCGGCGCGACGGCGACCACCTGCGCCTCACCGGAGATGTCCCGGCACCCGGCCCGATGTCACTCGAGGACGACGTCGAGAGTGCGCACGGTCGGGTCCGCGGCGTAGGCGATCCTGCTGCCGGCGGCTCGCGCGGCCAGGAGCGCGTCGACGGACTCCACGGTGATCTCTTCCCCCGGCGCCAGCACCGGGATGCCGGGTGGGTAGGGCGCCACGAGCTCCGCGCTGACGCGCCCGATGGCGCGCTCCACCGGCACCCGCTCGCGCGCCGCGAAGAACGCGTCCCGCGGCGACATCACCGTCGCAGGCTGCATCGCCCAGACCCCCGACGTCACGACGGGGCGGGCCGGTCCACGGTGGCGTTCCACGCTCTCGGCCAGGGCCATCGCGAGCTCCTCGAGGCTCTCCCGGGTGTCGGCGACCGTCACCATCGCCACCACGGTGTCCCGGTCTGCCATCTCCACCGGCATCCGGGCGCGGAGCAGGTCGGACTCCACGGCGTTCCCGTCCGCGCCGGTGCCCGGAAGCACCAGGACCAGTCGGGTGGGGTCGACCCCGGGGCCGTCCAGGACCACCAACCCGGGGATGCGGCCCAGTCGCGCACGGAGCCCCGCGACCGCCTCGATGACGGGGCCGAGCAGAGCCGCGCCGTCACGCTCCATCAGCGCACGCGCCGCATCGATGCTCGCCAGGATCGCCCCGGACGGGCTGGTCGTCGCCGTGGCCTCGATGGCAGCCTCGAACCGCGCCCGGCTGATCCGCTCGGTGCGCGCGAGCACCAGGGCACCCTGGGAGATCGAGGGCAGCGTCTTGTGGGCGCTGGTGACCAGCGCGTCGGCGCCTGCAGCCAGGGCGTGCGGCGGCAGTGCCGGGTGGAAGCCCAGGTGCGCGCCCCACGCGGCGTCGACGATCAGGGGCACGTCGTGGGCATGCGCGACACCTGCCAGCGCTGCGACGTCACCGATCGTGCCGACGTAGGACGGCTCGCCGACGAAGACCGCCACCGCGTCAGGGGCCACCGCGAGCACCGCCTCGACGGACTCCGCACTGACGCCGGTGGGCAGCCCGTGAGCGGGGTCGACGTCCGGGCGCACCCAGACCGGGTCGAGCCCCGCCAGTGCCAGCCCGAGCAACAGCGACCGGTGCAGGGTGCGTGAGACCACGACGCGGTCACCGGGGCGACCCACGGCCAGGGCCAGCGACTGGTTCCCGTGGGTCGAGCCGCCGACGGAGAAGCGGGCCAGGTCGGCACCCCACAACCGCGCTGCCCGCGCCTCCGCCTGCGCCACCACCCCGCGGCTGAGCTTCATCGTGTCGAGGCCCGCATAGAGCGGCACGTCGCCGGCCACCACGTCCCCCACGAGGTCGTGCCGCTGCTTGTGCCCGGGGATCGTGAAGGGGGTGGGCTCCTCCTGTTGGAAGCGCAGCCAGGCGTCGAGCAGCGGCGCGTCGCCACGCAACCCCCTGGGGTCAGTGGGCATGTTCGGTGACCCACTCCCGAACAGCAGTGGTGAGGGCCACGGCATACCGCCGCACCTGGCGCAGGTCGACCCACTCGTCAGCGGCGTGCAGCCCACCACCGGCCGGCCCGCAGACCAGGGCGGGGATGCCGGCTGCCTGCCAGAGCGGGGCCTCCATCCAGTAGGGCGCGTGGAACGGCTCAGTGGGTGCGGCCTCGCCCAGTGCCGCCGTGAGGCGGTCGCCCAGGGTCGCGGCGGGGCCGACGTCCTCGAGGCGCCAGGCCTCGCGAGAGACGAGCAGGCGGGCAGATGCGTCGACGGTCGGGTCGACGGCTCGCATCTCGGTGAGGAGTGCCTGCACCTCGGTGAGCGCCACGTCGGCAGACTCACCCGGCACCGTGCGTCGCTCGATGACGACCCGTGCGCTGCGCGCGAGCACGAAGGGCGACTCGCCGCCCCCTGCCACGGTAGCCATGAGCGACCCCCCGCCGGAGGCGATCTCGCCACCACGAGCTTCAACCGCCGCGAGGAGCCGCCCCAGGTGGGCGACGGCGTTGACGCCCTGCTCCGGCTGGGAGGAGTGCGCCGAGCGACCGGTGAGCGCGACCTCCACCACGGCGTAGCCGCGCAGCGACCGGGCGAGCGCGAGCCAGGTCGGCTCTCCCACCACGGCCACGTCGGGGCGCACACCGAGGCCCGGGAGTGCGGCGATCACCGCTTCGGTGCCGATGCTGAGGTCCTCCTCGTCGGCGACGAGTGCGAGGACGACGCGCCCCGTCAGCTCGGTGCGTGCGAGCTCCTCGGCAGCCGCGACCATCGCGGCGATCCCGCCCTTCATGTCGCAGGCGCCGCGGCCCAGCAGACGGTGCCCCTCGACACGGGCGGCGAGGGGCTCGCTCATCCCGTTGGTGCCCACGGTGTCGAGGTGACCCGTGAGCACGACGGTGGGGCCGGCCCGGCTCGCGGGAGCGTGCGGAGTTATCGCAAGGAGGCTCGGACGGTCGGGGTGGCCGTCGGGAACGAGGACCTCGGTGGTGAAACCGGCGGCGTCGAGGCGGGCCTGGAGGTGCTGCACGATGTGCGACTCACCCGCCGCCCCCGGGACCAGACCCGGGTTGACCGAGTCGATGGCGACGAGCTCGACGGCGAGCGCGGTTGCCGAGGCCCCAATCGGGTCATCTGCCGGCTGCTCTTCACTCACGCGGTCGACGATAGCGCCCGACCGGGGTGCTCAAACGGTCGCGGTGGCAACCGTTTCGGCCTGCGGCTGCGGGCGCGCGAGGGCTGTGGGTAACCTCGCGGGCCGGGTGCGCACACGCCGTAGAGTGGCGGGGTGACCCTTGGTGCCGACCCCGTTCTCGCTTCGGCCCTGGTCTCTCAGCTCGACACCCTGCGCGCCATGGTGCTCGCGGGGGAAGACGACGTGCTGGCCTGCCTCGTCGTCACCGGTGAGCCCCGGCCGCAGCGCGTGCTCGATGACTGGCTCGACCAGGTGACCGACACGCTGCGCGCCCTCGGCGAGACCGCGTGCGACCTCACCCCGAGCCTGAGCCGTTGGGTCGATGGTCCGCGTGGAGACGCGGCGGCAGCGCCGCAGGAGCGCACCGGCGCCCGGTCCGCGCCGCAGGAGCGCACCGACGCCCGGTCGAGTCACGGCGAGCGCACCGGAACCTCGGCGGATGCCGGGGTGCAGCCATGAGCACCGTGCCGGGCGACCCGGCATCCCTCTCCGCCTGTGCCGGCACGGTGCGCCGGGTGAGCGGCGAGCTGACGCTGAGCGCGGACGGCATCCGGGCTGCTGGCGATGCGCTGGGAGTGCAGTGGCAGGGTCGCACCTCGGCGCGGGTGCGGAAGCGGACCGAGACCCTCGCGGCGGCGAACGACACCACGGCGCAGCAGCTGGATCGCGTCGGCGTCGTGCTGCAGGACCACGCGAGCGAGCTCGCCGACCTCGTCGCCCGGGCCCGGATGATCGATGAGCGGGCCGCCGCCGCTGGGCTGGAGGTGCGCGAGGGACGGGTGATCGTCGCGTTCGGGGTCACCGGCACCGCCGACGGGCAGAGGGCGAGCGCGCAGGAGGCGACGCGGGCGCGGCTCCAGGGTGACCTCGACCTGGTGCTGGCGCAGCACCGCCGACGCCGCGACTGGGTGCTCGAGGTGCTCCGGGAGTCGAGCATCGCGCTCGAGCAGGTGTCGCACGGGCTGCGCCAGGGGTGAGAGGATCGCGGCACCGACGACCCGAGAGAGGACGCGACCGTGCGACTGACCACGCGTGAGGAGCTGGCCGGGACCCCCGAGGAGGTCTACGCGCTGCTGAGCGACCAGGCCTTCCAGGAGGCCAAGTGCGAGGCCACGACCGTGGGCGGACCGCACTCGGCGACGATCGGTGGCAGCCGCGCGGGAGC
>JBDSNZ010000066.1:0-10141 GCA_039915055.1 Ornithinibacter sp.
CGGCGGCGGTCATCGGCACCTCCACGCTCGCGTGCAGGTCATCTCCGCGGCGCTGGAAGGTGCCGTGCGGCTGCACCGCGACCTCCACGTAGAGGTCACCGGCCGGCCCGGCTCCGTGCCCCACCTCGCCCTCGCCCGCGAGCTGGATGCGGGTGCCCGTGTCCACGCCGGCCGGGACCTTCAGGGTGAGGGTTCGGCGAGTTCGCACCCTCCCGTCGCCGGAGCACTCGTAGCAGGGGTCGGTGATGATCTGGCCGAAACCCTGGCACGTCATGCACGGACGGGTGGTCATGACCTGGCCGAGGAAGCTGCGCTGGACCTGCTGGATCTCACCACGCCCCTCGCACACGTCGCAGGTGCGCACCGAGGTTCCCGGCTGCATCCCTGCGCCGTGGCACGTCGCACAGGCGACGGCCGTGTCGATCATCAGGTCCTTCTGGGCGCCGAAGACGGCATCGCCGAGGTCGATGTCCAGGCGCACCAGGGCGTCCTGGCCACGGGTCTGTCGCGACCTCGGGCCGCGGCCCGCTCCGGCTCCCTGACCGCCGAAGAAGGCGTCCATGATGTCGCTGAACGAGAAGCCCTGGCCGAACCCTGCGGCGCCGCCGCCGTAGGGGTCGGACCCCATGTCGTAGGACTGCTTCTTGTCGGTGTCGGAGAGCACGTCGTAGGCCTGGGACACCTTCTTGAACTGCTCCTCGGCCTCGGGGCCGGGGTTGACGTCCGGGTGCAGTCGGCGGGCCGAGCGCCGGTAGGCCTTCTTGATCTCCTCGGCACTGGCGTCGCGCGAGATGCCGAGATCGGCGTAGTAGTCGTTCACGGGTGAGGGGTCCTTCGGGAAAGCGGTCGGGGGAACAGGGTGCGGGTGTGCGCCTCAGGTGGCGAGGATCCGCGAGACGTAGGTCGCGACGGCACGCACGGAGGCCATCGCCGTGGGGTAGTCCATCCGGGTGGGGCCGACGACCCCGAGGCCGGCGACGACGTCGGTGCCCGCGCCGTAACCGGTGGTCACCATCGAGGTGGAACGCAGACCGGCATACGGGTTCTCGTGCCCGATCCGCACGGCGACGGCTCCACCCTCCTCGGCGACGGTGCCCAGCAGCTTCAGGAGCACCACGTGCTCCTCGAGGGCCTCGAGCACCGGCCCGATGCTGGTGAGGTCGCCACCACCGCGGGCCAGGTTTGCCGTGCCGGCGAGCACGACGCGCTCCTCGCGCTCCTCGACGAGGGAGTCCTGAAGGGCCGCGGCGATGCTGCGGACGAGGTCGCGCAGGCCGGGCTCGAGCAGGCCTGGCACGCTCGCGAGGTGCGAGGACGCCTCGGCGAGGGTGCGACCCGTCGTGGCGCGGTTGAGCTCGGTGCGCAGGGTCGACAGGGCTGACTCGCCATCATCGGTGAGGAGGTCCACGCCCGCGTCGACCACGCGCTGCTCGACCCGGCCGGTGGTCGTGATGAGCACCACGAGCAACCGGCCAGCACCGATCGGCACGAGCTCGACGTGGCGCACCGCGGATCGCGCCAACGACGGGTACTGCACGACGGCGACCTGCCGCGTCAACGACGCGAGGAGCCGCACGGTGCGGTCGACCACGTCGTCGAGGTCGACGGCGCCCTCGAGGAACTGGCCGATGGCTCGCTGCTCGGCCGAGCTCATCGGCTTCACGGCGGAGAGCCGGTCGACGAACATGCGGTAGCCGGCGTCGGTCGGCACCCGCCCGGCGCTGGTGTGTGGCGCGGCGATCAGCCCGTCCTCCTCCAAGGAGGCCATGTCGTTGCGGACGGTCGCGGCCGAGACACCGAGGTGGTGGCGCTCGAGAAGGGCCTTGGACCCGACGGGCTCCGAGGTCTGGACGTAGTCCTGGACGATGGCACGCAGCACGCGCAGTCGGCGGTCCTCGCTCATCGTCGGTCACCTCCGGGGCGGGTGTGGCTGGATCTGGTCGGGTGGTGGGTGGGCGTCACGCGGGGCACCGCCCTTGGCACTCTCACGATCGGAGTGCCAATTCTACGTGCTCGGTGGCGGCTGCGCGAAAGTCGCGACACGGTGGAGTGATCGGTGGGGTGTGGGCTCCCGGCGCGGCGGTCGGGTGCCGTCCTCACGCGGCGGGCTACCCTCGGCGCCGTGACGGACAGGTATGGCGGCGACGTGCTCGGTGGGGACTGGCGACGCCCCGCCCGCGGCCGCTCGAGCGACCTCCCTGCTGAGCTGGGCACCGTCATCGAGGACGTCGAGACGGGATGGGTGGGTGCCGTCGTTCGGGTGGAGAAGGCCGGGGGGCTGCACGTGGTGCACCTGGAGGACCGGCGGGGCAGGACCAAGGGCTTTCGTCTCGGGCCGGGTTTCCTCCTCGACGGAGCCCCCGTCACCCTGACCGCCCCTCGGGCTGCCAGCGACACCCGCCTGGCGGCCGCGAGGGCCGAGCAGGGTCGGACCGCGAGCGGGTCCCGAGCGGTTCACGGGCAACGAGCCCGGGTCGCCAGCGGATCGAGGATCTTCGTCGAGGGCAAGCACGACGCCGAGCTCGTCGAGAAGGTGTGGGGCGCCGACCTGCGCGTCGAGGGCGTCGTCGTGGAGATGCTCGATGGCGTGGACGACCTCGCCGCAGCGGTCCGCGACTTCGCACCCACGCGCACCCGCCGGATGGGCGTGCTGGTCGACCACATCCTCCCCGGCACCAAGGAGTGGCGGGTCGTCGAGGAGGCCAGGGCCGTGACGCCGTATGCCGCGCACCTCCTGGTGGTCGGTCACCCGTACGTCGACGTCTGGCAGTCGGTGAAGCCGGGGCGCCTGGGGATGACGCAGTGGCCGGTCATCCCGCGCGGCACGTCGTGGAAGGTCGGCGTGGCAGCCCACCTCGGGTGGCCGCACGAGTCCCAAGCTGACCTGGCCCGTGCCTGGCAGCGGGTGCTGCGCTCCGTCGACTCGTGGACCGACCTGGAGCCCGAGCTGCTCGGGCGGGTCGAGGAGCTCATCGACTTCGTCACCGCTCCGGCCTGAGGGCCCCACCCCACCCATCCCTCGGGGTCGCCCCTGACCCGACCCTGACCCGCCCCCGGACTCACCCCGGAACCGATGGAGCCCGGGCCGCGTCGGGTGTTTGATGGTTGGAGACCACCACGACGAGGAGCACCAGATGAGCGACCAGAGCCCCCACCCGAGCGACACCCCCACCGACCCCACCGCTGCCTTGGAGGAGCATCCCGAGCTGGCTGCGCCCACCACCGAGCACCCACCGGCCCCCGAGGCAGCACAGCCGCCGCCCCCGCCCCCGCCGCCCTACGCCCAGCAGCCCCCGGCATACCTGCCGGTGCCCACGACGCCGATGGCCCCGAGCGACGAGCGCACCACCGGGATGGCCGCGCACGGCGTCGCCCTGGCCGCCACCGTCTTCTCCGGCGGAACGCTCGGGTTCGTCTGCGCCCTGGTGATGTATCTCGTCTTCCGGGACCGGGGCCCCTTCGTGCGCCACCACACCGCGAACGCCCTCAACGTCCAGATCCTCGCCGGCATCGGATTCATCGTGGGCATCATCTTCTGCCTGACGATCATCGGGTTGATCATCGGCATCCCACTCATCCTCGCGGCCGGCCTCTACGCGGTGATCGTGCACATCATCGGGGCGATCAAGGCGAACAACGGTGAGTGGTGGACCCCGCCGCTGACGCCGCAGTTCGTCAAGTAGGCGAGACCCCGCTCCTCAGACGCCGAGCAGCTGGCGGACCACCGTGTCAGCCAGGAGCCGGCCCCGCAGGGTCAGCACCACCCGTCGCTCCCGCACCGCGGCGACACCCTCGACCAGGCCATCGGCCACGAGTCCGGCAACGGCCTCGCGGCCGATGGCGTCGAGGCGACCGATCGGCAGCCCGTCGCGCAGGCGCACACCGAGCAGCACCTCCTCGTCGCGTCGCTGCTCGGCGGTGAGTGTCTCCCTCCCGGCAGCCGGTGACTCCCCCGCTGCCAGCGCGGCGGCATACGACCTCGGGTGCTTGACGTTCCACCAGCGCACGCCGCCGATGTGGCTGTGCGCGCCGGGGCCCACTCCCCACCAGGGGTCACCGCGCCAGTAGCCCTCGTTGTGCCGGCACCGTCCGCTCACCTCGCGCGACCAGTTGCTCACCTCGTACCAGTCGAACCCGGCTGCAGCGAGCACCTCGTCGGCCAGCTCGTACTTGTCGGCCTCGTCGTCCCCCTCGGGCGCCGGCACCTCCCCCCGGCTCACCTGGCGGGCCAGCGCGGTGCCCTCCTCGACGACCAGCGCATACGCGGAGACGTGGTCGGGCTCCAGGGCCACCGCGGCGTCGAGGCTCTCGCGCCAGTCGGTCAACGACTCCCCCGGTGTGCCGTAGATGAGGTCGACACTCGTCGCGAGCCCTGCGGTCTTCGCCCCGGCCACCGCGGTCGCGACCCGCGCCGGGTCGTGGGTGCGGTCCAGGGTGCGGAGCACGTGGGGCACGACGGACTGCATGCCGATCGAGACCCGGGTGAAACCGCCGGCCGCCAGCACCTCGAGGTCCGCCGCGGTCACCGAGTCCGGGTTGGCCTCGGTGCTCACCTCCGCGCCCTCCGCCAGCCCGAACCGCTCCCGGATGCCGTCCACGCACCGCACGAGGTCGGCCGCCGGGAGCAGCGTGGGGGTGCCACCACCGACGAAGACGGTCTCGACGGCGGGGGCTGCGGCCCCGAGCACGCCCGCGGCCAGGTCGAGCTCCGCAAGCGCCCCGTCGACGAAGGTGGCCGTGGACGCGCCGGGACCGAGCTCGGTCAGGGTGTAGGTGTTGAAGTCGCAGTAACCGCAGCGCACCGCGCAGTAGGGGACGTGCAGGTAGATGCCGAACCGGGCTCCGGCGAGGGTGGCGAGCGCCTCGTCGGGGAGCTCACCACTCGGTGGCGACGGGTCACCGTCGGGAAGTCGGGGCACCGACTCATCCTGTCACCAGCACCGACCTAGGATGACGAGGTGACGGACCGCTGGATCGACCTCGACGGACTGGTCAACATGCGCGACCTGGGCGGGCTGCCCACGCGCGACGGGGGCCGGGTCGCCGACCGGCGGCTGATCCGCTCGGACAACCTCCAGGACCTCACCGAGGGGGACGTCACGCGGTTGGTGCACGACCTCGGAGTGAGCGACATCATCGACCTGCGCACCGACACCGAGCTGCACATCGAGGGGCCCGGGCCGCTGCGCCAGGTGCAGTCCTTGACCCACCACCACCACTCCCTCATCCAGGAGAGGTTGCCGTCCGAGGCGGTGAAGGACGTCGGCCAGCGCGCGCTCGTGATGCCCTGGCAGGAGGACGACCCGGTGCGCGACGCCGCGTTCTGGGCGCAGCACTACCTGGGCTACCTCTCGCGCCGACCGGACTCGGTCGCCGCCGCGCTCCGGGTGGTGGCGGGCGCCCATGGCGCCACGGTGGTGCACTGCGCTGCCGGCAAGGACCGCACCGGCACGGTGGTGGCCATGGCGCTGGACGTCGCCGGGGTGCCCCGCGAGGAGATCGTCGCGGACTACGTGCTCACGGGCGAGCGGATCGAGGCGATCATCGGGCGGCTCAGCCCCAGACCGGCGTACGGCGAGGCGTTGGCGAAGCAGTCCATCGCCGACCAGGTGCCCCGGGCGGAGTCGATCGAGGCGATCCTCACGGCCCTCACCGACGGCTACGGAGGTGCGGCCGGGTGGCTGCGCGAGCACGACTGGAGCGCCGAGGACGTCGAGCGGTTGCGCTCACGCCTCGTGCCCTGAGCGGGCCCTCACTCCCCGGTGCTGCCGTCCACGCCCTCGCGCAGCAGGTCGGCGTGCCCGGCGTGGCGGGCATACTCCTCGATGAGGTGGAGCACCACCCACCGCAGGCTGAACTGCTCCCCGGTGCGGCTCAGGCCCACGGACAGGTCGTCGAAGGAGCCCGCCGACAGCACGACGTCACTCGCGGCGATGCTCGCTCCGAGGAGGGCGCGCAGCGCTGCGGGGTCGTCCTCGGCCGCCGAGTGCCAGTCCCAGTCCTCGTCGGCGGACCAGTCGACCGATGCCCACGGCTCCTGCCCCGGCAGGCCGAGAAAGACCTCTCGGGTCCACCAGTGCTCGACGTAGGCGAGGTGCTTGAGCAGGCCGCCGAGCGTCATCGAGGACGGCGGCAGCGACTGGGCCAGCGCCGCGGCATCCAGCCCCTCGGCCTTGGCGAGCACCGTGGCCCGCTGGAAGTCCAGGAACGCGAGCGCGGTGGTCACCTCATCGCTCTGCTTGGGCTTGTCCAGGCGTGGTGTCGTCATCGCCTGACGGTAGCCGGGCCCACTGTCAGGGTGCGACCGACGTCTTCTCGCTGACGTAGATGGTGATGACGCCGGTCACCACCACGGTGCCATCGGTGCGCACGGCACGCACCCGCACGGGGACGTCCCCCACATCGGACCAGTCCTGCGGGTTCGTCTGCGCGACGCAGAGCAGGTCGGTGGTGGACTTCGCGAGGTAGGCGACCTCCATCGCCTTGGGGATCCAGCGCCGACCAGGAGGGGTGGTCGCCTCGGCGAGCAGCCCCATGGCGGCCTCGAGCCCGTTGCACACGGCGATGGCGTGCACGGTGCCGAGGTGGTTCTGCACCGCCTTGCGCTTCCTGATGCTCAGCTCGGCGTGGTGCGGGCGCACCTCGCGCACCTGGGGTCGCACGGTGCGGAAGTAGGGCGCCTTGCGCGCGAACATCGCCGAGAAGATCCGCGCCCCGAACGGGCGGGCGCTCATCGATCGGTAGAGGTCGTAGGTGGAGGTCACGGCCGCGAGATTACCGACCGGTAGCCCGTGGCGCGGCTACCGTGTGGGGATGGCCTCACCACGATTCGCGGGTCAGCCGGGGTTCGTCGTGCCCGAGCCGGCCGACCGACCCCGCATCGAGCGCCGGGCGGTGCGCGTGCTCGTCGTCGACGAGGACGACCGGATGCTGTTGTTCCTCGACTCCGACCTGGGGCTGGACCCGGTGGCGCACTGGTGGGTGACTCCCGGCGGGGGTGTCGACCCCGGTGAGAGCGACCTCGAGACAGGGGTGCGCGAGCTGTGGGAGGAGACCGGGCTGCGCGTCGTCGCGACCGACCTCACGGGCCCGCTGCTGCTGCGCCGGGTGCTGCACGGCTACAGCGACAAGGTGGTGGACCAGCACGAGGTCTTCTACCTCGTGCGGGTTCCGGCGTTCGAGGTCGACACCGCCGCCCACACCGAGGAGGAACGCCTCACCGTGGCCGACATCCGCTGGTGGTCCCGAACAGACCTCGAGGCCACCACGGACGACGTGTGGCCGCGCGACCTGCTCGCGCTCTGGGACCTCGCGTCGACGCCGGAGGCGTGGCGCGACGGGCCGCTCGCGGGTTCCGACGTGGAGGAGTCCAGCCTCCTCGCCTGAGCGGGTGAGGGGCTGGGGTGCACGGCCTACTTCTTGGTGGCCTGGGCGCCCGCGCCGTCGGAGGTGAGGGCCGCGATGAAGGCCTCCGGTGGCACCTCCACCGACCCGATGTTCTTCATCCGCTTCTTGCCCGCCTTCTGCTTCTCGAGCAGCTTGCGCTTGCGCGAGATGTCGCCGCCGTAGCACTTGGCGAGGACGTCCTTGCGGATCGCGCGGATGTTCTCGCGCGCGATGACCCGGGCACCGACGGCCGCCTGGATCGGCACCTCGAACTGCTGGCGCGGGATGAGCTCCTTGAGCTTGCCGGCCATCATCAGCCCGTAGCCGTAGGCCTTGTCCTTGTGGACGACCGCGGAGAACGCGTCGACGGTCTCCCCCTGCAGCAGGATGTCGACCTTGACGAGGTCCGCGGCCTGGTCCCCGTCGGGCTCGTAGTCCAGGGACGCGTAGCCGCGGGTGCGCGACTTCAGCTGGTCGAAGAAGTCGAAGACGACCTCGGCCAGCGGCAGGGTGTAGCGCATCTCGACCCGGTCCTCGGAGAGGTAGTCCATGCCGAGCAAGGTGCCACGCTTGCCCTGGCAGAGCTCCATGATCGCGCCGATGAACTCGCTCGGCGCGAGGATCGTGGAGCGCACCTTGGGCTCGCGCACCTCGGCGATCTTCCCGCCGGGGAACTCGCTCGGGTTGGTCACGACGATGACCTTGCCGTCGTCCATGCTCACCTGGTAGACGACGTTGGGCTGGGTGGAGATGAGCTCGAGGTCGAACTCGCGCTCGAGGCGCTCCCGGACGATCTCGAGGTGCAGCAGCCCGAGGAAGCCGCAGCGGAAGCCGAAGCCGAGAGCCACCGACGTCTCGGGTTCGTAGACGAGCGCCGCGTCGTTGAGCTTGAGCTTGTCGAGGGCGTCGCGCAGGTCGGGGTAGTCCGAGCCGTCGAGGGGGAAGAGCCCCGAGAACACCATCGGCTTGGGGTCGCGATAGCCGCCGAGCGCCTCGGTGGCGGGCTTGCCGGCATTCGTCACGGTGTCGCCGACGCGGCTCTGGCGCACGTCCTTCACGCCGGTGATGAGGTAGCCGACCTCGCCGACGCCCAGGCCCTTGCCGGGCACCGGCTCCGGGCTGATCACACCGATCTCGAGCAGCTCGTGGCTCGCGCGCGTCGACATCATGACGATGCGCTCGCGCGGGTTGAGGTTGCCGTCGATGACGCGCACGTAGGTGACGACCCCGCGGTAGGTGTCATAGACCGAGTCGAAGATCATCGCGCGGGCCGGGGCGTCGGCGTCACCGGAGGGGGCCGGGATCTGGCGCACGATGTCGTCGAGCAGCGGCTCGACCCCGACGCCGGTCTTGCCCGACACCCGGAAGCAGTCATCGGGCTCGCACCCGATGAGCTTCGCGAGCTCCTCGGCATACTTCTCCGGCTGCGCGGCGGGCAGGTCGATCTTGTTCAGCACCGGGATGATCGTGAGGTCGTTCTCCATCGCGAGGTAGAGGTTCGCGAGGGTCTGGGCCTCGATGCCCTGGGCTGCGTCGACGAGGAGCACGGCGCCCTCGCACGCGGCGAGGCTGCGGCTCACCTCGTAGGTGAAGTCGACGTGGCCCGGGGTGTCGATCATGTTGAGCACGTGGCGCGACCCGTCGAGGTCCCACGGCATCCGCACGGCCTGGCTCTTGATCGTGATGCCGCGCTCGCGCTCGATGTCCATCCGGTCGAGGTACTGCGCACGCATGGCCCGGTCGTCGACGACACCGGTGATCTGCAGCATCCGGTCGGCCAGGGTCGACTTGCCGTGGTCGATGTGGGCGATGATGCAGAAGTTGCGGATCGCCTCCGGCGGCGTGGCGTGCGGCTGCAGCGCGTTGCGGGCACGGGGGGACACGAGCGGGTGGATTCCTTGCGTCGGGCGGTCAGGGCACTGTGCCCCAGTCTCCCACGATTCCGGGATGCCGTTCGCGCACCCCTGCTGCGCCGACGGTCCTCGAGGTGAGGGGTGGGGCCCGGTGGGCAGCGACCTAGGGTGGCTCCATGACCAACCCCCCTCGAGGTGCTGGGCTCGCCCGCCGCGTGACGGCCGCGCTCGGCCGACTCCTCACCCCGCGATCGCCGCACACCTCGACCGTGCCCGAGAGCACCGGGCGGGGCAGCTACCCCGGTGACTGGACCGGCCTGCTCGACCCGGTCTACGACCCGAAACCGGATGGGAGACCGGACCCGGGAGAGGTCGTCTGGACCTGGGTGCCCTACGAGGAGGACCACAGCCAGGGCAAGGACCGCCCCGTGCTGCTCGTGGGACGCGACGGACCGTGGCTGCTCGCCCTTCAGCTGACCAGCCAGGACCACGACCGCGACGCGGCGCAGGAGGCCCGCGCGGGGCGGATCTGGGTCGACATCGGCACGGGCGCCTGGGACACCAGGGGCCGGCCCAGCGAGGTACGGGTGAACCGCGTCATCCGGGTCGACCCCGGCGCGGTGCGCCGCGAGGGAGCGGTGCTGTCCTCGGCCCGCTTCGACGAGGTCGCGGCCGCCGTGCGGTCAGCGACGGCCTGAACCCGACCCGACGACGCAGGGCCCGTCACCGGTGTCGGTGACGGGCCCTGCGACACGGCCGGGTCAGAGCGCGGCGGCCTGCTTGGCCATCGCGGACTTCTTGTTCGCCGCCTGGTTGCTGTGGATGACGCCCTTGCTCACGGCCTTGTCGAGCTTGGTGGAGGCAGCCTGGAGCGCCTCCTGCGCCTGCGCGGCGTCGCCGGA
>JBDSNZ010000085.1:0-4612 GCA_039915055.1 Ornithinibacter sp.
AGGAGCAGAGCCGACCCGAGGGTGGCGGTGCCAAGCTTGGAAATGGTGCGCATGCGGGAACTCCCTTGTTCATTGATCCTGTTGGACCCGTCGTCGCGGTTGCGCTGACCCAAGGAGTTCGGAGCCAGAAGCCCCGCGGATGGGTCCAGCAACGAACGCCCGGTGGCGCGGGTGCTCACAACGTGTCGAAGGAGGGTTCACCCGTCGGGGAACGGGTAAGGGGACTGCGCACGCACGACACCTGCAACGAAGGAGAACTGACATGTCGGCAGACGAGAAGGTCGCCAAGGACCTCGTGGAAACCCTCAAGGACGGCCGCGCCGGGTTCGCCGCCGCGGCAGAGAAGCTGAGGGACAGCGACCAGCCGCAGCTCGCCGAGACGATGCAGCGGTTCTCCGACCAACGCGCCCGCTTCGCAGGCCAGATCGTCGAGCTCGGCCACGAGTACGGGGATGACGTGGACGAGAGTGGGTCGCTCGCCGCGTCCCTGCACCGGGGCTGGCTGAAGATGAAGGATGCCGTCACCGGCGACGACGCGGGGGCCGTGCTAGGAGCGGCCAGCACCGGTGAGGACCACGCGGTGTCGGAATACGAGAAGGCCCTGAAGGAGGACCTCAGCGACGGCTTCCGGGCCGTGGTGCAGCAGCAGCACCGCGACATCGTGGGCGCGCGCGAGGAGATCAAGGCACTCTCGGCCGCCTCCTGAGGCACCGGCTGGGTCGCCGGCTGGGGGCCAACTGGGCCTCCAGCCGGACCTCAGTCCGCGCCGGGCCGGGCCTGGTCTGGGCTGATGGCAGGTGCCTCCCCGCTGGTCGGTGCGTCACGGCATCCGGGGTCGCTCTGCCCGGCCGTCACTTCCGGTCAGGGCGACATGGGCGCAGTGGACTACCGTGGAGGGTCGAAGGATGACGTCATCGACCTGTCGCGCACGCGCCACCGGGTTGCGTCGACCGTGACGAGGCACCGAGCCGGCCCGCAGTGGCTGCCGCCTCGCAGCGGTCACCGCAGCGGTGGAACCCGCGCGAAGTGAAGTGCACGCATCGTCCCTCGCACCGACCTTGACGTCCGCACACCCACGCCACCGGAGAAGCCCGTGAACCACGCGTCGCACCACTACCTCGCCCTACCGAACCGACGACTCGCTGCAGGAGCTGGCCGATGAGCCGGCGCGGCCCACGTCGCCGCAGCGGCGACACCTTGCCCGCGCTGCCCAAGGACGGCCTGCGCATCGTGCCGCTGGGCGGCCTGGGCGAGATCGGCCGCAACATGACGGTGTTCGAGCACGCCGGCCGGTTGCTCATCGTGGACTGCGGCGTCCTCTTCCCCGACGAGCACCAGCCCGGTGTGGACGTGATCATCCCCGACTTCACCTGGATCAGGGACCGCCTCGACACGATCGACGCGATCGTGCTCACCCACGGCCACGAGGACCACATCGGCGGTGTGCCCTACCTCCTGCGCGAGCGCCCCGACATCCCCGTCGTCGGCTCCCGGCTCACCCTGGCCCTGCTGGAGGCCAAGCTCGTCGAGCACCGCATCACCCCGGTGACGCGCCTGGTCGCCGAAGGTGACCGGCTCACGTTCGGGAGCTTCGACTGCGAGTTCATCGCCGTCAACCACTCCATCCCCGACGGGTTGGCGGTGGCCATCCGCACATCGGCCGGGCTGGTGCTCTGCACCGGTGACTTCAAGATGGACCAGTTCCCGCTCGACGGGCGGGTCACCGACCTGCGCGCCTTCGCACGCCTCGGCGAGGAAGGGGTCGACCTGTTCCTCGTCGACTCCACCAACGCCGAGGTACCCGGGTTCACCGTGTCCGAGGAGGAGCTCTCGCCGGCCATCGACACCGTGTTCCGCACCACCAAGGGCCGCGTCATCGTGTCGAGCTTCGCCAGTCACGTGCACCGCATCCAGCAGATCCTCGACACCGCCCACCGTCACAAGCGCAAGGTCGCCTTCGTGGGGCGCTCGATGGTCCGCAACATGGGCATCGCCCGCGAGCTCGGCTATCTCACGATCCCCGACGGCCTCGTGGTCAAGGACCTCAAGGCGCTCGAACGGCTGCGCCCCGACCAGATGACGATCATCGCCACCGGCTCGCAGGGTGAGCCGATGGCCGCGCTGGCCCGCATGGCCAACCGTGACCACCCCGTGAGCATCACCGAGGGCGACACGGTGCTCATGGCCAGCTCGCTCATCCCGGGCAACGAGAACGCCATCTACCGCGTCATCAACGAGCTCACCCGCTGGGGCGCAAACGTGGTGCACAAGGGCAACGCGAAGGTGCACGTCTCCGGTCACGCCAGCGCCGGCGAGCTTGCCTACTGCTTCAACATCATCCGCCCATCCAACGTGCTCCCCGTCCACGGCGAGTGGCGGCACCTGCGCGCCAACGCCGACATCGCCATCCGCACCGGGGTCGACCCCGAGCGGGTGCTGATCGGGCAGGACGGCAGCGTCATCGACCTCGTCGGCGGTCGTGCCAAGATCACCGGCACCGTCCCCGCCGGGCTCGTCTACGTCGACGCGATGACCGTGGGAGGCACCACCGAGGAGACGCTCCACGTGCGGCGCACCCTCGCGGAGGAGGGCGTGGTGACCATCGTCTGCATCGTCGACCCCGACACCGGAGCGCTCACCGAGGACCCCGACTACCTCGCCCACGGCTTCCCGCCCGAGGTGATGGACTTCTCCGCGGCCACCCCCGCCATCCAGAAGGCCCTCACCAAGGCGACCCAGGACGGCATCGAGGACCTCGCGCAGATCGAGGAGCTGGTGCGCCGGGCCGCGTCCAGCTGGGCCCAGCGCACGCACCGCCGCAGCCCGCTGGTCATCCCGGTCATCGTCGACGCCTGACCCTGGGGGATGTGAGGATCAGTCCATGACGACCCAGAACCTGCTCGACCGCTTGGGGCACCTCTCGACGACGAGCCTGGTCGATGCGTCGCCCGGCCTGCGCATCCTGCCTGCCAGCCTCCGGCCCCTCGCGCCCGGCCCGCACCTGGTCGGTCGGGTCGTCACTGCCAAGGCCAACCGGGACCTCATGTCGGTGCTGCACGCCTTGCGGGAGTCCGGGCCCGGTGACGTGCTCCTCGTCGATGCCGGCGGGGACGAGCGAGCCGTCGCGGGGGAGCTCTTCGGCACCGAGGCCCAACGCCGCGGCCTGGCCGGGATCGTCATCTGGGGTCGGTCCCGAGACAGTGCCACCCTCGCGACGCTGACGATGCCGGTCTGGTCGACCGGGGTCGCGCCGAATGCGTATGCCGCAGTGGGGCTCCCCGAGACCGGCATCGCACTGTCGGTCGGCGGTGTCCACGTGGGCCCGGGCGAGCTCATCGTCGGCGATGACGACGGGCTCGTCGTGGGCTCGGAGGAGGAGCTCCTCACTGCCGTCGCCGGGGCGGAGGCGATCGAGGCACGTGAGAAGGGGCTCCAGGCGCGCATGCTCGAGGGAGCCTCGCTCTTCGACGTCATGAACTACGACGAGCACCTGGCCGCGCTGCACGACGGACGCCCCAGCGGGCTGGCCTTCGGCTGAGGGGCCGGCCATGACCTCGTTCGCTCGCCGCGCCGAGCGCGTGCAGCCCTCACCGATCCGCGAGTTCCTCGCTCTCGCGGGTGACCCGCGAATCACGTCCTTCGCGGGCGGCTACCCCGACCCGACGCTCTTCCCCATCGATGAGCTGCACAAGATCTATGACGACCTGCTCACCCCCGACAACGCCTCGTCATTGCAGTACGCGGCATCCGACGGGCTGCTGGAGCTGCGCGCCCTCGTGGCTGCCCGGCTCACGGCTGACGGGATGCCGTGCACGGCGGACGACGTCCTCATCACCCAGGGCGGGCAACAGGGCCTGGACCTCACGGCCAAGCTCTTCATCGACGCCGACGACGTCATCGTCACCGAGCGGCCGACCTTTCTCGGGGCGCTCATCGCGTTCAACCCCTGTGAGCCCGACTACCGCTCGGTGCCCATGGACGAGGAAGGCATGGACACCGGCGCGCTCGAGCAGGTGCTGTGCAGCACCGAGCGCGTCAAGCTGATCTACACCGTGCCCGACTATCAGAACCCCACGGGACGCACGATGAGCCTGGCTCGGCGGCGGCGCGTTCTCGAGCTCGCCGAGGAACATGACGTCGTCATCCTGGAGGACACGCCCTACCGCGAGCTGCGCTACGAGGGCGAGCGGCTCCCGACGATCAAGAGCCTCGACACCACCGGTCGAGTCGTGCACCTGGGCAGCTTCTCCAAGATCCTCGCCCCCGGGCTCCGCCTCGGCTGGGCCCTGGCGACTCCCGAGATCCGCGAGAAGCTCTCCCTCCTCAAACTCGCTGCAGACACCCAGAACGGCACGCTCAACATGCGCGCGGCCGCGGCCTACCTCAGCGGCTTCGACATCGACGCACACATCGCCGACATGCTGCCGACCTACCGGCACAAGCGGGACCTCATGCTCGCGAGCATGGAATCGCACTTCCCGCCCGGCATCACGTGGACCCGCGCCCAGGGAGGGCTCTTCACCTGGGTGACGTTCCCGCTGCGGCTCGACATCGCTGCGTTCCAGCGCGACGTGCTCATCCCCCGCTCGGGGGTCATCGTCGTGCCGGGTGC
>JBDSNZ010000101.1:0-14036 GCA_039915055.1 Ornithinibacter sp.
GCGGTGACCGAGCAGATCCGCCGGTTCACCCACACCTGCTTCATGGTCACGCCCTACGACCTCTACGTCGAGGTGTGCGAGAAGCTCAACGAGCTCACGCCGGGGGAGCACGAGAAGCGGTCCGCCCTCTTCAACTCCGGCGCCGAGGCCGTCGAGAACGCCGTGAAGATCGCGCGCCACGCCACCGGCCGCAGCGCAGTCGTCGCCTTCGACCACGGCTACCACGGGCGCACCAACCTCACGATGGGGCTGACGTCGAAGAACATGCCCTACAAGGACGGCTTCGGCCCCTTCGCCAGCGAGCTCTACCGGGTTCCGATGGCCTACCCCTACCGCTGGCCCGGCGGCCCGGAGGCCTGCGCCACCGATGCGCTGCGCACCGTCACCGACCAGATCCACGCCCAGGTCGGTGAGGGCAACTGTGCGGCAGTCATCATCGAGCCGATCCAGGGCGAGGGTGGCTTCATCGTGCCCCCCGACGGGTTCCTCCCGGGGCTCGCGGACTGGTGCCGCGAGCACGGCATCCTGCTCGTCGCCGATGAGGTGCAGTCCGGCTTCTGCCGCACCGGGGACTGGTTCGCCTGTGACCACGAGGGCGTCGTGCCCGACCTCATCACCACCGCCAAGGGTATTGCCGGCGGCATGCCGCTGGCCGCCGTCACCGGGCGCGCCGAGCTGATGGACAGCGTCCACGCGGGCGGCCTGGGCGGCACCTTCGGGGGCAACCCGGTGGCGTGCGCGGCAGCCCTCGCGTCGATCGCCACGATGGAGGAGGACGGTCTGGCGGAGCGGGCCCGAGAGATCGGTGCCGTGCTCACCGACCGGCTCGCGCTCCTCGCCGACAAGTTCGAGGAGATCGGGGAGGTGCGCGGCCGCGGGGCCATGATCGCGATGGAGCTCGTCGAGGACCCCCACACCAAGACCCCCGCAGCCGCGTTGGCGGCGGCCGTCAACAAGGGCTGCCACCAGCGGGGCCTGATCACCCTCACCTGCGGCACTTACGGCAACGTGTTCCGCTTCCTGCCGCCGCTCTCGATCTCCGACGACCTGCTGCACGAGGGCCTGGACGTGCTCGAGGAGTCCTTCACCGCAGCGTTGTCGTGACCGTGGTGCCGCACGCGGCCGGCCACCTCGACCTGTCGGGCGTCGTTGCCGTCGTCACGGGCGCGGGTTCGCCGACCGGGATCGGGATGGCCAGTGCCCGGCTGCTCGCCTCGTGCGGCGCGGCCGTGGTGCTGGGAGCCACGACCGACCGCGTCGATGACCGCGTCGCCGAGCTGCGCGATGCCGGCCACCGCGCTGCCGGCGTGGTGGCCGACCTGACCACTCCCGACGGGGCGCAGCGCGTCGTCGCGGCGGCCCTCGACCTCGGTGGGGCACTCGACGTGCTGGTCAACAACGCCGGGATGGTGAGCGTGGCCGGCGGTGGGGACTACCTCGAGGGAGACCTGCTCGGCACGACCCCGCCGCGCTGGGAGGCGTCGATCGCGCGCAACCTCGACACGGCATACCTCGTCACCCGGGCCGCCCTGCCCCACCTGCGGGCGAGCGGGCGGGGTCGGGTGGTCATGGTCTCGTCGGTGACCGGGGCGGTGATGGCGATGCGGGGTGAGGTGGCGTATGCCGCGGCCAAGGCCGGGCTCGTCGGCCTGGCGCGGGCGCTGGCCGTCGACGAGGCAGGGCACGGGGTGACCGTCAACGTGGTCGCCCCCGGCTGGATCGAGACCGGGTCCCAGACCGAGTCCGAGGAGCGTGAGGGCCGCCAGACCCCCGTCGGACGGTCAGGGACGCCCGATGAGGTGGCGGCAGCGGTGGTCTTCCTCGCGTCTGCCGGAGCCGCCTACGTCACCGGGCAGGTGCTGGTCGTCGATGGCGGGAACTCGATGTCGGAGCAGCGCGCTCCTAGACTCTGACGGTGACCGGCAGCCAGCTCCGACGACAGGTGCACAACATCGGTCGTCGACGCGCGTGGACGATCTGGGCCGTCGCCCTGTCGGTCTACGTGCTCGCGGTGTTCCACCGCACCTCGCTCGGGGTCGCGGGGCTGCTCGCGGCCGAGCGGTTCCACATCACCGCGGCCCAGCTCGCCACCTTCACCGTGGTGCAGCTCTCGGTCTACGCCGCGATGCAGATTCCCGTCGGCGTGCTGCTCGACCGGTTCGGCTCCAAGAAGCTCATGGTCATCGGGTTGGTCATGATGACCGTGGGCCAGATGTGGTTCGCCTTCGCCGGGTCCTTCGGGGTGGGCATCGCGGCCAGGGTGCTGTTGGGTGCCGGCGACGCCATGGTGTTCACCTCGTTGCTGCGCCTGGTCGCCGTCTGGTTCCGCGTCAAGCAGGCGCCGTTCGTCACGCAGCTGACGGGCATGGTCGGACAGCTCGGCGCCGTCGCGGCTGCGACCCCGCTCGCTGCGGCGCTGGCCACCTGGGGGTGGACGAGGTCCTTCGCCACCGCGGCCAGCATCGGGGTGGTCCTCGCGGTCGCGCTGCTCGTGGTGGTGAAGGACTCCCCCTACAGCGGCGAGGCGGTCGAGCGGATCAAGATCCGGGCGCTCGCACGAACCCTCGCGGAGGTCTGGGGCAACCCGGGGACACGGCTGGGGATGTGGGTGCACTTCTCCTCGCAGTTCGGGGCGACCGTCTTCACGATGCTCTGGGGCTACCCGTTCCTCGTCAGCGGCGAGGGCCTGGAGCCGAAGGTCGCGGCCAACCTCCTCATCGTCATGACCGTCACCGCCATGGCTGCCGGGCCGGCCGTCGCCGCCTTCACCTCACGGGTGCCGTTCCGGCGCTCCCAGCTGGTGATCGGCATCGTCGTCTCGATCATGATCGTGTGGGCGGTGGTGCTGCTCCTGCCGGGGCCGGCACCGCTGTGGCTCCTCGTCGTGCTCGTCGTGGTCACCGCCATCGGTGGACCTGGGTCGTTGGTCGGGTTCGACCTCGCCCGAACCTTCCACCCATCGGCGCGGCTGGGGCGGGCCACGGCGGTCGTCAACATCGGTGGCTTCACGGCATCCCTGCTGACCATCGCCCTGATCGGCATCATCCTGGACCGGCTGGCCCCGGGGGGGCCGCAGGACTACACCCTGGACGACTTCCGGATCGCGATGTCGGTGCAGTTCGTCTTCTGGGGGCTCGGGCTCACCCAGCTCGTGCGCTATCGCCGCAAGAGCCTGCGACACATCGAAGAGGTCCACGCGCCGGCCCTGACCGCGCTGCGGGAGGGCGAGACCCTGCTGCCGAGGATCTCCCGGGACCTCGAGGACTGACCGCTCCCTGTTCGGCCCTCGCGGGGTGGCCCCCGTGCGGCGTGTCGCTCACGTGGTGGACGCGCAGCGCTCCGTACCCTCGGAACGACCGGGCCGCGTATGAGGCGGCCCGGTCAAGAAGTGCAGTCCAGCACGGTCTCCGTGGCCTGGATCCGACCGGGCGCGCGCTCAGCCCTGCACGGTGTAGCCCGCCGTCGGGTCGGCGCAGTAGGTGAACGGCTCGGCCCCCCGCGAGTGGTACTGGAAGAGCCGGGTGCCCAGGCGCAGGATGAGCAGCTCGCCCTCGACCTGCACCTGCGGGTAGGCCATCCCGGGCCGGGGGCAACCGATCGACCCGTCGCTCCAGGTCACCGGTGTGAAGGCGGCGACCACCGCCTGCTCGGGCGCCACCGACTCGCGCGACGCGAGATCACCGATCGCGGCAGCGACGCGCGGCTGCACCCGCACGTCGACCGGTGTCGACATCACCGGATCGGGTGTGCCGCTCCCGGGGCTCGGGTCGACGGTGCTGGTCCCCGGCGGGAGGTCGGTGGCTGCTGGGGAGGCGTCGGTCGCGCCGGACGGCAGGGAGCAGGCGCCCAGGAGCAGCACGCCGATCACGGCGAGCGTCGGGCGCCCCAGGCTCATCTGAGGACCTGGCGGCTGATCACGAGGCGCTGGATCTGGTTGGTGCCCTCGAAGATCTGGGTCACCTTGGCCTCGCGCATGAAGCGTTCGGCCGGAAAGTCCTGGGTGTAGCCGGCGCCACCGAGCACCTGCACGGCGTCGGTTGTGACCCTCATCGCAGCGTCGGTCGCCACGAGCTTGGCGACGGCGGCCTCCTTGGAGAAGGCACGACCCGCGTCCTTGAGCCGCGCTGCGTGCAGGTAGGTGGCCCGGGCGCTGGTGACCGCGGCCTCCATGTCGGCGATGAGGAAGGCGAGGCCCTGGTTCGCGCCGATGGCCCGCCCGAACTGCTGTCGCTCCATCGCGTAGGACGCGGCTAGGTCGAGAGCCGACTGGGCCAAGCCCGTTGCGGCAGCAGCAATCCCCAGCCGGCCGGCATCCAGCGCCGACAGCGCGATGGCCATGCCCTGGCCCTCCGCGCCGACGCGGCGGTCGGCGTCGACGGGCACGTCCTCGTAGATCACCTCGCGCACGGTGTCGCAGTGCAACCCCATCTTCCTCTCGGGCGCTCCGAAGGTGATGCCTTCGGCGTCGGCCGGCACGACGAGGCAGGACAGACCCTTGCCGCCGTCGTCGGAGGTGCGGGCGAAGGTCGTGTAGTAGTCGGCATGGCCGGCGTGGCTGATCCACGCCTTGCGACCACGGAGCCGGTATGCCGTGGGGTCGCCCTGGGCGCCGCCCTCGCCCGTGGCGCGGGTCGTCATCGAGGCGATGTCCGAGCCGGCGAGTGGTTCGGAGAGGCAGTAGGCGCCGAGCTGGTCCCCGGAGAGCATGCCGGGGAGGAGGGCGGCCTGCTGCTCCGGGGTGCCGAAGATGCTCACGGGGTAGGCGGTGAGCGAGTGCACGGACACCCCCACCGCGACGCTCATCCACGCCGAGGCGATCTCCTCGACGACCTGGAGGTAGACCTCGTAGGGCTGGGCGTAGCCGCCGAACTCCTCGGGGTGGGGGAGGGAGAGCAGCCCGGCGGCGCCCAGGGTGCGGAACACCTCCGTGGGGAAGGACTCGTCGGTGGCCGCGGCTCGTTCGGCCTCGTCGACCTTCGGGCGCAGCTCCTTGTCGCAGATCTCACGGGTCAGGTCGATGAGGTCCTGACCTTCCTCGGTCGGCATGAGTCTGGTTGCTGGCATGACCGCAGCGTACGAGATGGCAGGGCGCGCGCCGCGGTCAGAGGATGACCACCCCCGGCGTCAGTGCCTGGGCAGCTGGTGGTGGGTCGGCTCCACGTCGGGGTCTCGCAGGTGCGTGAGGGTGGGTCGCTTGGCCTCGAGGAGGTCGCCAGAGGACTGTCCACGAAGGCGTCGCTGCACCCACGGAGCGGCGTGGGTGCGCGCCCAGGTGAGGTGGCCCCGCAGCTCCTCGGAGCGAGCCGCCCGATCGGCCGCGGGGAGGGGAGTGGTCCAGTCCGCGAGGTCGGTCCGGTGACCGAGCGCGGTCAGGGCAGCCAGCGCGACCCTGCGGTGCCCCTCGGTGGCGAGGTGGATCCGGTCATCGGACCACATCCGCCAGTCACGCAGCGCTGCCATGCCCCACAGGTTGACGACGCGGCAGCCGTGGCGCTGCGCGATGCTGAAGATGTTGGCGGTGTGAACGGCGTGGCGGCCGCGCAGGGCCTTGAACAGCCCGGCATCGCGGGTGTCGGTGGGGGTGGCCAGCAGCACGTCGGCGCCGGAGTGCCGGATACGGACGACGGCGGCCTCGAGGCGATCGGCCAGCCCGTCCAGGTCGACGCTCGGTCGGAGGAGGTCGTTGCCGCCACCGACCATCGAGACCAGGCCCGGTGACATCGACATCGCTGCGTCGAGCTGCGGACCCACCACGTCGTCGAGCTTGCGGCCGCGCACCGCGAGGTTGGCGTAGGAGAACGGCAGGTGCTCGGCCTCCGCGGCCGCGTCGAGGTGGACGGCGAGGCGGTCGGCCCACCCCACGTAGGCGTCCGGGACCATCGGGTCGGGGTCGGACATGCCTTCGGTGAAGGAGTCGCCGATCGCGACGTATCGGGTCCAGACCCGGCGGTCGGCGGCGTGGGGGGTCATGGAAGCCTCCAGTCGACAGGACTGGCGCCCTGGGCTGCCAGCAGGTCGTTGGCGCGGCTGAACGGCCGCGAGCCGAAGAAGCCGCCGTGGGCCGAGAGCGGGCTCGGGTGGGCGGACTCGATGAACGGGATGCCGTGTGGGTCAAGGGTCTTCGTCAGGGCACGCGCATCGCGGCCCCAGAGGATCGCGACGAGCGGGCCGCCGCGCGCGACCAGGGCCTCGATGGCGGCGCCGGTGATCTGCTCCCAGCCGCGTCCCCGGTGGCTGGCGGGGGTGCCCGGGCGCACGGTCAGCACCCGGTTGAGCAGCAGGACACCCTGCTCGGTCCAGGGGGTGAGGTCGCCGCTCGTGGGGGTGGGGAGCCCGAGGTCGTCGGCCAGCTCGCGGAAGATGTTGACCAGGCTGCGGGGGACCGGCCTCACGTCGGCTGCCACGGAGAACGAGAGCCCGACGGCGTGACCGGGGGTCGGGTAGGGGTCCTGACCGAGGACCAGGACGCGCACGGCATCCAGCGGCTGCTCGAAGGCGCGCAGCACGTGGGGACCCTCGGGGAGGTAGCCGTGCCCGGCGGCGACCTCGGAGCGCAGGAACACGCCGAGCTCCGCGAGCGTCGGCTCGACCGGCCCCAGCGCGGGGGCCCACGAGGGGTGGACCAGCTCGTGCAGCGGGCGCGCAGAAACGGGGGCGGACATCGACCCAACGGTAGTACGCCGGCAGCCCTCCCGACCTCCCCGACGTCGCCCGTCGACTGGCGGCGAGACGCCGTGGTCCTCCCCCCGACCCGACGTGCTGGCAGGCGAGGTGGGGGAGGGGTCAGCGGAAGATGGCGCCGATGTCGTCCAGGCGTGCGGGGACCAGGCGGAACCAGGCCCAGGTGCCGCGCTTCTCTCGCTCGAGCAGGCCGGCTTCGACGAGCACCTTGAGGTGGTGGGACACGGTCGGCTGGGCGAGCCCGACGAGGTCGGTGAGGTCGCACACGCAGGCCTCGCCGTGCTCGGCTGCGCGGATGGCGCTGAGCAGCCGCAACCGCACCGGGTCGGCCACCGCCTTGAGCAGGGCGGCGCTGCGCTCCGCGTCGGATCGACCGAGTCCACCCCTGGCCCCGATGCCGCAGCAGGCGGTCGTGGCGCCCGGGACCGGGGCGAGGGCGGGCTCACGGGTCGGCATGGCGCTCCTGGGGATCGATTGACCTCTATATTGACACACATCGATGTGCATGGGAGCCTCAACGGCATCGACGTGTGTCGATGTCCACACCCAGGAGGCGCCATGACGCAGACACCCACCCGCCCGAGCCGCGTCCAGCTCGCGCTCAACGTGAGCGACCTCGAGGCGAGCGTCGCGTTCTATGCGGCGATGTTCGGGGTGCAGCCGCACAAGCGGCGACCGGGCTATGCGAACTTCGCCATCACCGAGCCGCCGCTGAAGCTCGTGCTCATCCAGACGAGCGAGGCGATCCGGGGGACCGGTACGGCCGGCGCGCTCAACCACCTCGGCGTCGAGGTCGCCTCCACCGAGGAGGTCGCCGCCGCCCGCGATCGGTTCACCGATTCCGGTCTGGCCTCCTTCGACGAGCTCGACACCACCTGCTGCTACGCGCTCCAGGACAAGGTGTGGGTGCACGACCCCGCCGGCGCGCCGTGGGAGGTCTACACCGTCAAGGACGAGGACCCGGTGGGAGCCCGACCAGCCACTGCCAGCCTGGAGATCCTCGGCGACGGCGGGTGCTGCACCTCGACCCCGGTGAGTGAGGGCCACGTCGTGGGGGCGAAGGCGCCGGCCTGCTGCTCGTGAGCGCCCGCACCGCCGCCTCCACCGATCACGCCGTGGCCTCGCGGCTGTCCAGGCTGGACCGGCTCCTGCCGGTGTGGATCGGCCTGGCGATGCTCGTGGGGCTGCTCCTCGGCCGTGCCGTGCCCGGCCTGGGGTCGGCGCTGTCCGCGATCGAGGTCGACGGCGTCAGCCTGCCCATCGCCCTCGGGCTGCTCGTCATGATGTATCCGGTGCTGGCGAAGGTGCGCTACGACCGCCTCGATGCCGTCACCCGAGACCGGCGGATGCTCGCCTCGAGCCTCACCCTGAACTGGGTGCTCGGCCCGGCGCTCATGTTCGCGCTGGCCTGGCTGTTCCTCCCGGACCTGCCGGAATATCGCACCGGGCTGATCATCGTCGGGCTCGCGCGCTGCATCGCCATGGTGATCATCTGGAACGACCTGGCGTGCGGCGACCGAGAGGCGGCGGCCGTGCTCGTCGCCATCAACTCCCTCTTCCAGGTCGTGGCGTTCGCCGGGCTGGGCTGGTTCTACCTCTCCGTGCTCCCCGGGTGGCTGGGCCTGGACCAGGCTGCGCTCGACGTGTCGCCGTGGACCATCGCTCGGTCCGTGCTCATCTTCCTGGGCCTCCCGCTCCTCCTGGGGTTCCTGTCGCGAAAAGTGGGGGAGAAGCGCTGGGGGCGAACGGCATACGAACGCTCTTTCCTTCCGCGCATCGGGCCGTGGGCGCTCTACGGCCTGCTCTTCACCATCGTCGTGCTCTTCGCGCTGCAGGGCGAGCAGGTGACGAGCCACCCGCTCGACGTCGCGCGCATCGCGGTGCCCCTGCTCGCGTACTTCGCGCTGATGTGGGGCGGTGGGTTCCTGCTCGGGCGCGCGCTCGACATGAGCTACGAGCGCACGACGACGCTCGCGTTCACCGCTGCGGGCAACAACTTCGAGCTCGCCATCGCGGTGGCGATCGCGACCTTCGGGGTGACCTCGGGGCAGGCGCTCGCCGGAGTGGTCGGTCCCCTCATCGAGGTGCCCGTGCTCGTGGGGCTCGTCTATGTCTCACTCGCCCTGCGAAAGGGGTTCCCTCGTGGCGCCACAGCCTGACCGCCCCAGCGTGCTCTTCGTCTGCGTGCACAACGCCGGCCGGTCGCAGATGGCTGCGGCGTGGCTCCAGCACCTGTCCGGCGGGGCCGTCGAGGTGCGTTCGGCAGGCAGCGCCCCGACGGCCTCGGTGAACCCCGTTGCTGTCGCCGCCATGCTCGAGGTCGGCATCGACATGGGCACCGAGGTGCCCAAGGTGCTCACCACGGATGCCGTCCGGCGCTCCGACGTCGTCGTCACGATGGGCTGCGGTGACACCTGCCCGATCTTCCCGGGCAGGCGCTACGAGGACTGGGGTCTCGAGGACCCCGCGGGCCAGGGCATCGAGGCGGTGCGCCCCATCCGCGAGGAGATCAGGTCACGAGTGGTGGACCTGCTCTCGAGCCTGGGCATCGACCCGACCACCTGACCCGTTTCTGGGCCAGGTCGGGTCGGCGCGGCACGGGAGCCCGGCGGGGGAGGATGGGTCCCATGACCACCCAGTCCGCCACCGGCATCCCCACACGCACCGGCGCTCCGCGCTGGCAGACCGTCTTCTTCGACCTCGACGGGACCCTTGCCGACACCATCCCGCTCATCGTCGCCTCCTATCAGCACGCCTTCCGCACCGTGCTGGGGGAGGAGGTCGAGGACGCCCGGGCCCGCGCCTGGATCGGCCGCCCGCTCCTGCCGGCCCTGCTCGAGGAGTCGCCGACGCACGGCCACGAGCTCGACCGTGTCTACCGCGAGTGGAACCTCGCCAACACGGCCGACCTGATCCGCCGGTATGACGGGGTGCCTGACCTGCTCGCCGCGCTCACCGCTGCCGGTGTCGCGACAGCCGTGGCGACGTCGAAGCGACGCACCACGGCCCAGATCGCCCTCGAGGCCGTGGGCATCGACGGCCGGCTCGACGTGGTCGCGGCGATGGAGGACACCGACCGTCACAAGCCGGATGCCGACCCCTTGCTGCACGCCGCGGCCGCCCTCGGCGTGGACCCCGCCGAATGCGCCTACGTCGGGGATGCCGTGGTCGACGTCCTGGCCGCTCAGGCTGCGGGGATGGCGGCGGTCGCGGTCACCTGGGGCGCCGGTGAGCGCGACGCGCTCGTGTCGGCCGATCCGGACGTCGTGGTGGACACGGTCGCCGAGCTGACGGCGTACCTCTTGTCGGGGCCCGTGGGGCAGGTGTGACTCGTGAGTGTGGTGGGGGTGGCCCTGTCCAGCCGACACGCGGGGCAGGCCCGGGCCGAATGACACGGGTGTCATTTCGCGGCTAGAGTGTGGGCCGCAGCACGCCACACACGAAGGGTCGAGACAACACCGTGAGCGCCGCCTCCGAACAGGTCACCACGCCAGCCCCCGCGATGGGGCTCTCCGAGCGAGACCGCGAGATCATCGCGTTCGAGCGCCAGTGGTGGAAGTACGCCGGATCCAAGGAGACGGCCATCAAGGAGCTCTTCGAGATGAGCTCCACGCGCTACTACCAGGTGCTCAACGCGCTGATCGACCACCCCGCGGCCCTGGAGCACGACCCGATGCTCGTCAAGCGGTTGCGCCGGTTGCGGGCCAGTCGCCAGCGCGCCCGATCAGCCCGTCGTCTGGGCATGGAGCCCTGAGCGCCGGTTCCCACGACCAGCGACGCCCGTCCGTGAGGGAAGCCGGACGGGCGTTGCTCTGCCGCCGTACCGTATGCCGGGATCCGAGTCGATGCGCGGGGTCGTGACCTGTTGGTCGGTTGTGCACGGGTCGCCGGGTGCGGGGTCGTGACCTATTGGTCGGTTGTGCACGGGTCGCCGGGTGCGGGGTCGTGACCTGTTGGTCGGTTGTGCACGCGTCGGCGGGCGGTCGGGTCAGGGGAGGTCGGGGTCGGGGAACTCGACCGGCCAACCCTTCTTCGAGAGCTGGTCGCGCACGCGCCGCAGGTCGTTGTCGCTGGGATCGGCGTGGGTGAAGGAGCTGATCGCCGCCGCGATGTCGTCTGGACCCGCGGGTGAGACGTCGGCGCGGCGCAGGGCCTTGGCGACCTTCTTGACCTCCGAGCGGGTGAGCCGGCGCTCGAGCAGGGCCAGCAACGGCACGTAGTCGTGATCGGGCACCCCGCCGGGATATCCCTCGCGGAGCCAGTTGACGATGCGCGCCAGCGCGCTGCCCTCCTTCGGCGGGGCGTCGTCGTCCTCCTCGTCCCCCGCGAGCGGCCAGCCGCCCAGCACGAGCTTCGCGGCGACCCGGCGCATCTGCGTGTCGTCGGGAAGGAGGGAGCGGGCGGCCTTGTCCGAGAGCAGGCCATCGGCGTGCAGGCGCCGCAGCACGTCGAGCGCGCGCTCACCGCCGACCCGCTCCTGGAGCACGGCATAGAGGGCAGGCGCCTCACGGTCGGGGACACCATCGGGGAAGCCCTCACGGATCCACCGCAGGACTGGTCCGGTCAGCTGGGTCATCAGGTGCTCACTTCTTGTCGACGATCGACGGGATGATGTGCTCGAAGCTCACGGTCTTGCCGAAACCCGTGGCGACGATCATGACGAGTCCGAGCACCACCGCGCAGACGAGCACCGCGATGAGCAGGAGCGAGAGCACCCTCCCCAGGGGGCTCGGACGATGGTGGATGCTGCCGTCGGCCTCGGCCACGGTGCTCGAGGTGAGCGTGAGCGCCCGCATGGCGAGGGCGTACACGACGGGCAGTCCGGCCCCGAAGAGCAGTCCTGCGAGGAGGACCCGGCCTGCGCCCTGGAGGGCGAGCTCGATGCTGTTCACGTCGTCCTACCTTCAGGGGAGCTTGGTGTCGGTGGGCATGGTGTCGGATGCACGGTGGTGCTCTCCACCCTTGGGGCGGTCCCAGTCGTCGTTGACGTTGTCGGCGCTGACGTGCGCGGCGCGGGAGCGGATGTACATCCACATGGAGAGTGCGACGAGGATCACGAAGACGGTGAGTGCTCCGGCCACCCCACCGATCGTGTGCCCGATCCACCAGGTCACCGCGCCGACGAGGGCGGCGATCGGGAAGGTGGTCATCCAGGCGATGACCATCCGGCCCGCGGTGCCCCAGCGCACGTGGGTGCCACGGCCGAGCCCGCCGCCGAGGACGGAGCCCGTCGCCACGTGCGTGGTGGAGAGCGCGAAACCGAGGTGGCTGGAGGCGAGGAGCACCGCAGCCGTGGCTCCGTCACTCGACATGCCCTGACGCGGCGTGATGTCGACCAGGCCCTTGCCCAGGGTGCGGATGATCCGCCACCCGCCGAGGTAGGTGCCCGCTGCGATTGCCGTCGCCGCGGTCACCTTGACCCAGATCGGCACGGCATCGGTGCGGTCCCAGTGGCCGCTCGCGATGAGGGCGAGGGTCATCACGCCCATGGTCTTCTGTGCGTCGTTGGTGCCGTGGGCGACGGAGACGAGCGAGGCGCTGCCGATCTGGCCCCAGCGGAAGTGTCGCTCCTGGAGCTGGTACATCACGGAGTTCGTGATCTTGTGCACCAGCCAGCAGCCGATCATCGCGACGAGGAGGGCGACGAACGGCGCGAGCAGGGAAGGCAGCAGGATCTTGCCGACCACACCGTCGAGCTTGGTGCCGTCGCCGGTCCACTTCACCCCACCCAGACCCAGGCCCGCGGCGCCGGCTCCGGTGAGGCCGCCGAGGAGTGCGTGGGAGGAGCTGGAGGGCAGGCCCAGCAGCCAGGTGAAGAGGTTCCACAAGATGCCACCGACCAGACCCGCCAGCACGATGAGGAGCAGACCCTCACCGCCGTCGGAGAGCAGCTCCGGGCGCGGCGCGCCAGAGGAGTCCTGCAGGTCGATCACCGCGTTGGACACGGTGAGCGCGACCTCCACGGAGAGGAACGCGCCCACGAGGTTCAACACGGCCGAGAGGCCGACTGCGACCTTGGGCTTCAGGGCCCCGGTCGAGATCGAGGCAGCCATCGCGTTCGCAGTGTCGTGAAAGCCGTTGGTGAAGTCGAAGGCCAGTGCCGTCACGATCACGAGCACGAGGATGATGGTTGCTGCGTCCACGATGCCCAAGTGTGGGGGTGGGACCCCCAGTTCGCCAACGTGATGGCTCGTGTTCACCTGTTGTTCACCCGCGGCGAGGGCCGAGATCGCGGCCCGGATCTGCGACGATCATCCGATGGCCGACCTCGACTGGAGCACGCCGGATGGCCTCGCGGCCATCGCGGACCACCTCGCTGGGCGCATCGATGGCTGGCGGCAACCCGTCGCACATGCGGTGGGGCTCAGCCCCGCGACGTCCTCCCCGGAGTGGGTGTTCGAGCACGTCAACGTGCCGGGTGGGCGCCATGAGCTACCAGCGGTCGTGCTCGCCACGGTGCTGGGGCACGACGGCGGCACCGCGACGCTGCCGCTCTCACGTCAGGAGCTGGTGGCGGCGGTGACGTCGCTGGAGCCGGCCGAGGCATGCACGTCGCTGGAGCACCCCAACCTCGCGGCCTGGCGCACGGTGCTCGCCGATCTCGAGGGGAACCCGGCCCGCGAGGCCGTCGCGATCTTCGTCGCGGACCTGGATGACCCGGTGACGTCGGAGGCGGACGGGTCGATGCGCGCCACTTTCGAGGGCCACGCCCCTGACCTGCGCGCCTGAGCGGCGACCCCTACCGGCGCTGCGTTCCCGGCATCCAGCCCGTGCGGATCATCGCGCCGTTTGCACTCTCCACCCGAGAGTGCCAATAATGGCGTTGGCACTCTCACCATGAGAGTGACAAACCTGACCGGTCCGGTGAGGTCCGGGTGCCCCGGCGACGTGAGCCGACGGCATCCGGTCCGTCCGTCGCGGGCGCCGCCCGGTCTCCAACTTCGTTTCGCGTGGGAGGAACCACCCGAATGGCCAAGATCATCGCTTTCGATGAAGAGGCACGCCGCGGTCTCGAGCGGGGAATGAACATCCTCGCCGACGCCGTGCGCGTCACACTCGGCCCAAAGGGCCGCAACGTCGTCCTCGAGAAGAAGTGGGGAGCCCCCACGATCACCAACGATGGTGTGTCCATCGCCAAGGAGATCGAGCTGGACGACCCGTACGAGAAGATCGGCGCAGAGCTGGTCAAGGAAGTTGCCAAGAAGACGGATGACGTCGCTGGCGACGGCACCACCACAGCCACCGTTCTCGCCCAGGCCCTCGTCAAGGAGGGTCTGCGCAACGTCGCCGCAGGCGCCAACCCGATGGCCCTCAAGCGTGGCATCGAGAAGGCCGTCGAGGCCGTCTCCGCCCAG
>JBDSNZ010000106.1:0-2874 GCA_039915055.1 Ornithinibacter sp.
GTGTTCGGCCGGATCGACCCCATCTCCGATGCGGGCGAGGACTACCGGCGCGGCCAGGACGCCGTGACGCTGTATGCCGCGCACGCCCGGTTCACGGGCGAGCGCCGGCTCGGGCTGTCGACCGGCGAGGAGGTCACCGCTGACCGGATCGTCATCGCGTCGGGCAGCCGGCCGTCAGGCCTGGACGTCGACGGGCTCCGAGGGCCCGACCCCGCCCGGGGCGTGCACACCTCTGACACGGTGATGCGCCTCGAAGAGCTCCCGGCGCGGATGGCCATCATCGGCGGTGGGTTCGTCGCGTGCGAGCTGGCCCACGTCTTCTCGGCGCTCGGCGTGCACGTCACGCAGGTACAGCGCTCGGCACACCTGCTGCGGATGGAGGAGGTCGAGGTCTCGGAGCGCTACACCGAGATCGCCCGGCGGCGCTACGACGTGCGGCTCTCCAGCCACCCCGTGGCGGCCACGCGCACCGGCGACACCTGGCGCATCGAGCTCCAGGGTGCTGACGGGGCGAGCCACGTGGAGGCCGAGGTGGTGCTGCTCGCCGTGGGCCGTCGACCCAACAGCGACCTGCTCGACCCTGCGGCAGGCGGCATCGAGACCCACGACGACGGCCGTATCGTCGTCGACGACGAGCAGCGTACGACGGCACCGGGGGTGTGGGCGCTCGGCGACATCTCCTCGGACCACCAGCTCAAGCACGTCGCCAACCACGAGGCTCGCACGGTGGCCCACAACCTCGCCGTCGACCTCGGGCTGGTGCCCGGGCCGCCGCGGCGCGACGACGGGCGCCCGGTGCCCCACGCGGTCTTCGGTCACCCGCAGATCGCCTCGTTCGGCCCCACCGCGGCCGAGCTGGAGGAGAGCGGCACGGCATTCGTCAGCAAGACCCAGGCCATCGGCGACGTCGCCTACGGCTGGGCGCTCGAGGACACCACGGGGTTCGTCACCGTGCACGCGTCCCCGGACGGGCGCATCCTCGCGGTGCACGCCCTGGGCCCGGCCGTCTCCTCGATCATCCAGCCGCTGATCCAGGCCGCCAGCTTCGGTCAGCACGCCCACGACGTCGCCCGTGACCAGTACTGGATCCACCCGGCCCTGGCCGAGGTCGTCGAGAACGCCCTGCTCGGGCTGCCGCTCTGAAGCGACCCCGCTGCGCGAAACCCCTCAGGGGATGAGCGTGTTCGCGAAGATCTGCCAGGCGAGGACGGACTTCGCGACGAGGCTGAGGATGATGTACTGCCGCTCCCCGAAGAGGTAGCTCCGCCAGGGGCCGACCTGCTTGAACTGAAGGAACTGGTTGATGGCGAAGGTGTTGAACAGCACGAACAACGTGGCGATGATGGCCCAGACGAAGCCGGGTGGGCCCTGTCCGTCGTTGACGGCGATGGTGACCCACAGGTAGGCACCGATCGCGACCCACGGCCCGATGCCGGCGACACAGCCGAACCAGAACGGCGTCCACCAGGCGCGCTCACCGCGCGAGGATGAGCCGTCCTTGGCGTGCATCAGGCCGTTGTTGGTGACCTCCATGAGCCACCCGAACAGGATCATCGCGACGTTGGCGAACGCGAGGCCGATGAGTGCCGCGAGGTCGGTGATGCCGGTGACCAGGGCGATGAGCACGATCATCAGCGTCGAGGACAGCGAGTACTCCACCCAGCGGAAGCGGTTGCGCCCACGCTCGAGCTCACCGACGTATCGGCGGAACCCCCACGGCGAGGCGATGAGGAAGTGGAAGAACGCCGAGAGGAAGAGGAAGGATGCCGTGGCCCACGCGAGCGGCACGTCGAGGACGCCGGTGAGCACGCCCTGGTCGAGTGGCGTGCCCGGGGGGCCCTGGAGACCGAAGGTCGAGACGGGCAGGGTGAAGTCGGTGCTGAGCGCGACCATCGCGCCTCCGGAGAGGAGGTGGATCGCTCCCATCACGAGGTTGAAGATCCGCAAGGACCGGGCCGTGCGCACGGGCACGTCGACGGACCGGGTGGACAGCTGCAGGGGGAGGGCGGTCATGCCCGTCATTCTCCTCAGACGAGGGTCTTGGATGCACACGGAGCGGAATCGCTACTGCACCAGCCTCGCGTGCGCCGCTTCGACCCGGTCGGCCCACCAGGCACCCCGCCCGGGTGTGGCCGACCAGCGTGCGACGAGTGTGGGGTCGACCTCGACCGGGCCGACCGGGATCACGCCCTCTCGCGGAACCCGTGGCCGCGCGCTCACGTCGCCCTCGAGGAGTGCGACGGTGCCCAGTCCGCACGCGTGCTCGAGCGCGGGGAGAGAGGCCGCGAGCGCGGCGCCGGCGGAGATCCCGACGCTGGTGTCGAGTGCAGATGACACCACCGCCGGGAGCCCACACTCCTGCACGACCTGGAGGGCACTGCGCACCCCACCGAGGGGGGCGACCTTGACGACGATGATGTCGGCGGCCTCGAGGTCGCGCACCCGGAGCGGGTCCTCGGCCTTGCGGATTGACTCATCCGCCGCGATCGGCACGTCGATGTCTCCCCGGACCAGCGCGATCCGCAGGTCGCGGAGCTCCTCGACGGTTGCGCACGGCTGCTCGGCATACTCGATGCCGTAGGGGGCCAGTCGACCCAGTGCCCGCAGCGCGTCATCGACCGACCACCCACCGTTGGCGTCCACCCGCACCCGTGCCGAGGAGCCCATCGCGTCGCGGACCTCCGCGACCCGCGCCACGTCGTCCTCAAGCCGTTGGCCCCGCTCGGCAACCTTGACCTTCGCGGTCGCGCACCCCGGGAACCGGGCGAGCACGCCAGCCACTGCGCCCGCCGGGACCGCGGGGACGGTCGCGTTGACCGGGATCTCGCTCCGCAGTGGCGCGGGCCAACCGATCCACGCGGCCTCGATGGCGGC
>JBDSNZ010000137.1:0-2520 GCA_039915055.1 Ornithinibacter sp.
AGCCAGTCCTGGAAGGGCACCTGGGCGGACTTGCCGAGCACGCCGATGATCACGAGGGAGAGCAGCACGGCGCGCAGGGTGCCATCGGGGGCGGCACACGCGGTGAGTGCCGCGTCGGCCGTCGAACCGAGGGACGCCTCGCTGTCCAGGCACGCGGTCTGCGGGTCCCACGCGGTGAGCACACCGGGCAGGCTCGTCGTGCCAGCACCGGCGACGAGCCCGATGATGCCCAGGACGAAGCCGATGTCGGCGAAGCGGGTGACGAGGAACGCCTTGTGCGCAGCCCGTCGGGGGCCCTCCCGCCTCGACCAGTGCCCGATGAGCAGGTAGGAGCACCAGCCCATCACCTCCCACCCGACCACGGTGAGGACGAGGTCTGCGGAGAGGACGACGAGGAGCATCGCGGCGCCGAACAGGGAGACGGTCGCGGCGAACTGGCCGTAGCGGTCGTCTGCCGCGAGATACCAGGTGGAGTAGGCCTGCACGGCGAAGGTGACCAGCGCGACGACGGCCGCGATGGCGACGCGCGTCGGGTCGGCGACCAGCGCGAGCGGCACCTCCAGCTCACCGAGGGGGAGGCTCGGGCCGGGGGCGGTGACGGTTCCGGAGTACGTGCCCCACGCCACCAGGGTGAGGAGCAGGGTGAGGCCGCTCCCACCCACGGCGGCGAGTGCCGCGAACCGGTCGTCCCGTCGCACGGCGAGCCCGCCCACCGCGGCGAGCGCCGGCACGAGGACGAGGAGCCAGGGGCTCACGGGGCCTCCCCGCTGCGCTGGTCGAGGTCGATGCTGGACCGCTGGCGGTATGCCGTGAGGATCACCGCGAGGGCCACGACCACCTCGGCGGCGGCGATCGTGATCACGAAGAGCGGTAGCACGCTGCCAGCGGCCCACGTGTCAGCGCGGGCGGCCTGCGTGGTCACGAGCAGGACGAGGGACCCGCTAAGGATCAGCTCGACCCCGATGAGGACCAGAACCGCGTTGCGGCGCAGGGACACTCCAGTGACGCCAAGCCCGACGAGGGCTGCGGCGAGGAGATGGGGGCCGGCGAGGTGGATCATGAGGAGGCTCCCTCCTGCGCCCGGGCCTCGCGCGGGATCCGTGAGACCGCCAGCGCCGCGACGAGGGCGACGAGCAGCAGGAGGGAGAGCAGCTCGAAGGGCCACACCCAGGTGGCGAAGAGCTGGCCTGCGACCTGGGTGGTGGTGACGTCCGCGCGCTGCACGGTGCCGTCGGCGAGCGGCAGGAGCACCGAGCCGAGCAGGGTGGCCACCGCGGCCCCCAGCAGGCCCGCCCCGAGGGTGCGCCAGAGGCCGACCCGGTGCTGGAGATCGGGCCCGATGGGCGCCCGGGTGAGCATGATCGCGAAGAGCACGAGCACGACGACCGCCCCGACGTAGACGAGCACCAGCACGAGCGCGACGAGCTCTGCACCGAGCACGAGCAGGGCTCCCGACACACCCACGAGCGCGACCACGAGCCACAGCGCCGCATGCACGACGTGCCGTGTCGTCACCGCGAACAGGCCACCGATCACGGCCACGACACCACACGCTGCGAATGCCGTGTCCAGTGCGGTCACTGCGGCGACTCGGGGGGCTCAGGTGCCATGTCCTCCACACCCGGGGTTGCGGCGGCTCGGTCGGGCTCAGGTGTCGCTGTGGGTCGGGGAGCCCCGGCGGGGCGGGGCCGCACAGTGCGCGGCGGACGACCCGCAGCAGCCCCAGCACCCACCGCGGCCGGCCCGGCACCCCGCGCCGGCTTGTTGGCGGCCGCGATCTCGGCCGCGTCGGCAGCCCGCTCGTCCAGCGCCGGGGGGACGGGCACCGTGGCCATCCACTCCCCGAGCTTCTCCTTCTCGTGCAGGAGGTCGCGCAGGTCCGGCTCGGCATACTCGAACTGGGGGCTCCAGAAGAGCGCGTCGAAGGGGCACACCTCGATGCAGATGCCGCAGTACATGCAGAGCGAGAAGTCGATGGCGAAGCGGTCGAGCACGTTGCGCTGTCGGTCGCGCCCGCCCTCCGTGGTGGCCGGGATCGTCTCCTTGTGCGAGTCGATGTAGATGCACCAGTCGGGGCACTCCCGGGCGCAGAGCATGCAGGAGGTGCAGTTCTCCTCGAGCAGGGCGATCACACCCCGGCTGCGCGGTGGCAGGGTCGGCGCCACATCGGGATACTCCGCCGTGTGGGTGGGGCGCAGCGCGGTGCGCGCGGTGGTCACCAGGCCCTTGAGCAGCCCGGGGACCGGGCCCCGTCCAGTTGGCTTGTCGGTGTCACTCACCAGCCCATCACCACCCCGGCGCCGGTGAGGAGGAGCTGGGCGAGCGCGACCGGCACGAGCCACACCCAGGCGAGCCGTTGGAGCTGGTCCTCGCGCAGCCGCGGCCACGCGACCCGGATCCAGATGATCATCACGGCGACGGCCAGGCCCTTGAGCGCCACCCACAGCCAGCCGAGCTGGTCGCTGAACGGACCGTGCCAGCCACCCAGCCACAGCGTGGCGAACAGCAGCGACATGACGA
>JBDSNZ010000165.1:0-5164 GCA_039915055.1 Ornithinibacter sp.
CCCGCACGGATGCCGTGACGCCCGGGTCGACGCCCCCGAGGGTGCGCCCCGCACCCACGACCCAGGTCGTGATGTTGGCCTCGACCGCGCCATCGAGGTCGCCGCGTGCGAGCGCTTCGCGCTCAGCGGCGAAGAAGGCGCGCAGGGTTGGTGTCGCCTCGGTGATCAGGCTGCCACCCGGTGGGCAGAGCGCGATGGAGCGCACCAGCCCGGGCCTGCGCAGTGCCACCTCGACCGCCACCCCGGCACCGAACGACGCGGCGATGAAGTGGCAGGACGCCACGCCGAGGTGGTGCAGAGTCTCGAGCACGTCCTGGACGGGGTCGAGCCGCCTCGGCGCAAGGGTGGACTCCCCGAAGCCGCGCAGATCCAGGCGGATCGTGTCGTGAGTGGCGCTCAGACCAGCCCATTGCGGGTCCCACATCCGTCGATCGGCGACACCGGCGTGGAGCAGCACGACCGGGACCCCGCCCGCCGGTCCGGCGCGGTCGTAGGCGATCCAGGTGGGGGTGCGAGACGTGGGCATGGTCCTCCCGGTGAGCTCCGACGAGGGTGGGATCACCAGTGAACGCCGACCGGTCGGGTCCGGCAACCGGTTATCGCTCGGTCGGCGCCTCGAGCACCCACTCGACCTCGCCGTCGACCAGACGATCCGTCGGGACGAGCCCGAGAGCCGTGGCGACCCGCTGCGAGGCGACGTGGTCGGGGTGGACGTGCGCCACGACCCGTGAGGCGCCGCGCTCCACGACCTCGGCCAGCACCAGCCCTGCGGCGGCGCGCGCGATCCCCTGGCCCTGCCACCGGGTCGACACGACCCACGCGAGCTCGGCCTCGCGCCGGGCCGGGTGGACGGTGGCCTGCACGAAACCCACCGCGGGGCCGCTGCCACCCACGCGCACGACCCAGGTGTGCCACGACTCCCCACTGTCACCGGAACCGGTGACCTGGGCGGTGTAGCGCTGCTCGAGTCCCTCCAGCGTCGGCGGCTCTCCCCCGGTGAACCGGTAGAGCCCAGGGTCACCGAGCACTGCCACCATCTCCATCGCGTGCGCCACCCGCAAGGGCTCGAGCCGCAGCCGGCTGTCGCCCAGGGGTGGCGTCGTGCTCATCTCGCCGATGCCTCGTGCACGAGGTCCACGACCCGGGTCAGCACGTCGGCGTCGGTGTCCGGGAGCACTCCGTGGCCCAGGTTGAAGATGTGGCCGGGTGCCTGCCGCCCCTCCTCGACGATCTCGCGCACCCTGCGCTCCAACGGCGCCCACGGCGCGAACAGGAGGGCGGGGTCGAGGTTGCCCTGCACGGCATACCGGCCGCCCAACCTGGCGAGCGCGTCGGTGAGTGAGAGGCGGTAGTCCACGCCCACGACCTCCGCACCGGCCTCCCCCATGAGCGGAAGCAGCTCGCCGGTGCCCACGCCGAAGTGGATCCGCGGCACGTCGAGGTCGGCGACCGCGGCCAGGGCGGTGGCCGAGTGGGCCTGCACCAGCGCGGTGTAGTCGGCCCGGTTCAGGACACCCGCCCAGGAGTCGAAGAGCTGCACGACGGACGCGCCCGCCTCGGCCTGGATCCGCAAGAACGCACCCGAGATCTGCGCGAGCTGGGCGCACAGGTCCCACCAGAGGTCGGGGTCGCCGTGCATTAGGGCCTTGGTGTGCTCGTGGTTGCGCGAGGGCCCTCCCTCCACGAGGTAGGACGCCAGGGTGAACGGCGCGCCCGCGAAGCCGATGAGCGGCGTGCCGCCGAGCTCTGCGACGAGCAGCCGCACCGACTCGATGATGTCGGGCACATCCTCCGGGTGGAGGTCGCGCAGCTGTCCCAGGTCCGCCCTGCTGCGGATCGGTCGCTCGATGACCGGGCCCACCCCGGGGACGATGTCGAGGCCAACCCCTACTGCCTGGAGCGGGACGACGATGTCGGAGAAGAAGATCGCCGCGTCGACACCGTGGCGGCGCACCGGCTGCAGGGTGATCTCGGTGACGAGGTCGGGCCGCCTGCAGGACTCGAGCATGCCCACGCCCTCGCGCAGCGCGCGGTACTCCGGGAGCGAACGTCCCGCCTGTCGCATGAACCACACCGGCGTGTGGGGCACCGGCCGGCGCCGTGCGGCTCGCACCAGCACGGAGTCCGACGGGTCAGGGGTGGGATGAGGAGTGGTCACGAGTCGCATCCTCCCATCGGCGTGCCCGGTTCGAGGACCCGGAGGGGGCCCTCGCGGCCTCGAGCGCTCAGAGCGCGATGAGGACGGCTCCCCCGATCGCGAGCACGACACCCACCTGTTGCACCCGTTGGAGCCGCTCCTGAAGCAGGAGCCGCGCCAACACGATCGTCACCACCGGGTAGAGCGAGGCGAGGACCGCCGTGGTGCTCACCTCACCGCGCGAGGACGCGATGGAGAAGAGTGCGTTCGCCGCGAGGTCACCGCAGCCGATGAGCAGGAACCCCGGGAGCTCGCGGGCGCTCACCCCTCCGGTGCTCCGCGTCAGCAGCGCGACCGCCACGAGGATGGTCACCGAGGTCATCCGCATGCCCCACAGCGTCATCAGTGTCGACTCACGACCACCGCGGTCGATGCAGAAGAGCGCGAACCCGAACCCGAGGGCCGCGATGCTGGCGAGCACGACGGGGCGGGGTGAGACGCCGCCGCTGAGCTCCGGGCCGGAGGCGAGCGTCACGCCCACGACGGCGATGAGCATGCCGACCCAGGCCCAGGGGGAAGGCTGCTCCCCGGTGGCGACACCGAGCGCGACGGGCACGACGACACCCAGGGACGCGATGGGCGCGACCACTCCCATGGTCCCGGAGGACAGCGCCGTGTAGAAGCAGATGAGCCCTGCCATCCCGGACAACCCGGCCAGCACGGCCCAGGGCGGCCAGCCCGACCACGTCACGGCATCCCACCGCAGCACCACCACGAACGAGACCACGAGCAACCCCAGTCCCTGCGTCCAGCCGACGACGGCCACCGCAGGCCGCCGGCGCGAGGCCACCCCCGCGAAGAAGTCGGACGTGCCCCAGGCCGCGGAGGAGGCCAGGGCGAGCAGACTGAGCACCGCGTCAGCCTAGTGAGGAGCGGGCCGGACCCTGAGCGCGCTCCGGCGTGGCCTCACGAGCAGAGGCTGCGGACCGGCATACATTGCTCTCGTGTCCAGCCGAACCGTGACCGGGCGGGAGTCGCCGGAGTTCACCCGGGCTCTCGAGGACCTGCGCCGTGCCCGGCTGCGTTCTGAGATCCGACTCACCGAGGTGCCTGCACCTCAACGGATCGCCCCGTATGCCGTGGCCCTCACCGCGGACGTCATCGACCCCGCCGACCCGGACGACGACCTCGCGTCGGGCAGGTTCGTGCTGCTGCACGACCCGTCGTCGCCCGAGCCCTGGGGTGGGCAGTGGCGCGCCGTGACCTTCGCGCGGGCCGAGCTCGAACCGGAGCTCGCCACCGACCCCCTCCTCGGAGAGGTCGGGTGGAGCTGGCTCACGGACGCGCTCAGTCACCGCGAGGTCGAGTTCACGGCAGAGGCGGGCACCGTGACGCGCGTGGTCTCGCAGAGCTTCGCCGGGCTCGCCGACCGCCCACCGAGCGTCGAGATGGAGGTCCGTGCGTCGTGGAGCCCGATCGGCGCAGACATCGGCCCGCACCTGCTCGCCTGGGCGGACCTGTTGTGCACGATCGCCGGTCTGCCGCCGCTGCCCGAGGGTGTCGTCGCCCTCCCCGGCCCCCGTCGCTGAATGAGCGAGGACCAGCAACCTCCGTCGCCCACGAGCGAACCGGTCACCACCATCGCGCTCACCGAGCCCGCGGACGGGGTGCCCCAGGTGGTCGAGAGCGAACGCGGCCTGAGCGAGGCGGCGGCTGCCGTCGCCGCGGGCGAGGGCCCGGTCGCCATTGACGCCGAGCGCGCGTCCGGCTATCGCTACGGCCAACGGGCCTACCTGGTGCAGGTGCGCCGGTCGGGGTCGGGGACCTGGCTCATCGACCCGGTCGCCTGCCCCGACCTCTCGCCGTTGGACGAGGCGATCGGCGCTGCCGAGTGGATCCTCCACGCCGCCACCCAGGACCTCGCCTGCCTCGCCGAACGGGGTCTGCGGCCCAGGCAGCTCTTCGACACCGAGCTGGCCGGGCGCATCCTCGGGCTGCCACGCGTCGGCCTGGCCGCCGTGGTCGAGCACTACCTGGGGGTGAGCCTGGCCAAGGAGCACTCCGCGGTCGACTGGTCGACCCGCCCGCTGCCCGAGCCGTGGCTGCGCTACGCGGCCCTGGACGTGGAGGTGCTCGACGAGCTGCGCAACCTCATGGGCGTCGACCTCGCCAAGCAGGGCAAGTCCGAGTGGGCTCGGCAGGAGTTCACCTCGCTGCTGTCCTGGACGCCGACCGAGCGGGTCGACCCGTGGCGGCGCACGTCGGGGATGAACGCGCTGCGTTCGCGCCGATCCGTCGCAGTGGTTCGTGAGCTCTGGTACACCCGTGACGACATCGCCCGTGACCGCGACACCGCGATCGGGCGGGTGCTGCCCGACGCCTCCCTCGTCGAGATCGCGCGCATCGCGCCACGCACGACGGGGGAGTTGCCGCGAGGCCACCGCGCGATCGCCCGTTACGGCGGCCGGTGGGTGGATGCCGTACAGAGCGCCATGGCCATCCCCGAGGACGACCTGCCCCCGCGGGCGCTTCCCTCCGACGGGCCTCCGCCGCCACGGGTGTGGGCCGACAAGAACCCGCTGGCAGCAGAACGGCTGACTGCTGTACGAGGTGCGCTCACGGCATTCGCGCAGGAGCACAGCATCCCGGTGGAGAACGTCTGCTCGCCGGACCCACTGCGTCGGGTCGTGTGGCAGCCCCCACAGGAGCAGAGCGCCACGGCATTCGCCGAGACCCTGCGATCACTGGGTGCGCGCCCGTGGCAGAGCGACATCCTCGCGCCCCTGCTCGAGGAGACCTTCGCGCAGCACCCCGGTCCAGGTCGGTAGTCGAGGCAGGCTCGCAGCCTCTGCGGGGCGGTGGCGATGACACGAGGAGTCGGCTGCACCACAATGACCTCGAGGGAAGGGGTCAGCGTGATCTCCAGTGGTCGACCGCACCCGCTCGGTGCGCATCCGGTCGAGGGCGGCACGAACTTCTCGGTGTGGTCGCGCACCGCGAGCCAGGTCGACCTGCTGCTCTTCGACG
>JBDSNZ010000239.1:0-22391 GCA_039915055.1 Ornithinibacter sp.
GAGCCCTGCCCGCCGCCGAGCGCCGCGTCCTGCTCGCCCACGAAGCCGCGCACCTAAGCCACCGCCACCACCTGTACATCCAGGCCGCCGAGCTGTCGGCAGCGGCCAACCCGTTGCTGCGTCCCCTCGCGCGCGCAGTGGGCGCGGCCGTCGAGCGATGGGCCGACGAGGCCGCAGCCCAGGCCGTTGGGGAGCGCTCTGTCGTGGCGCGGGCCGTGGCCCGCGCCAGCCTGGCGGCCCAGGGCGGAGGCACCGGCCCGATGCCACCTGTCGGCTCCCGGATCGCACTGCGAATGACGGACACCTTCGCTCTGGCGCGAACCAGGGCCATGCTCGCGCCCGCACCCAAACCCCGCCGCGCATTGTCGACCGCCGTCTTGACCCTGACAATCGCGGGGGCGGTCGGCGCCATCGACACCGGATCCCACACCGAGCACCTCTTCGAGATCGCCCGCGCCGCCACGACCAACTCTTCCTGTCAGTGTCAACCCCAGGCTGGTGACAGCGCGGGGCCCGGGTGAACACAGCTCGCGGCGGTATGGGGCAGGCGTAGCCCGGCAGGGCGGCGGAAAGACGCAGCCAGTCAGCCACGGCCTTGAGCCATAGAAGCGGGGAGTCCACGGGTCATGGGCGGTGCGTCCCGTCGCGGCCGCGGATGGGGTGGGTGGGGTGATCCGAGTGCCGTGCAGTGCTGCACCCGGCCCGGCCTGGGAGGGGTCGCGGTTCGGATTGCCTCGCGTTGGACCGGGAGATTTTCCCGGCGCTGTCGGGAGTCGGCCCGATGTGCCGATGCCCGGACCCTGGGCATATTGGCGGGGTCACACCCCGTCAGTCGAGGAGTTCTGATGTCGTCTATGTCGTCTTCCGCGTCGCTTACGCCCGCGACCGTCCACGTCGACTCCGCTCGTTCGTCTCCGACTCTGCCTGCGCCGCGAGCGTTGTGGCGGTGGGCGGGGGCGCTCGGCCTGCTGCACGTGATCCTCATGGTGGCGGGCACGGTGGTCAGGGGAGCCCCAGTGGTGCACGAGGGTCACGAGGGCATCGAGCACTCGTTCGTCGAGGGCGACCTGACGCGCATCTACACGAGCGGGTACCTGATGACGCTCGCCCTCGTCGCGCTGGTGCCGGTCCTTGTCTTCCTGGCCCGACAGCTGGGCATCGGCACTGAGGTGGGTCACCGAGGGACACCGCAGCCGCCCGCACAAGGTCAGGATCGCATGGTTGTCGTCGGTCAGGCGGCTCCCCAGGAGGACGTGCTGGTGCCGGCGGACGTATGTGCCTGCTTGGCGATGGCGGCGAGGGTCTCGGGCAAGGGCAGGTAGTGGGCGGCGGTGTAGCGGTGTTCGTCTCCGGTGAGGATCCACACCGACCCGCGTCGTCGCCCGACGTCAGGACTGATCGTGATCTGGTCGCGCACCACGAGTCGGCCGAGGACCGCGCTGATGACGTCTTCGTGGGTGCATACGACGCTACCCGTGCCACGAACGCGGTCGACAACGACTTCAGCGTCCTGCACGCGTCCATCGGTGACCGACTCCGAGACCTCGACGTCCAGGGACTGACCCCTGGCAAGGGGGGTGACCGTGTCGAGGCAACGGCGCGCGGGGGCGGACAGCACATGTCTTACCTCGAACATCGAGGTAAGACTGACAAGGGATCGGGCGAGGTGTTCACCTTCGGCGGTCAGTGGCCGTGCGGCGTCGTCGTGCACCCAGCCCTTGATGGAGACCACCGACATGGCAGTCGTGGTCTCACAGAGCCAGAACGAACTGAAGATGCTCGATGACCAAGGTCTCGACATCCGGCCCTACCGGGAGCGGATGAACTGCGAGGACCTGGCGGAGAAGTGCAAGGACGCCGACGACCCGCTGCGGCTGGTTTTCGTGTGCGCCATGTGGATGACGGGCTTCGACGCGGCCAGCGTCTCAACGGTCTATCTCGATCGACCGATGAAGAACCACACACTGATGCAGACCATCGCTTGGGCCAATCGGGTCTTCCCCGACAAGGACAACGGTCTGATCGTCGACTACGTCGGCGTCTTCCGGAACCTGGGGAAGGCACTCGCGATCTACGGCGCGGCGGGGACCAGCGAGTCGCCGATCGAGATCATCGATGCGCTGGCCGCCGAGCTCGACATCGCGGTCAGCGGCTTGGTCTCGTTCTGCTCCAGCGCGGGAGTGGACCTGATAGCCATGCGTGACGCGGAAGGGTACGACCACGTTGCGATGCGCGACGCCGCGGTCGAGGCGCTCCTGGTTGACGAGAAGACTCGCAACGACTTCATGGGTAAGGCGCGGCAGGTCCGCAAGCTGTTCAAAGCGCTGCTGCCCAACCCGAAGGACGCTGCCCAGCAGCGCACCGTCGCCGAGGTTCGGGTGCTGGCCGAACGGATCGCAGAGGTGACCCGCCCGCCGAAGGCCGACTTCTCCGATGTATCGGACGCTGTGGATGCGCTTCTCGACCGTTCCGTGGGCGCCGAGGAGTACGTCATCCGCCCTGCAGCGGACGGCACGAAGCCAGATCCGCTGATCGACCTGTCGCAGATCGACTTCGAGGGACTGGCCAGGAAGCTCGCCCGCCGCAAGCGCGCCAAGGCCGACCGGCTCGCGCAGCTGCTCCGCCAGCAGGCGATCAGCGCTGCTCTGCGCAACCACACCCGCTACGAGCTGGTCGAGAGGATCGAGCAGCTGATCGCGGACCACAACGATGGCAGCGCCAACAGCGACGAATACCTCCGCCGTCTCATCGAGCTTTCGAAGACGCTGACCGCTGAAGAAGAGCGCGCGGTCCGTGAAGGCATGACCGAGGAGGAACTAGCGGTCCTCGACCTGCGCACCCAGCCCGACCCTGTGCTGACCGATGAGGAGCGCGAGATCGTCAAGGCCAGCCCTAAGAACCTGCTGGCGCACCTGCACGAGAAGCTGGTGCAGGACTGGCGACGCAAAGTCGATGTGACCAACGACGTCCACGCTCAAAGCCCACTGGTGGGCCCCTTGTGCGAGATCCTCACGGTCGTGACCGGCCCGGTGGTGATCCTGGCCGATGGGCTTGCCCGCATCGACGGGACCGAGGCCGCGTTCCTCTACGGCTCCTTCGCCGCTCGGCTGCTCGGTCATGCTGGTCCGGCCCCGCACGACATCGACCTCATGGTGCTCGGTGAGCCCGACGTGGACGCGGTCAACGAGGCGTGCACGCGCGTCGAGTCGGCGGTGCACCGTCCCGTCAACCCGACGATCCTGACCCTGGAGGAATTCGCGGCGACCTCCGGCTTTCTGGACAACGTGCGCAGCGGCTCGGCAGCCGCCGTCATCGGAGAGCTGCCGTGGCAATGACTCCGCTCACCGCGTCCACCAGGCAACGGTCCTCGTCCTGGTCGAGGCGCGGCGACTCGACGCCGTGCCTGCAGACCTCGCGCGGGCGACCTCGCTCCTGCGGCAGGCCCAGGAGCGCTTGGACCAGCTGCCGCTGCTCACGAGCGTCACCGTCAGGTACGGCGCCGCCCACCACGCCTGGCCCGACACCGGTTTTTGTTCCGCTTCACCGTGGAGGTGGGTCCGGCGTCCTCGCGCAGTGAACCAGCATGAGGTTCCCGGATTCGGTCAGCAGGCAACCCCCACCGAGCGGGACCGGCACGTGTGCTCAGGCTGGACTACCCCTCGAAGGAGACATTCCCCCGACAGGCCTCACCGGGGCTGGGCACATCGGCCTTCGTGCCAAGGCTGACGAAGAGGCCGTAGCTCTGGGTGGAGTTGCGCTGCGAGGTGAGGGCGTCGTCATCGAAGCCGGGCGGGTTGCCCTCGACGAGGTCGGACACGTCGCGTCCCGAAAACGAACACGCGGACTTGCCGTTCTCCCCGCCAGGAACCGGTCCACCCTTTCCGTTGTACTCACCGGCTTGAGCCGATGCCGCTCCGCCGAGAACGAATCCGAGTGCGACGATGCACACAGTTGCCACGTGCTTCATGGATGCCACCTTGCCTGTTGTAGGACGGCCGCACCGGACCGTGAAGGACGCCCGCCAGCCTCTCGGGCAGGCTACTGCGGGAGGGAGATCTGGTGGAATGGCTCTTCTGGGCCATTGACATCGGCGCCTCGGCGTGCTTGACAGGACGCGTCCGTGTCCGCCGTGGGAGGGCCTGGGCGAGATCTTCTGCGACACCTGGGTCGCCACTCTCGATGACCGGGAACCATTCCACCGAGCACTCGGTTCCGATCAGCACCGGGTCGCGGGTCCGGCCCGTCAGGTCGTCGGCGCGGCACTCACCGGACGAACACGCGCAGCAGGGTCTCGACCGCCTCGTCGTCGCCCCACTCCGTCGTGCTGTGGCCGACGACCAGCTCTGTCCAGGACCACCCGGGCACGCTCGACGGTGCCCACCGCGAGGTGAGGGCCAGGTGCTCGTCCTCCATCGCGAGAACCCGCCGTTCCTCGAGGTCGTAGGTGTCGCGCTCGACGTGGATTCGGAACGAGTTGCACTGCGGCGGTGAGGGGCTGACTCGGAAGCCGTGTGCCTCCATCCGCTCCGCGAGCGCCACTGCGCGCGCGTGGTACTCCGCCATCCGGGGAAGCTCGGTATCGAGCCCACGCAGGGCGGCCACGGCATACGGCATGAGGCTGAACAGCGTGCCGCCCATCCGCGTGCGCCAGGTGCGCACCTCGGCCACCTGCTCGTCGGGGCCGGCGACCGCAGCGCCCGCGATCCCGCCGAGCCCCTTGTAGAACGACACGTAGACGCTGTCGGCGAGCGCAGCAACGTCGGCCACGGAGCGACCGAAGTGCGGCGCGGACTCCCACAACCGTGCACCGTCGAGGTGCAGCGGCACGCCACGGGCGCGGCAGGCCGCGCTGAACGCGACGAGCTCATCCCACGAGGGGAGAAGGAATCCCGCATCGCGCAGTGGCAGCTCGAGCAGAGCAGCGCCGAGACGACCCGGGATGCCGGTGAGGTCGGCCGCGAGCGGCACCTGTGCGCCATCGGTGAGCAGGTCGAACTCGAAGCCGTGCAGCAGCCGAGGGCCATCTGCCTCACTCCGGAGCAGGTGCGACAGTCCGGGGATGGCGACGCGGCGCGAGCCGGTGGAGTCGCACCAGACCCGGAGCATCGACTGTTGGGCCATGATGCCGCTCGGGAACATCGCGACGGACGGCTTGTCGAGCAGCTCTGCCAGGCGGGCCTCGAGCACGGCGACAGGGCCGTGCTCGCCGTAGCGGTCCCAGCGGATCACCTCCTCACCTGCTCCGCCCAGCACGTCCGCGAGGTCTCGCAGCTCGTGCTCCGGAGTCGACGGTGCCCTGCCGGTGAGCCAGCGCGTCACCCGCGGGGTGGCGGCGCGGGCCCGCTCTGCGAGGGTTGGAGTCTGCTCGTGGTCGGACACGGCACCATCTTCCACGGCGCGCCACCGATTCCGTGTCAACGGGGATCGTCTGAGTCGCGAGGTGTGGGCTCGATGCGTCCAGAGGTCGTGATTGTGACCCAGGTGACTGCGCGCGTCGCGGGTTCCCGAGATGATGGAGCCATGGCCAATCAGACGGCCCAGCCGGCCGACCAGCGCCCCGAGACCCCCCGAGTGGTAGCCGCGCTCGACGGCACCGACGCTGACGAGTCGGTCGTGGACTGGGCCGTCGATGAGGCTGATCGAGCAGCCGCCTCCCTCCACCTGGTGCACGTCCTCGACACGGGGATGCAGTTCACCGCCCACGACATGCTCCTCGGTGAGGCACCCAGCCTGGCTGCGCGGCTCGACGAGGTGGGGCGGGGGGTTGTGGATCGCGCCACCGCTCGCGCGACGCACCGCAAGCCCGGTGTCGAACTGAGCACGCAGGTGCAGTGGGGCTCTCCCGCAGGCGTTCTCGTCGGTCACGCCTCGAAGGCGAAGCTTCTCGTCGTCGGCTCGAGGCCCCGCGGCCGGATCGAGAGGGCGGTGCTGGGCTCGGTCGCGCTCGCCTGTGTCCACCACGGACGTGCCCCGGTGGTCGTCGTTCCCACGGGGACGCAGGTGCGAGCGCCGAGGCACGTCGTGGTGGGCGTCGACGGCAGCCCTCCCAGCCACCGCGCCGCCGACCTCGCGCTCTCCGTCGCTGACGGGGCCTCCGCGGAGGTGCACTGCGTCGTGGGGTGGAGTGTCGAGGTGGTCGACGGCACGGTCGTCACCGAGCCGGGCACCGACGCGTGGATGACGGTGCAACACCGGTATGCCGGTGTGGCCCAGCGTTCGCTCGAGGAGGCGACCGCCCGGCATCCGGAGGTGCAGGTGTCGATCGACGTGCGGCGAGCCGAGCCGTCCCGCGCGGTGCTGGAGGCCGCGGCTGAGGTCGACGCCGACCTCGTGGTGGTGGGCAGCCGCGGCTTCGGAGGCTTCCGGGGGCTGCTCCTCGGCTCGGTGGCCAAGCGTGTCCTGGAGGGCGCGCAGTCAGTGGTCGCCGTGGTGAAGTGACCTCGGCGCGACCGGAGCCTGATGAGAAGGAAGTGGTTGACATGACCCACTGGAACGCACAAGAAACAGCTGGCGACCAGGCGGCGCACGAAGTCCGCCCCGCGGAGGTGCTCGCGGGAGTGCACGGGTCGGACACCGACACGTGCGTCGTGCAATGGGCCGCGGACGAGGCGGTGCGGCTCGGCGCGGACCTGAGGCTCGTGCACGTCATCGACCCCGGCATGCAGTTCACGCCCTACCCGGCGCTGATGGCCGGGGCACCGAACCTCGCCGGTGACCTCGAGCGCGGGGCCGAGACGATTCTCGCGGCCGCGGGTGAGGTCGCTCATGCTCGCCACCCCGACCTCGTCGTGCACACCTGTGTGCCGTGGGGCCCGCCCGGTGGGTCGTTGAGGGACCTCAGCACCGACGCACGGCGCCTGGTCATCGGCGGCTCGCGCGCTCCCCATCTCGAGAGGATGCTGCTGGGCTCGGTGGCCGTGACGGTCGTCGCGCACGCCCGCTGTCCCGTCGTCGTGGTGCCGGCCGGCACCGCCGTCACGGCGCCGTCGCGCGTCGTCGTCGGGGTGGACGGCAGCGCGGGGAGTGTCGTGGCGATGGAGACCGCGTTCGAGATCGCCGCTGCGAGTGGGGCGGCTGTGGCGTGCGTGATGGGGTGGAGCACCGAGGTGGTGCTCGGCATGGTCGTCACCGAGTCCTTCGCCAAGGAGGTTCCGGAGATCGAGGCCGACTGCAGGGCAGTGGCCGACGCGGTGATCGCGCCGGTCGCCGCCAGGAACCCCGGTGTCGCAGTGGACGTCGTGGTGCGTCACGGGAACCCTGCGGACGCCATCATCGAGGTGGCACGCGAGGTCAGCGCCGACGTGGTCGTCGTCGGCAGCCGCGGTCATGGCGGGTTCGTCGGGCTGCTCCTCGGCTCGGTGAGTCGGCGCGTGGTGGACCACGCAGGACGGGTGGTCATCGTCGCGCACTGACGCCACGCCCGCGGCATCTGGTGCTGTTGTCCTCACGGGCCGGACGTCGGCGCTCATCGGCGCCGTCCATGTGTGGAGCGTCCCAGACCTTCTCCGACCCTGTCCCTCGACATCCTCTGTTCTTGACGTTCGCGAAGCGCTACGTTCGGTGGGCGGTGATCTCCGAGCCGCAGCGACGGAGGACTCTGGGTGGCAACGACGGTCTCGGCTCGAGTGGCACCTTCGCGCGTGCTCCTCGTGGCAAGTTTTGGCGCCTTCCTCGCATTCCTCGACGCGACCATCGTGAACGTCGCCTTCCCCTCGATCCGAGAGTCCTTCCCGCAGACCACGATCGGTGGCCTGTCGTGGGTCCTCAACGCCTACAACATCGTGTTCGCGGCGTTCCTCATCGTCTTCGGCCGGCTCACCGACCTCGTGGGTCGCCGCCGTTCCTTCGTGTCCGGCGTGCTGGTGTTCACCGTCGCATCAGTGCTCTGTGGACTGGCTCCGAGCGTGGAGCTGCTCGTCGCCGCGCGCGTGGTTCAGGCTCTCGGGGCCGCCATGCTCGTGCCAGCGTCGTTGGCCCTCGTCATCGCAGCGTTCCCGGCCGAGAGGCGGGCCCACGCCATCGGGCTCTGGGGGGCTTCGGCCGCGCTGGCCGCCGGGCTGGGCCCGCCCATCGGCGGAGCCATGGTCGAGATCGGGACGTGGCGCTGGGCGTTCCTCGTCAACCTGCCCTTCGGCATCGCAGCCCTGTGGTCCGCCCGCAGCCAGCTCGTCGAGAGCCGCGCCCCCGGCAGGCGGCGTCTGCCCGACCTCTTCGGCGCCGCCTTGATGGTCGCGTTCCTCGCCGTGCTCAACCTGGGCATCGTCAAGGGGAGCGACTGGGGGTGGACCAGCGCCGCGGTGATCGGCTGCTTCGTGGGCAGCGCCGTGCTGCTCGGGCTCTTCTGGCTCAGCTCGCGCCGCAGCCGCACCCCGCTCCTGGACCCCGCCCTCCTGCGCTTGCGCCCCTTCGTCATCGGGTCGCTGGCCACCGTCGTCGCGGGGTTCGGCTTCTACTCCTACCTCCTCACGAACATCCTGTGGCTCACCTACGTGTGGGGCTACCCCGTGCTCACCGCGGGGCTCGCGCTCGTGCCGGGCGCCCTGGTCGCCGCGGTCGTCGCCGCTCGTCTCGGCCCACTCGCGGAGCGTTTCGGCTATCGCATCTTCGTCGTGCCCGGCGCCCTGGTGTGGGCCGGGGCCTACCTCTGGTACCACCAGCGGGTCGGCCTCGAGCCGGCCTTCTGGGCGCAGTGGCTTCCGGGCCAGGTGCTCAGCGGTATCGGGGTCGGCGCCACCCTCCCGCTGCTGGGCAGCGCGAGCCTGGCTGCCGTGCCGGGTGGTCGTTACGCCACGGCATCCGCGGTCTCCTCCAGTGCCCGCCAACTCGGTGGAGTGCTCGGCATCGCCTCGCTCGTCGTCATCCTCGGTGAGCCCACGCCGGCGACCGCGGTCGCGGTCTTCCGCGACGGCTGGATGCTCTCGATCGTGGCCTTCCTCGTCGTGGCGCTGGTGGCGCTCCCCCTCGGGCACCTCCGCAGGGCGGAGGAGGAGTCCGAGGACGACGGGCGCCCGGCGACCGTGCGGCCCCCGTCGCCACCGGCGTCCTGGTTGCAGAGCGCCCAGCCGCCCTCCGCCGACCCCACGGACCTCTCCGACGTGCCCTTGTTCATGGCGCTGCCCGAGGACGCACGCCAGCGCCTCGAGCGCGCAGCCCACCTCGTGGATGTTTCCGCGGGCACCGCGCTCATCCGCGAGGGGGACCCGCCTGGCTCCGCCTTCGTCGTGCGCCGGGGGCGCCTCGAGGTCTCTGTCGGGGGTCGGATCGTGCGTGAGCTGGGGGCGGGCGAGGTCATCGGAGAGATCGCCCTGCTCACGGGGGAGCGACGTTCCGCCGAGGTGCGCGCTCGTCGCGACTCGAGCGTGCTCGAGCTGCCCCGTGAGGCTTTCGACTCGATGCTCCGCACGGACCCGGACGCGGCGCGCGTGGTTCTCACCCAGGTGGCCGAGCGGCTTCGCACCGCGGCCGGGCCGGTCGGCCCCCCGCCGCCCGAACGCCCTCGCGTCGTCTCGGTCGTGGCTCTTCATGAGGGTGTTGACGCCGGGGCGGTCGCCGACAGCCTCGTGGGCCGGATGAGGGTGCACGGATCGGTCGGTGCGCCAGGGGTGCTCGAGCCGGAGGGTCTGGCGCGGGCCGAACGCGAGCATGACCGGGTCGTGCTGTGGGCATCGGTCCCACAGGACGGCGAGACCCCGGCGTGGCGCGACGTGTGCCTGCGCCAGGCGGATGCCGTCGTCCTCCTCGCGCGCAGTGATGCGCAGGTTCCCGAAGGACTTCTCCGGGTGGCCCCCGCGCACCCCCCCGAACTGGTCCTCGTGGGTCCGGCGCCGACACAGGAGCGGCGGGCCGCCTGGGTGGCGGCCACCAACGCCCGCCAGCTCACGATCCTTCAGGGCGACCCTTCGGTGGACCTTCGCGCGCTCGCCGACCGCCTCGCTGGCCGCTCCTTGGGACTGGTCCTCGCTGGCGGCGGGGCCCGTGCGTTCGCCCACGTCGGGGTGCTGCGCGAGCTGGAGGATGCCGGCCTGCACGTCGACCGTGTCGCCGGCAGCAGCATCGGCGCGGTCATCGCGGCGGTGCACGCGACTGGCATCGACGGGGCCGGGCTGGAGGAGGTCTGCTACCTGGAGTGGGTGCGTCGTCAGCCCTTCAGCGACTGGCGACTGCCGTCCACCTCCATCGCGAAGGGGCACCGGGTGCACGCAGCCCTGGTCCGGGCGCTCGGAGCAGACACCGTCATCGAGGGGATGCCGCGCCAGCTCCAGATCGTGAGCGTCGATCTCATCGAGCGATCCCGTCAGGTGCACCGTCGCGGCAACGTCGTCGAGGCCGCTCAGGCGTCCGCTCGGCTTCCCGTGCTGTTTTCGCCGATGCCGACCGACGACGGGCGGCTGCTCATCGACGGAGGGGTGCTCGACAACCTTCCCACCGACCTTCTCGTGCGGCGCGACGAAGGCCCCGTCGTGGCAGTCACGATCGGGACCGGGGGTGGCGCCCCTCGCGAGGGCCGACCCCGAGTGCCCGCGCTGGGGGACACGCTCATGCGGACGATGATGATCAGCAGCGGGGGCGCGGTCGAGGCCGCCCGTCGGCAGGGTGCCTGGGTGCTCAGCCCGTCGTCGATGGGCGTCGGGCTCCTGGAGTTCCACCAGCTCGACCGCATGGTCCAATCAGGTCGGGCGGCCGCCAGGCTCCTGCTCGAGCAGGCCGGTGGCGACCTCGGGGCGGTCAGGGAGGTCAGCGTGGCCACCGAGGTGCAGGACGAGTCGGCGGTTGCCGCGACCCTCTGACCATGGGGTTCTTCGCCGCAGCCACGGCCGAGGGACGTCAGGCGTCGAACGGCCAGCCGTCGGTGATGCCGGACTCGCGACCCGGCTCGATGTAGTGCTCGTGCCCGAAGAAGAGAGCGAAGACCTCCTCCGGCATCGAGAGCATCATCCCGACGTCGCTGGTCTGGCTCGCGTGGCACTGCAGGGCGGCGCGCCGCTGCGGGAGCTGCTCGCGCACGTCGACGCGCCAGTGGATCTCGGCCTCGGGGGTGCCCATCGGGTTGCCGTCGTCCATCGGGCCGTCCGGGTCGAAGACGTCCTCCCCGGCCCCACGGGCCAGCTCGGCCATCGGCCGCATCGCGTCGCGGTTCATCGTCGACTCCAGCACCCGCGGCCGGGTGGCCGCGAGCTCCACTGCGGCGTGCAGCACGCGGTGGACCTGCACGTGGTCGGGGTGTCCGTAGCCCCCGTGCCAGTCGTAGCCGACCACGATGTCGGCGCCCTCCTCGTCGAGCACGTCGGCGAAGCGTCGGGCCGCTTCCTGAACCGGTGCCGAGACGAAGGCGTTCTCGTGCTCGTTCTGCTCCCACCCGGTCATGCCCGAGTCGGCATACCCCAGCCAGAGCACCCGGTGCACGCCGAGCACGGCGGCGGAGCCGGCCGCCTCCCTGCGGCGGCGCTCGACGACACCCTCTCCGGGCGCGAGGTCGGTGGGGGCCTCGCCGTGGTCGCCGTTGGTCGCGAAGACCACGACCACCCTGCTTCCCTCGGCCGCCGCCCTGGCCATCGACCCCGAGGTCTGGGAGGCCTCGTCATCGGGGTGGGCGTGGAGGAACACGATCGTCGGCACGCGCCCATCATGCCCAACGTCACCGACCGCGTGAGCAGGCTCCCCGGCATCCCGTCCGTTCGGCGGCCCATCACGTGCGTCAGCAAAGGGCCACCGGGGCCCTGCTCACTTCTAGTCTTTCCGGTGGCCCGGCGAGTGTCGGGCGCAGGGGCGGACTCGGAGGTTCGCCATGGATTCACCCGACGTCGTGGACCGGGGACCGGTCGATCACGACACGGTTCCCCCTGCCCGAAAGGGGCTGCTCGCGATCGCGTGCGTGCTCCTCGCCCTGCCGATCGTCGCCCTGATGTGGGTGAGCAGCTACAGCCGCGACGAGCCTCGGCTCTTCGACTTCCCGTTCTTCATCTGGTACCAGTTCGTCTGGGTGTTCCTGTGCTCGGCGCTCACCTACACCGCGTACCGGATCGTCCTCGTCGCGCGACCACACCGCCCGATGGTGGATGGGCCGGATGCCGGTGACGGCGGCTCCCGGGCCGACGGCGAGGTGCAGGCATGAGCGGCGTCAACGGCGTGGCCCTCGCCGTGCTCATCGGGCTCTTCGCCCTCGTCACGGTGATGGGCTTCTTCGCGAGCAAGTGGCGTCAGCCGACCAGCATGGAGTCACTCGACGAGTGGGGACTGGGCGGCCGCTCCTTCGGCACCTGGATCACCTGGTTCCTGCTGGGTGGTGACCTCTACACGGCCTACACCTTCGTCGCGGTGCCAGCCGCGATGTTCGCGGCCGGGTCGGTCGGGGGGTTCTTCGCGGTGCCCTACACGATCGTGCTCTACCCGATCATCTTCGTCTTCATGGGTCGGCTCTGGTCGGTGAGCCACCGCCACGGCTATGTCACGACCGCCGACTTCGTGCGTGGGCGGCACGGCTCGCGCGGGCTCTCCCTCGCCGTGGCCATCACCGGCTTCATCGCGACCATGCCCTACATCGCGCTCCAGCTCGTCGGGATCCAGGCGGTGCTCGAGGTCGCCGGGGTCGGCGGTGGCGACAACTGGCTCGCCAAGGATGCGCCGCTCTTCGTCGCGTTCGCCCTGCTCGCCGCCTACACCTACTCGAGTGGGCTGCGGGCGCCGGCGGTGATCGCCTTCGTCAAGGACGCCCTGATCTACCTCGTGATCATCGTCGCGATCATCTACCTACCGACAAAGGTGGGCGGTTGGGACAACATCTTCAGCGCGGCCGAGCAGAAGATGGCCACGCCGAACCCGCTGGACGGCAAGCCGACCGGCGCGTTCATCCCCGGCGAGTCCGCCCACTGGGCCTACGCGACGCTGGGGCTCGGCTCGGCGCTCGCGCTCTTCATGTATCCCCACTCGATCACCGCGAGCCTGTCGGCCTCGTCCAGGAACACGATCCGGCGCAACGCCTCCATCCTTCCGGCCTACAGTTTCGTGCTCGGGCTGCTCGCGCTGCTCGGCTGGGTCGCCATCGCGGCCGGCACGAAGCCGATCGGCCTCGACGGCAAGCCCAACGCCCAGCTCGTGGTCCCGCAGCTCTTCGAGGACTTCTTCCCGTCGTGGTTCGCGGGAGTCGCGTTCGCGGCCATCGCGATCGGCGCGCTCGTCCCCGCGGCGATCATGTCGATCGCCGCGGCGAACACCTTCACCCGCAACATCTACAAGGAGTGGCTCAGGCCCGACGCGACGCCCAAGGAGGAGGCGAAGGTCTCCAAGCTGAGCTCTCTCGTCGTCAAGGGGTTCGCGCTCGTCTTCGTCCTGGCGCTGGACAAGCAGAACGCCATCAACTTCCAGCTCCTGGGCGGCATCTGGATCCTGCAGACGTTCCCGGCCGTCGTCCTCGGCCTCTACACGCGGTGGTTCCACCGCTGGGGGCTGCTCGCGGGCTGGGCGGTCGGCATTTTCTACGGCACCTGGCAGGCCTGGAACGTCGCCAACCTCCGGGCGGGCACCGAGCACTTCGGCGGGTCTCTCTCACCGATCCCAGTCATCGGCCAGCTCGGCTACATCGCGCTCACCGCGTTCGGGCTCAACCTCCTCGTTGCGGCGGTGCTCACCCTGGTGCTGCGTGCCACGAAGGCCCCGGCCGGTGAGGACGAGACGATCCGCGGCGACTACTTCGCGGACGAGGGTGACCCCCGGGTCAAGAAGCTGCCCAACCCGATCCACCAGGAGACACCCAACCCCTGAGCCGGTTCGCTGGCACGGCACCCGACCCCCCGGTCGCCGCATAGGGTTCTCCGCATGAGAGTCGCGGTGACCGGAGGGTCGGGAAAGCTCGGGCGTCATGTGGTGGAGCGGCTGCGCGCCGGAGGTCACGACGTCGTCAACCTCGACAGCCACGGGGAGCGCTGGACCGGCTGGATGAGCGTCGACCTCAGTGACTACGGTCAGGTCGTCGACGCCCTCGGCGGGGCCCACGGCGAGCAGCCCGCTACGGAGGCCGTGGTGCATCTGGCGGCGATCCCGGCGCCGGGTCTGCACCCCGACGTCGTGACCTTCCGCAACAACATGGTGTCGACGTTCAACGTGCTCCACGCAGCCGTGCGCCTGGGCATCACCCGCGTCGTCATCGCGTCGAGCGAGACGGTGCTCGGCATCCCGTTCGACACCGTGCCGCCCTACCTCCCGGTCGACGAGGAGTACCCCGCGCGTCCGGAGTCGGTCTACTCCCTCGGCAAGCACCTCGAGGAGACGATGGCCGTGGAGCTCTGCAGGTGGCACCCGCAGCTCAGCATCACGGCACTGCGCTTCTCCAACGTCATGGACGTCGAGGACTACGTCGACTTCCCGGCATACGACGCCGACCCCGAGCTGCGCCGCTGGAACCTGTGGGGCTACATCGACGGGCGCGACGGGGCGCACGCCGTGGAACAGGCACTCGCGGTGGCGGCCCCCGGCTTCGAACGCTTCGTCATCGCCTCTCCAGACACCGTGATGAGCCGCTCGAGCGCCGACCTGGCCGCCGAGGTCTTCCCCGACGTCGAGGTTCGACGCGAGCTGGGGGAGCACGAGACGTTGCTCTCGATCGACAAGGCCCGACGGCTCCTCGGATACGACCCGCGACACTCCTGGCGAGACCTGGTCTGAGCGTTACGCCGGGCAAGGCAGGATGGTCGCCATGCCGTCCGCCCCTCCCTCCCCCCGGCTCGTCGACCTCGCGGTGGCCCACGGCGTCGCCACCGACTACTGGGACTGGCTGGGTCAGCACGTCACGGTCACCGCCGACTCGATCCGCTCCGTCCTCGCAGCGCTCGGGGTCGACGCGGAGGATGACACGGCGGTCGAACGTGCCCTCGCCGACCACGCGGACGCTCCGTGGCGGCGCACCCTTCCCGCGACCGTCGTCGTGCGCGAGGGCGTGCCCCAGCGGGTCGCCACGCACGTCGGGACCGGCACCCGCATCCTGCTCGAGGTGATGCTGGAGGACGGCACGGTGCGGCACGTCCCCCAGGTCGAGCACTGGGTGCCCGACCGGGTGGTCGACGGGCACACCCTCGGGTGCGCGACCTTCGAGGTGCCCGGCGACCTCCCGACCGGGTGGCACCGGCTCCTCGCCACCCTCGACGGCACCCCACTCGACCCGGCGAGCACCGAGGCGACGCTGGTGGTCACCCCGCAGCGCCTCGAGCTGCCCGAGTCGGTCGCGAACGGCCGGGTCGTCGGGCTCATGGCGCAGCTCTACCAGGTGCGCTCCTCCGGGTCGTGGGGGTTCGGGGACCTGAGGGACCTCGCCGACCTGAGCACCTGGGCCGCCGAGCAGCACGACGCGGACTTCGTGCTCATCAACCCGCTGCACGCCGCCGAGCCGGTGTCGCCGATCGAGCCGTCGCCCTACCTCCCCACGACGCGCCGGTTCGCCAGCCCGCTCTACCTGAGAGTCGAGGACGTGCAGGAGCTCGCCGGGCTCGACCCGGAGGCGCGCAGCACGGTGGCTGCCCTCTCCGAGCAGGCCCGGGCGCTCGACACGGCTGACCGGATCGACCGGGATGCCGTGTGGTCGGCCAAGGGCGCTGCCTTGCGGCTGGTCTTCGCGCACGGGCTCACGGGCTCACGCGCCGCCGACTTCGTGGAGTTCTGTGAGCGCGAGGGCGAGGGGCTGAGCACCTACGCGACGTGGTGTGCGCTGGCCGAGCACCACGGGCTGCCGTGGAACACCTGGCCTGCTGAGCTCCAGCACCCGCACGACCCGGCCGTCACGGCATTCGCAGCCGCGCGCCACGAGGACGTCGACTTCCACCGCTGGCTGCAGTGGCTGCTGGAGCAGCAGCTCGCGTCGGTGCAGCGCCAGGCCCGGGAGGCGGGGATGTCCCTGGGTATCGTGCACGACCTCGCCGTCGGCGTGCACCCACTGGGGGCCGACGCGTGGGGGCTCGGCGACGCCCTCGCGCGCGGCGTCACCGTCGGAGCGCCCCCGGACCAGTTCAACCAGCTCGGCCAGGACTGGAGCCAGCCCCCGTGGCGGCCGGACCGGCTGGCCGAGCTCGGCTACGCACCGTTCCGCGACATGGTGCGCTCGGTGCTGCGTGACTCCGGTGGCATCCGGGTCGACCACATCATTGGGTTCTTCCGGCTGTGGTGGATCCCGACTGGTGGCACGCCGGCTGATGGCACCTACGTGAACTACGACCACGAGGCCCTGCTCGGCATCCTCGTCCTGGAGGCGCAGCGCGCCGGGGCCCTGGTCGTGGGTGAGGACCTCGGGGTCGTGGCCCCGCACGTGCGCGACTACATGCTCGAGCGCGGGCTCGTCGGCACGAGCATCCTGTGGTTCGAGTGGGAGGAGGACCGCCCCAAGCCGCCGGAGCACTACCGGGACCTGTGCCTGTCCACCGTCACGACCCACGACCTGCCACCGTCGGCGGGCTACCTCACCCTGGCGCACGTCGCGATCCGTGAGGAGCTGGGGCTGCTGACCCGTCCGGTGGAGGAGGAGCGCGCCCAGGAGGAGCAGTCCATCGCCCGGGTGCGCGACGCGCTCACCGCTCGGGGGCTGCTGCAGCCGGGCGCCACCCTCGACGAGGTCGTCGTGGGTCTGCACCGCTGGCTCGCACAGACTCCCAGCCGGATGCTCGCCGTGTCGCTTGCCGATGTCGTGGGTGACCGCAGGGCGATCAACCAGCCCGGCACCAACGACGAGTACCCCAACTGGCGCATCCCGCTCGCCGACCCCGCGGGCCGGATCGTGTCGCTGGACGACGTCCGCGTGGCGCCGCTTGCCGGTCGCCTCTTCGACGCCCTACGCCCCGGCCCGTCCGTGCAGAACTGACCTATTGGTCGATTGTTCACGGGCGCGAGTCGGGTTCGGACGTGCAGAACTGACCTATTGGTCGATTGTTCACACCGGGGGCGCGGGCGCGCGGGCTGGTGTCGCGCCCGGGGATCAGGTGCCGAGAAGGGTGGCGAAGCGGTCGGCGAACGGCTGCCACCCGACCCGAAGTGCCGGCTCGGCGGCGGCCACGCCGGCGAGGAGGATGCTCTGGTCCTGGGTCAGCCCGTCGGGGGAGTCCCAGCGCAGCCACGACCGGAACACCTCGGGGGAGGTCTCGGGGTGGAACTGCACCCCCCACGCGGCTGGTCCGTAGCGGACCGCCTGGGGGCGACCGTCCGGAAGCGTCGCGAGCACCACGGCGCCCGGCGGGGTGTCGAGCACGACGTCGTCGTTGTAGTGGATCCCCGGGATGCCGTCCACGTCGCCGAGGAGCGGATCGGCGTGCCCGGCATCCGTCAGTGCCACGGGGACGAGCCCGACGGTGCGACCGGACGGGTTCCGGTCGACGTGACCACCCAGCGCCACGGCGAGCAGCTGGTGGCCGAGGCAGACGCCGAGCGTGGGCACGCCGCGCGAGACGGCGGTGCGCAGCAGCGAGCGGGTGGGCTCGAGCCAGGGGTTCTCGGCGTCGTCGCACGCGCCCATCGCGCCGCCGAGCACCACGAGCCCGTCGCGGTCGCCCGTGTCTTCGGGCACCTGCTCGCCGAGGTCTCCGCGGACGACGTCGAGGTGTACGCCCGCCGCGCTCCACCACTCGCCCAACCATGCTGGTGGAGCGTCGGGCTCGTGCTGGACGACGAGCAGTCGGGTCGTCATGCGGTCTGCGCTCCGACGAGGGAGCCGATGGTGAAGGTGACCGCCATCGCGAGCGCCCCGCCGAGCACCACGCGCACGGTGGCGCGCTTCGCGTCGGACTCTCCGAGCCGGGCGCTGACCAGCCCCGTCCCGGCGAGGGCGAGGACGACGGCGACCACCGTGACGGGAACCCGCCACGAGGTCGGGGGGAGCAGGATCGCGAGCAGCGGGACGAGCGCCCCGACGGTGAAGGCGAGCATCGACGCCCAGGCGGCGTGCCAGGGGTTGGTGAGCGCATCGGGGTCGATCCCCAGCTCGACCTCCGCGTGCGCTGCGAGCGCGTCATGAGCCGTCAGCTCGAGCGCGACCTGCTGCGCCAGCTCGGGGGAGAGGCCCTTCGCCGCATACATCCCGGCGAGCTCCTCGAGCTCGGCCTCGGGCTCCTCCCGCAGCTCGCGCACCTCCTTGGCGATCAGGGCCTGCTCGGAGTCGCGCTGCGTCGACACCGACACGTATTCGCCCACCGCCATGCTCAAGGCGCCGGCTGAGAGACCGGCCAGTCCGGCAGTGAGCACCGGGCCACGGCTCACCGTCGCCGCTGCCACGCCGATCACCAGCCCCGCGGTGGACACGATGCCGTCGTTGGCGCCGAGCACGCCCGCGCGCAACCAGTTCAGCCGGCCGGCCGCAGACCCCTCGTGAGGCTCCTGGTGCCCAGGCACGGTGAGCCCAGCGGACGCCTCAGCCATCGAGGTCGACACCCTCGGCGCGGGCGGCCGCGGAGATCCGGTGGGCGAGCTCGATGTCGAGCTGGGTGACGCCACCCGCGTCGTGCGTGCTGAGCACCCACCGCGTCGTGCGCCAGCGGATGTCGATGTCGGGGTGGTGGTTCATCTGCTCGGCCTCGTCGGCGGCAGAGATCACGATCCGGATCGCCGCGGGGAAGTCGGGGGCCTCGATCTCGGCGACGATCGTGTCGTCCTCCCGAGACCAGCCGGGCAGCCCTTGGAGCTGGGTGGTGACCTCGTCGGTGCTCAGCAGTCGGCTCATGGGGCCATCCTCGCGCACGACCTCGAGGGCTGGCGCGTCCGGGTGCGGGTCAGCCCATCTCCTCGACCGTGTGAGGTGCGTCGATGTCCGCGTCGTGCTCGCTGATCAGGCCGGGCATCCCGGTGGACTCGGCCACGACCCCGTGCCGCTCGATCTCACCGCTGGCGATCCCCTCCGCCCAGTGGCAGGCGACCCGGTGCCCGGGAGACACTCCTGGGAGGTCGAGCGAGCGCAGCTCCGGGCGCTCCTGCGTGCACTTCGTCTCCTGGCGCCACGGGCAGCGGGTGTGGAAACGGCACCCTTTCGGTGGGTTCGAGGGGGAGGGCAGGTCTCCCGGGAGCAGGATCTGCTCCCGGCTGTCCTCGATCACGGGGTCGGGCACCGGCACGGCCGAGAGCAGCGCCCGGGTGTAGGGGTGCAAAGGCGTGGCGTAGAGGTCGTCCGCGGTGGCTTCCTCGACCAAGCCACCGAGATACATCACACCGATCCGGTCACTGATGTGTCGCACCACGGCCAGGTCGTGGGCGATGACGAGGTAGGTGAGGTCGAACTCCTCCTGGAGCTGCTCGAGGAGGTTGATGACCTGCGCCTGGACCGAGACGTCGAGCGCAGAGACGGGCTCGTCGGCCACGATGAGCTTGGGCTCGACCGAGAGGGCCCGGGCGATGCCGATGCGCTGGCGCTGGCCGCCGGAGAACTCGTGCGGATACTTCGACAGGGCTGCCGGCGGCAACCCGACGGCGGACAGCAGCTCGCGCAGCCGCGCTGCGGTGGCCTTGCTGTCCGAGGCGAGTCCGTGCGCCTTCATCCCTTCGACGAGCAGTGACTCCACCGACTGACGGGGGTCCAGGCTGCCCATCGGGTCCTGGAAGACCATCTGGATGTCCTTGCGCTTGCGACGGAGCTCCTCGCCCTTGAGTGAGGCGATGTCGACGCCGTCGAACTCGACGCTGCCCTCCGTCGGGGGCTCGAGGTTGAGGATCGCCTTGCCGAGCGTCGACTTCCCGCACCCGGACTCCCCGACCAGTCCATAGGTCTCTCCACGGCGGATGCTCAGGTCAACCCCGTCGACGGCGTAGACGTAGCCGATGACCTTGTCGAAGATCACGCCCCGGGTGATGGGGAAGTGGACCTTGACGCCCTTGACCTCGACTAGGACCCCCGGGTCGACGGCGGTCTGGTCTGTGGTGTCGGCAGCGGTGTCGGTCATCTGGTCACCTCATGGGGTTGTGGCAGCGCAGGGCCCGGCTGGCGGACTGCTCGAGCACCGGGGTCTCGCGCGTGCAGACCTCGATCGGCTGGGAGCACCTCGGTGCGAACGCACAGGCGTGGTCCCACGGCAGGTTGTCGGCCACCGACCCGGGGATCGGGTGGAGCTTCTCGCCTCGGGGGGCGGTGAGGCGGGGGATCGAGGCGAGCAACCCGTGCGTGTAGGGGTGTCGGGGCTGGGCGAACAGCTCATGGCGCTCGCCTCGCTCGACCATCCGACCGGCATACAGCACGTTGACCTCGTCGCAGAGCCCCGCGACGACCCCGAGGTCGTGGGTGATCATGATCAGCGCGGTGCCGGTGTCCTGCACGAGCTCCTTCAGCAGCGCCAGGATCTGGGCCTGGATCGTGACGTCGAGGGCCGTCGTCGGTTCGTCGGCGATGAGCAGTCGGGGGGCGCAGGCCAGCGCCATCGCGATGAGCGCCCGCTGACGCATGCCGCCGCTCATCTGGTGTGGGTAGTCCTTCAGTCGCCGGTCGGGGTCGGGGATGCCGACCCGCTCGAGGAGGTCGCGCGCGACCGGCTGCGCCGCCTTGCGGCTCATCCCGCGGTGTCGCTCGAGCACCTCGGTGACCTGGAGGCCGACCGAGACCACCGGGTTCAGGGAGGACAGCGGGTCCTGGAAGATCATGGCGATGTCGCGCCCCCGCCGGTCGCGCAGCTCCTTCTGGTCCAGGGTGAGCAGGTCGGTGCCCTCGAAGAGCACCTCCCCCTCGACGGTGTTTCCGCGCTGCGGAAGGAGGCCCATGATGGCCAAGGACGTGACCGACTTGCCACATCCCGACTCACCCACCAACCCGATCGTCTGGCCCGGGCGGACGTCGAAGCTGACGCCGTCAACGGCGCGGAAGGGCTCCTCTCCCTGACGCTGGAACGTGACCCGCAGGTCACGCACCGACAGCAGCGGTGCGTCCTCGCGCGAGGTGGCGGGTGGCTGGGTCTCCGTCGCAGTCATCGCCCGGTCACTTCCTGCTCTTGGGGTCGAGGGCCTGGCGCAAGGACTCGCCCATCAGGGTGAAGCCCAGGGCGACGAAGATGATGCACAGGGCCGGGTAGAACGCCAGCTGCGGGTTGTCGTAGATGTAGCGCTGGGAGGTGCCGAGCATCGCACCCCACTCGGGCTTGCTGTCGTCAGGGTTGCCGAGGCCGAGGAAGGAGAGTGCGGCGGCGTCGATGATCGACGTCGCCAGCACGAGGGTGGCCTGCACGATCACCGGCCCGATGGAGTTCGGCAGCATGTGACGGAACACGATGGCCTTGCGGCGCACGCCGAGGGCCCGCGCAGCGAGCACGTGGTCGCTGGCGCGCTGGGCGAGCATCGAGCCCCGTAGCAGCCGGGCAAAGATCGGCACCTGCACGACGGCGATCGCGATGATCACCGTCCACTGGCTGGGCCTGCTGGCCAGCGCTGCGATCGACACCGCGAGCAGCAGGGACGGGATGGAGAGCAGAACGTCGACGGTGCGCATGACGAGCGAGTCGACCCACCCGCCCATGGCCCCGGCCAGCGTGCCCAGGGTGAGGCCGCCGGCCAGACCGAAGAGCGTGGCAAAGACCCCGACGATGAGGGTTTGACGGCTGCCGACGAGGAGCCTGGAGAGGAGGTCGCGACCGACGTTGTCGGCACCGAGCGGAAAGCCTGACTGCGGGCCCGGGATCGGGTTGGTCTGCTGGCGCACCTGGTCGATGAGGAGCCGGGCCGCGGGGTCGTGCGGCGCGATCCACGGCGAGAAGATCGCGAGGAGGACGAAGAGCGCGGTGATCGTGCCACCGATGAGGAACACCGGGTCGCGCCGCAGCCGACGCCAGGCGCTGGCGATGAGGGAGACGCCTGGCTTCTCGTCCACGGCCCCGGCATCGAGCACAGCGACCGAGCCGGATGTCGTGCCGCTACCGGCCCCGGTGCCCTTCGCGGAAGCCGCGAGCTCGTCGATGCGCTGCTTGCGACGCTTCATCGGGTTGAGCTCCTCCGGGGGAGTCATCGCATCCTCACTCTCGGGTCGATGAGGGCGTAGGAGATGTCGACGAGCAGGTTGACGAGCACGTAGATCGCTGCCGCTGCCAGGATGAGGACCTGGAGCACCGCGTAGTCCCTCAGGTTGAAGGCGGCTGCCAGCGCTTCTCCGATACCTCCCCAGTTGAAGACCGTCTCGGTGAGCACGGCCCCGGCGAGCAACCCGCCCGTCTGTAGACCGATCGTCGTCACGACGGGGAGCAGGGCGTTGCGCATGACGTGACGCGCGCGCACGGTGGAGACGGTCAAGCCCTTGGACTCCGCCGTGCGCACGTAGTCCTCGCCCACGACGTCGAGCACCGAGGCGCGGGTGATCCGGAAGATCACCGCGAAGGGGATGGTGGCCAGCGCGACCGAAGGGAGCACCAAGTGTTTGAGGGCGTCGCTCGAGCAGTCGAACTCCCGGGTGAGGATGCCGTCGA
>JBDSNZ010000280.1:0-12973 GCA_039915055.1 Ornithinibacter sp.
GGGCGGACCGCTTCTCGTGCTCCCCCGGCGTGAGCTCGTTGAGCTTCTCGCACACCTCGACGTAGAGGTCGTAGGGCGTGACCATGAAGCAGGTGTGGGTGAACCGGCGGATCTGCTCGGTCACCGCATCGACGACCCGCTGGTTGCCGTTGCCGACGCTCGTCACGGCGATCCCGGAGCCGAAGTCGATGAGCTGGTTGCCGTCGGCGTCACGCACGATGCCCCCCGAGGCCTCGACGACGTAGACCGGGAGGCCGGTGCTGACCCCGGACGAGACGGCGGCGACCTTCCGCTCCTGGAGGGCCTGGCTCGCCGGGCCGGGGATGGAGGTCGCGAGGATCCGCTTCTGCTCGATCATGGACAGATCATATTCGTGATGGAGGCTACTGAACACCACGGAATCCGTTGTTGCGAGACCGCATGACGATCTGGATCACACACCGTCGCCCACGCCGATCGGCGGCTCCCCAGAACTGTGGGTAACCTGAGGGAGTCCGTTGTCACCGCGCCAGACCGGAGGCCACTCGTGAGACTGCTGCTGGTCGAGGACGAGCGGCCCTTGGCGACGGCCCTGCGCGAGACGCTGCGCGAGGAGGGTTGGGTCGTCGACCACGCCGCCGACGGGCAGGACGGCCTGCAGATGGGCCTGGCCGGCGGGTACGACATCATCATGCTCGACATCATGCTTCCGCGGCTCAACGGCTATGACGTGCTCAAGCACCTGCGCGCGGAAGGCGTCTGGGTCCCGGTGATGATGCTGACCGCCAAGGACGGGGACTACGACCAGACCGATGCGTTCGAGCTCGGGGCCGACGACTACGTCACCAAGCCCTTCAGCACGCCCGTGCTGCTCGCCCGCCTCCAGGCCCTCGCTCGTCGGGCGGCGCCCGAGCGGCCGGTGGCCCTCGCCGTGGGTGGTCTCAGCCTGGATCCCACGACCCGGAGCGTCACCCGGGAGGGTAAGGAGATCCGGCTCACCGCAAGGGAGTACGCCCTGCTGCACCATCTGATGCGCCGCGCGGGTCAGGTCCAGAGCAAGACCGAGATCCTGCAGAACGTCTGGGACTCGGACTATCCCGGAGCCGACAACGTCGTCGAGGTGTACATCGGCTACCTCCGCCGGAAGATCGACGCCCCGTTCAAGGTCAAGTCCCTGGAGACCGTGCGGGGAGTGGGCTACCGGCTCAACCCGACCGTCTGAGCAGCGCCGGGTCAGCGACGCAGCGGCAGGGTGACGACGAAGCGGCACCAACCCTCGGGCGACTCCCCCGCGGTCACGGTGCCCCCGTGCGCGCCGACGATGTCGGCCACGATGGCCAGCCCGAGCCCGGTGCCGCCCGTGTCCCGGGTCCGTGAGTCGTCCAGCCGCACGAAGCGCTGGAAGACCCGCTCTCGCTCCCCCACCGCGATGAGCGGGCCGTCGTTGTCGACGGTGAGGTTCACCTGCTCGCGCTTCGCGTCGAGGGTGACCCTGATCCGCCCGTCGGTGTGGCGCTCGGCGTTCTCCAACAGGTTGCGCACCACTCTGCCGAGGCGCCCCTCGTCACCGCGAATCCGCACCGGCTGAACCGTGACCGCGACGGGGGTGGTGCGCAGGCGAACGACCGCGACCTCCGCCAGCACGACGTCATCGAGGTCCACGTCGTCCTCGCGCAGCCGCATCGCCCCCTCGTCGGCAGAGGCGAGCGCGAGCAGGTCGTCCACCAGCACCGACAACCGGTCCACCTCCTGTGAGGCGCTCACCGCGATCCGCGCGCGATCTGTGTCGGTGCGGTGCTCACCCAGTCGGTCCAGGAGCACCCTGATCGTGGCGAGCGGGCTCCGCAGCTCGTGGCCGGCATCCGCCACGAACGCACGGCGGTCGGCGTCCGCTCGCCGCAACCGCTCCAACACCCGGTTCATCGTCTCGCCGAGCTTGGCCAGCTCATCGCGCCCCGGCGGCACGTCGATCGCCGGACCGGGGTGCGAGGCCGCCACCGCCTCGACCTGGTGGCGCATCCGCTCCACCGGTCGCAGCGCCTGGCTCACGGCGAACGTCGTCAGGGCGCCGAGCACCGCGGCCAGACCGAGCGCCGCGATCAGGGCGAACTCCGCCGACCGGGCGAGCACGCTCGCCTCGACCCGGGTCGCGACGGCGACGATCACGACGTACGGCGTGCCGTCCGCCCCTGCGGCGTCTGCCACGGCTACGGCATACCCTCCTCGCGGCAGTCCGGGGAGGTCGTCCCGGACCATCTCCCGGATTCCTCCCGGCTCGACCTTCGCTTCGACGACGGGCACCGACATCGCCGGGTCGGAGGTGATCACGAGCCGACCCGTGCGGGCGTCGATCACCTGGGCCACGCGGTTCCCGAGGGCCAGTGGGTGCGCCTGGAGCAAGGTGTCGATGCGGTGCAGCTGCACGTCGGATCTCAGCTCACCCGCCTCCGCGACCGCGAGGTCGCGAGCTGACGCGTCCAGGAGCTGGCCGAGGGAGAGGTAGACGACCCCGGCGATGGCGGCGCTCACGAGCACGACGACGGGCATGGTCAGCACGAGGATGCGACTGCGGACACCGAGCCGAGGGGCCATGTGCCGAGTGTAAGGACCCCGGTGCTGCCCGACCCCGGCTGCGAGCGATCACCGGGCCGGTCGCGGTGCGTCACCGACCGGCCCGCTCGAGCGCCGGTGACGTGAAAGTCCCGCCAGCCCCCGGTGATGGCTACCGTCAGGGGATGCGCAGGGGATGGGCCCCGGCGCGGGTCCAGCAGCGTGGCCTTCCACCTTCACGGTCAGGACACTCACGTGCGCGCACCTTCACGATCCCACCCGACAGCCCGGGTGGTCGACGACGCCGTGGCTCGCGTGCTCGATGGCTGCGGGGCTGGCCGGGACCTCACGACGCAGCACCGCGAGCAGATCGTCCTCGCCGCCATCGACCTCGCCGACTCCGTCGCCCAGCGGTATCGCGGTCGCGGTGTCGACCTCGAGGACCTGCAGCAGGTCGCGAGGCTGGCGCTGGTCAAGGCCGCCGCCCGGTACCGACCGGCCGAGGGCACGTTCTCGGCCTTCGCCGTGCCGACCATCTCGGGGGAGGTCAAACGTCATTTCCGCGACCACGGCTGGGTCGTGCGGCCACCGCGGTCACTTCAGGAGAGCAGGGCTGCTGTCACGTCGGCGCAGGAGTCGCTGCGTCACCTCCTCGCTCGCGATGCCACGGCGGAGGAGGTGGCGGAGCTGCTGGGTGTGGACGGGTCCGCGGTGCGCCAGGCCCTGCTGTGCGCCTCCGGGTTCAGGCCCGTGTCCCTTGATGCCCCCTTGGCCTCAAACGGCTCGTGCCTGGGCGACGGCATCGTCGAACCGGAGGACCCCTACGCCTGCATCGAGGTGCGCTCGATGCTGCACGAGGCGCTGCGGCACCTCGATGACCGGGAGCGACTCGTCGTGCGACTTCGGTTCGGTGAGGAGCTGTCCCAGGCCGACATCGGGGCACGGATCGGGGTGAGCCAGATGCAGGTCTCGCGCATCCTGGACTCCATCACCCGGCGCCTGCGCCGGCACCTCGACAGCGGGCTCGCGGCCTGAGGTGACGCCGGGCCGTCTCCACGGGCGCGTGACCGCCGCCGGTGACCGGTGCTCAGGTCACGCGTCGCCTGGACGGGCCACCGAGCGTGGCCCACACCACGTGTCCGGTGCGGTCCTCACCGACTCCCCACTCGTGCGCGAGTGCGCGCACGACCCTCAGCCCGCGCCCACTGTCACGCCAGACCCCGTGGGGGACGGGATGCGGAGTGGTGGTGCTGCCGCCGTCGGTGACCTCCACCTCGAGGGAGTCCGGGCGCACCTTCCAGCGCACCCGAATCGTCTCGTCCGAAAGGGGCCAGGCGTGCCGGAAGGCATTCGTCAGCAGCTCCGTGAGGACGATCTGCGCGTCCTCCACCAGCTCCTCGCCGACACCGTGGGTGACGAGGTCGTCAGCCATCAGGGCCCGCACCTGGCCGACGGCCTCACTGTGCACCGGGGTCCGCACGGTGGAGATGCTGCATCCATCACCCGGCCCGGGACGCCGGGTCAGAGCCAACGCGCCTGGCGGCTCGACGACCCCTGCAACCGCCGCGACCGCAACGGAGCCGGGTTCCTGCTGTGTGCTGTCGTGGTCCACGCGCGGTCCTTCGATCGAGGGGAGGCCACGCTGCTGGACCGGATGCCGTGCCACGAGCGAGCAGGGCGGCATCACCGTAGCACCGGAACAGGCGGCGGTCGACACCTCTCGATCGACCCCGTCGGTCGCCGCTGGAGTCACCGCCGGTGTCACCGCCTCTCTTCGCGCGCTTCCCGGACGTGGATACGGGTCGGGGTGCTGTCGAGGCCACGCTCCATCACCCACCGCACCGCCTGGCTGCGCGTGGTGACTCCCATGGTGCGGTAGGCGGAGCGGATGTAGGACTTGATCGAGTTGATGCTCAGGTAGGTCCTGGCAGCGATCTCGGTGTTGGACAGCCCCCGGCTCACCAGCGCGACGACCTCGGCCTCCCGCGCGGTCAGACCCTGGCGGCGTCCGGGCCAGTCACCCGCCACGAGGGGAGAGTCCCCGCTCGGCTCCGGTGCCACCACGACCTCCCCGCCGTGGACCCGCTCGATGCAGCCCACCAGGTCCAGGGCCGAGAGGCTCTTGGAGACCACCCCCTTGACCCCGCGGTCCAGAGCCTGCTCCACCACGTCCGTCTGCAGGTTCCAGGTGTAGACGACGAGCGCGCCGATCAGCGGGTTGGCCACCACGTCGTCCAGGTCGGCGGTCTGCGTGCCGGTCATCGAGAACGCGTCGTAGAGCGCCACGTCGACCGCCACCGAGACCGGGAGGTCGACGTCGAGCTCGAGCACGTCCACCCGGTCGGAGTAGGGCTCCAGGAGCCCGAGGACCCCCCGGACGACGACCTCGTAGTCGTTGATCACGGCCAGGGTCGTGGGGCGGTGGGGCTCGGTCACGACTGCACCGTATGCCGGGAGCAGGCTTCGTGGCCCACTCCGGTCCGTTCCGGCACAGAAGGGATCGGAGCGCCGGCCCCACCCCTGCGGGTGAGGCCTTCGGCCCGGGCGCGCACCTAGCATTGACCGAATGTCATCCATGGACCCGTGGGAGTTCTCCACCTGGGGGGTCGCGCAGCTGGCGGAACGAGTGCACGACCTCGACTCCCTCGATGACGCGCTGGGCCTGGCGGTGTCGCTGGAGCCGCTCGCCGTCGCCCTGGGCCAACGATCCGCCCCGCTCCTTGACGCCCTCGCGACGCTGGGTAGCGCCGACCTGAGCGTGGCCCGCGCCGTCGAGCCGCACCTGGACGCGACCGCAATCCTCGCCCAGGCCGCGCGTCAGGGCGTGGAGCACCCGAGCGCTCCGGAGGGTGGGACGTGGGGCGTGTTCGCGGCCTCCCCTCCGGGTGAGGGGGTGCACGCCTCTCCCGACGGGACCAGTGGCGGGTGGCGGCTCCGGGGGAGCAAGCCGTGGTGCTCCCTGGCCGACCGGGTCTCCCACGCACTCGTCACGGCGTCGGACGAGGAGGGTCGGCAAGGACTCTTCGCCATCGCCCTCGCGGGAGTCGACTTCGACGCCAGCGCGTGGCAGCCCCTGGGGCTGCGCGAGATCACCACTGGAACCCTCCGCTTCGACGGTCAGCAGGCCCAGCCCGTGGGGGGACCCGGTTGGTACCTCGAGCGCCCGGGCTTCTCGTGGGGAGGCGTGTGCGTCGCCGCCGTGTGGTTCGGTGCGTCCGCCGCGCTCGCCGGGTCCCTCTGGGAGGCGGCGCGCAGGCGTCGCCCCGACCAGATTGCCCTCCAGCACATCGGCACGTGCGACGTGCTGTTGCATGGCGCGCACGCGGTGCTCCGCGACGCCGCCGAGGCCATGGATGACCCTGGCTGCTCCCCTGCTGACTCCGTCATCGTGGCGGCCAGGGTCAGGGCCCACGTCGCCTCCGTCGCGGAGCAGGTCATGACCACGGTCGGGCACGCGCTCGGCCCGGGGCCCCTGGCGCTGGACCTCCCCCACCTCACGAGGGTCGCGGACCTCACCCTCTACCTGCGCCAGCACCACGCGGAGCGGGACCTGGCACGACTGGGCCACCTGGTGACAGGTGACGCCGCCCGGCCGGACGCCCAGGAGAGCCGGTGAGCACCGAGCAGGTGGTGTTCTCGAGGCACGACCCGGGCACCTCCGAACGCGAGTGGTGGGCCGCGCCGCAGTGGGAGGACGTGCCCGCGCTCGACGCGCAGGAGGTGGTTCGACGACATCCCCACGTCCTCGTCCTCGCGGCGCACCCCGACGACGAGGCCATCGGCATCGGTGGGCTGCTCTCGGACCTGGCCGGTCTCGGCGCGAGGCTCACGGTCCTGCTGGCCACGAGTGGCGAGCGCTCGCACGACCTTCCTGACGAGGACTCACGCTCGGCGCTGGCTCGGGCTCGGCGTCGAGAGAGCGAGCGCGCGCTGCTCGGGCTGGCACCAGGGGCCGAGATCGTGCACCTGGGTCTGCCCGACACCCGGGTCTGCGACGTCGAGGAGGTGGTGGCAGCGGCCGTGGCCGAGCGCGCGGGTCCTGACACGCTGGTCCTCGCACCCTGGTTCGAGGACGGCCACACCGACCACGACGCGGTCGGTCGCGCCGCGCGTGCCGCGGCCGCGGCCCTCGGGCTCGCGGTGGCGTTCTACCCGCTCTGGCTGTGGCACTGGAGCACGCCCGAGTCGCTGACCTGGGATCGGCTCGTCGCAGTCGAGGTGAGCCTCACGGGGTGCTGGCGCAAGCGGGCCGCGCTCGCGGAGTTCCGGTCCCAGACCCGGGCCATCGGCATCCCTGACGGTTCCGAGCACGGGGACGCTCCCGTGATCACGGCGGAGCTCCAGCAGCGGTCCACCCGCCTCGTGGAGACCCTCCTGGACCCGCGCGGGGTTCTCCCGCTCCGAGCGGCCGAGGTCGACGCCTCCCGGGTCGCGGCCCGGACTGCGGGTTTCGACGAGATGTATGACCAGGGCGGCGACCCGTGGCGCTTCTCCGGCTCCTTCTACGAGCAGCGCCGGCGCGCCCTGGTCCTGTCCGTGCTCGGCCGAGCCTCGTATGACCGGGTGCTCGAGATCGGGTGCGCGGATGGCGGCCTCACGAGGGCTCTGGTGGAGCGCAGCCCGGCGGTCACGGCGCTGGACACCAGCGCCCGAGCCGTCCACGCCGCGCACGCGGCCGCGCCGACAGCGTCGGTGAGCCGGGGGGAGGCGCCGACCGCCATCCCGGCCGGCCCCTTCGACCTCGTGCTCCTCAGCGAGGTCGGCTACTTCCTCTCGCCACTCGAGCTCATGGCTACGCTCCGACGGGCCGTGGCGAGCCTCGCGACCGGAGGCGAGATCCTGCTGTGCCACTGGCAGCACCCCACTCTCGGGGTGCCCCTCGACGGGCCGCTGGTCCACGAGCAGGCTGCGGCCGTGATGGGGCGACCGCCACGGGCGTCCTACCGCGACGGCGACCTGGCCATCGACGTCTGGGGTGAGGGGGAGACCCTCGCCCAGCAGGAGGGCCGCACATGAGCGGCATTCGCGCCCTCATCGTGACGATCCCGGTCCGCGACGAGGAAGAGCTCCTTCCCGACACCCTCACCAGCGTCACCGCCGCCGTCGACGCGCTGAGCGCCGTGCGAGCTGACATCGCGACCCGCGTGGTCGTCGCGCTGGACCGCTGCTCGGACCAGTCCGCTGCCATCGCGCAGAGGCATGGTGCCGTGACGGCGGAGACCGTGGGCCGCGGCGTCGGGGCCTCACGGGACACCGCCATCCACGTCGGGCTGCGGTCTCTCGCAACCAGCGACGCGGCAACCTGGCTGGCGTCCACCGATGCGGACACCCTCGTCCCGACCAGCTGGTTGACCCGTCAGGTGATGTGGGCGGAGCAGGGCACCGACCTGGTCGTCGGAACGGTCGAGCCGGGAACCGTCGAGGATCCGCTGGCCCTGACGAGGTGGCATGAGAGACACCGGCTCGCTGAGGGCCACCACCACGTCCATGGCGCCAACCTGGGCATGAGGGCCTCCAGCTGGCGGGAGGTCGGTGGGTTCGGCCCGCTGCTGCTCCACGAGGACGCGTCCCTGGTCGCGCGCATCAGGGCGACCACCGCAGTGTGCGTGGCGACGGACACCACGCGGGTCCGCACCTCCGGTCGGTCGACCGGTCGCGTGCAGGGTGGCTTCGCGACCTACCTCAGCGAGCTCTCGTCCCACTCCCTCTGACCCGGGTGTCCGTCGCGCACCCGGGCCCATCGACCGCGTGCGTCGTCACCGGCTCCGCTCCCTGGCGAAGCGAATGTCGTGGCCCATCGCCACGTCAGGGCATCACCCGGACAGTCCGCAGTGCTCGATGGCGAGCACCGCGAGCGCCTTGGCAACCGTCAGGACCTCCTCCACGGGGACCTTCTCGAGCGGGCCGTGAGCCAGCCCGGGGTCACCGGGCCCGTAGTGCACGGTGGGCACCCCCGCCAGCTCGGTCATCAGGCGGAGGTCGCTGCCGTAGGGAGCGCCCCAGCGCTGCTGCGGCCGGCTGGACACCGCCGCGTGCGCGGCGCTCACCCGGTCTGCGAGGGTCGAGCCCTCCGGGAGCCTGGAGGACGCGAACACCCCTCCCCACCAGTCGATCTCGACGGGGTGAAAGCTCAGCCACGGATCCGCGGCGCACGCCCGCGCCACCGCGTCCTCGAACACCGCGCGGGCCTGCGCCACGTTCTCGTCCAGCGCCACGCCGTAACGTCCCTCGGCGACGAGCAGGTCGGGCACGGAGGAGGCCCAGTCACCGGCACGCACCGTTCCGACCTCGATCGGGTAGGCGACGTCCCACCGCGCCATGATCGGGTCCACGCGCTGGTTGCGCAGCGCCTCGAGGTCGCGCAGGGCTCGGAACACCGGCCAGAACATCTCCAGGGCGCTGACCCCGCTCGTGCGCAACGAGCCGTGGGCCGCCAGGCCGGTCACCCGCAGCCGGAACGTCAGCGACCCACCGTTCGCCGGGGCGATGTCGAGCGACGTCGGCTCCGGGATCACGCACGCATCGGCGCGCCAACCCCGCTCCAGCAGGGCGAAGGTGCCCATTCCCCCGTCCTCCTCCCCCTGCACGGCGGCGAGCAGCAGGTCCCCCGAGAGGGGTACGGCGAGCTCGGTGACGGCACGCACGGCCCAGATCGCGGCGGTCAGGCCGCCCTTCATGTCGCAGGCTCCGCGCCCGTGCACGGCGCCGTCCGCCAGTCGTCCGTCGAAGGGGTCTGGCGACGGCCAGCGGCTCAGGTCACCGGTGGGCACGACGTCCACGTGGCCGTTGAGCATCAGCGAGGGCCCGTTCCCCAGGCCCCGCGCCGCTCCGACCAGCCCCCACGCCGTGGTGCGCTCCACCTCCATGCCGGGAAACGCAGGTGACCGGACGAGGTCGACGAGGGGCGCCTCCCAGTGGTCCACCTCGAACCCGAGTCCGCCGAACCGGTCGGCCAGGAGGGCCTGGATCTCGTGCTCCGCCTGCGTGCCGGACACGCTCGGCACGCGCACCAGCTCCTGCAGGTCGGCGATGACCTCCGCTTCGTGGTCATCCACCCACGAGACCACCCGCTGCACCCACACCGCTCGCTCCTGCGTCGTCACCATGGGCCAAGGATCATGCATGCTTCATGGTGTGCCCGCAGCGGGGCCACACCAGATCCACCGTGGCCCTTGACCCGCGGCGGGCTGTCGCCCTACTATTCCATCAGACGGTATTTGTTTTCCGTTTTTCGGAATGATGGAGGATGGATCGATGAGCACTGGAGCCTCGACCCCGCGGGACGCCACCAGCGCCCCCGCAGCGTTCAACGCGCTGCCCGCAGCGGAGGCGCACTCCCTCCTCATGGCCTGCCTGGGGGTGAGCCGCTGGGCCGAGGACGTGGCCTCCGGGCGGCCCTACGCCACCTCGGATGCCGTGCTCGCGGCGGCCTCTGACGCCGCGGCCGAGCTCTCCGCGGACGAGCTTGATGCCGCGCTCGCGGGCCACCCCCGCATCGGCGAGCGTGCCAGCTCCCCCGAGCACCAGAGCGAGATGTCCGAGCGCGAGCAGGCGGGCGTGGACCAGACCGACGCCGGGGTCGCGGCCGACCTCGCAGCCGGCAACGCGGCATACGAGGAGCGCTTCGACCGCGTCTTCCTCATCCGCGCCGCAGGGCGGTCCGCCCCGGAGATCCTCGCCGAGCTGCACCGCAGGCTGAAGAACGACGATGCGAGCGAACGCACCGAGACGACCGCCCAGCTCCGGGAGATCGCCGTGCTGAGACTGAAGGAGATGCTCTGATGGGAACGCTGTCGACCCACGTCCTCGACACCAGCCTGGGGCGGCCGGCGCCGGGCGTCTCGATCACGCTCGAGTCCTTGGCCGGCGAGGCCCTCGGCGAGGGCGTCACCGACGCCGACGGTCGCGTCTCGCAGATCGGCCCGGAGCGCATGGCGACCGGTGACTACCGGCTGCGCTTCGACTCCGGCACCTACTACGCAGCAGCCGGCACGACCGCCTTCTACCCCGAGATCGCCATCGCGTTCACGATCGCTGACGCCGACGCGCACTACCACGTGCCCGTGCTGCTCAACCCCTTCGGGTACTCCACCTACCGGGGCAGCTGAACCGACCTCTTGACGGCATCCGTCACCTGCCCTACAATTCTGCATAACGGAATCTGTTTTCCACCTTACGGAAGAGCGAACATGACCCACACCTCCGCGAGCGGCCTGCGCTACCTGGCCAACTGCTCCATGCTGTTCACCGAGCTGCCCCTGCTCCAGCGTCCCGCCGCCGCGAAGGAGGCCGGCTTCGACGCCGTCGAGTTCTGGTGGCCCTGGCCCGACCAGCCGGTGCCGAGCGACCGCGACATCGACGCCTTCGTGCGCGCCATCGACGACTCCGGGGTGCAGCTCGTCGGCCTCAACTTCTTCGCCGGAGAGCTGACCGGCGCGGACTGCGGCGTGCTGTCGATCCCCGCCCGGTCCCACGAGTTCACCGACAACATCGCCGTCACCCTCGGCATCGGCGAGCGGCTCGGCACCACCGGCTTCAACGCCCTCTTCGGCAACCGCGTCGAGGGGGTCAGCCCCCAGGAGCAGGACGAGCTCGGGCGCCAGAACGTCGAGCAGGCCGCGCGCGCAGCACAGCAGCTGGGCGCGACCGTGCTCGTGGAGTCCGTGAGCGGGCCCAAGCCCTACCCGCTGCGCACGGCTGCCGATGCGGTGTCCGTCGTCGACGACGTGCGTTCCGCGGGCGCCACCAACGTCGGGTTCCTCTGCGACCTGTTCCACCTCGCCAACAACGGCGACGACGTCGAGCGCGCCATCGACACCTACGCCGACCGCATCTCCCACGTTCAGGTCGCCGACGCCCCCGGGCGTGGCGAGCCCGGCTCGGGCAGCCTCGACATCGAGCGGCACCTCGCCGCACTCGCGGCCGGTGGCTACGCCGGCTGGGTGGGCCTGGAGTACAAGCCCACGACCACCACGCTGGAGAGCCTCGGCTTCCTCGGCGCCCCCACCACCGGCGCCTGAGCGCCCCTCCATCACCACCGCAAGGAGCACGACATGACCAGCATCGCCTTCATCGGGCTCGGCATCATGGGCAGCCCGATGGCCGTCCACCTCGCCGAGGCCGGCCACGACGTCACCGGCTACAACCCCAGCCCCAAGCGCGTCGAGGCCCTCGTCGCTGCCGGTGGCCGCGCCGCCGCGTCGACGGCCGAGGCCGTCAAGGACGTCGACGTCGTCGCCGTGATGGTGCCCGACTCCCCCGACGTCGAGTCCGTCCTCGCCGGCCCGGACGGCGTCTTCGCCAACGCTCGCCCCGGCACCTTGGTCATCGACTTCTCCTCGATCCGCCCCGACGTCACGAGCGCCCTCGCCGCGCAGGCCAAGGAGAAGGGCTTCCGCCTCATCGACGCTCCCGTCTCCGGTGGCGAGGCAGGCGCCAAGAACGCGGCTCTCTCGATCATGGTCGGTGGCGAGGCCGCCGACGTCGAGGAGGCACGCCCCCTGCTCGAGACCGTCGGCAAGACCGTGGTCCACGTCGGCGGCAGCGGAGCGGGTCAGACCGTCAAGGCGGCCAACCAGCTCATCGTCGCGGCAAACATCCAGGCCCTCGCCGAGGCCGTGGTCTTCCTCAAGGCCTACGACGTCGACCTCGACGCAGCGCTGACGGTGCTCGGCGGCGGTCTGGCCGGCTCCAAGGTGCTCGAGCAGAAGCGCGACAACATGATGAACGAGACCTTCGACCCCGGCTTCCGGATCGACCTGCACCACAAGGACATGGGCATCGTGGGCTCCGCCGCTCGCGAGGCCGGTGTGGTGCTCCCGCTCGGCAACCTCGTGCAGACCCTGATGGCCTCGGCCCGGGCGAACGGCGACGGCGGCCTCGACCACTCCGGTCTGCTCCGAGGCGTGCAGCGCCTCTCCGGCCAGACCACCACCACCTCCTGATCCCCCGACACGACTAGGACGACGACGCACATGGCACGAATGACAGCAGCCCAGGCCGCAGTGGAGATCCTCAAGAAGGAGGGCATCACCAACGTGTTCGGCCTTCCGGGCGCGGCGATCAACCCCTTCTACAAGGCGATGAAGACCAACGGGGGCCTGCACCACACCCTCGCCCGCCACGTCGAGGGCGCCTCCCACATGGCGGAGGGGTGGACCCGCGCCAAGGCCGGCAACATCGGCGTCTGCGTGGGCACCAGCGGGCCCGCCGGCACCGACATGATCACCGGGCTCTACTCGGCCAGCGCCGACTCGATCCCGATCCTGTGCATCACCGGCCAGGCCCCGGTCGCCAAGCTGCACAAGGAGGACTTCCAGGCCGTCGACATCGCGTCCATCGCGAAGCCGCTGACCAAGATGGCCGTCACCGTCATGGAGGCCGCACAGGTGCCCGGCACCTTCCAGCAGGCCTTCTTCCTGATGCGCTCCGGCCGCCCCGGCCC
>JBDSNZ010000281.1:0-4458 GCA_039915055.1 Ornithinibacter sp.
GGCGCGGTGGTGATCGACATGCCCCCACCATCCGGCCGCCGGCTGTGTGTCACCTGTGCGTGAGGTCGGCGTCACCGATGAAGTGTGGAAACGTTTACGCAGATCGGCAAGGATGACGCGATGAGTGCCGCTGCACCGCCGCCCCGGCCGTCCCCGTCCGCCCCTCCTCCCCCACCGCCGCTTCCGCCGCGACCTGTTGGCACCTGCAGGGACCGCGACGCGATGCTGCGTCTGCGCATCGAGCGGTGGTGGCCCGACCTCGTGGGCGGCCTCACCCTGCTCTACGGCGAGGCGCTCGCGGCCGAGACGGGGGTGGCCCTGGTCGACCTCGCCGCGTCGGCCTTCGCCGAGCGTCCTGACCGGCTCCACGAGCGCGACCTCGAGCGGCTTCTTCGCCCGGACTGGCTCCAGGACCCCTCGATGCTCGGGTATGCCGCCTACACCGAGCGGTTCGCCGAGGATCTTCGGGGTGTGATCGACCACCTCGGCTACCTCGACGAGCTCGGCGTGCGCTACCTCCACCTCATGCCGCTGCTCCGGCCCCGCGACGGGGACAACGACGGCGGGTATGCCGTGGCCGACTACCGTTCGGTGCGCCCGGACCTCGGCACGATGGAGGACCTCGAGGAGCTCGCCGGTGAGCTGCACGGCGCGGGGATGAGCCTGGTCCTGGACCTGGTGCTCAACCACGTCGCCCGGGAGCACGAGTGGGCGCAGCGCGCCCGCGCCGGCGACCCGGCATACCGGGAGTTCTTCCACGTCTTCGAGGGTCGGGAGCTGCCCGACGCCTACGAGCGAAGCCTGCCCGAGGTCTTCCCCGACTTCGCGCCGGGCAACTTCACCTGGGAGCCGGAACTCGACGCGTGGGTGTGGACGACGTTCAACGAGTGGCAGTGGGACGTCAACTGGGGGAATCCTGCTGTGCTGCAGGAATACACCTCCATCATCCTGAACCTCGCGAACCGCGGTGTCGACGTGCTCCGGCTCGATGCGATCGCGTTCATGTGGAAGCGGATGGGCACCGACTGCCAGGGCCAGCCAGAAGTGCACGCCATCACCCAGGTGCTTCGCGCCGTGACCCGGATCGCTTGCCCCGCAGTCGCGTTCAAGGCAGAGGCGATCGTCGCTCCGACCAAGTTGCTCGACTACCTCGGCACCGGCTCCTACGCCGGCAAGGTGAGCGACATCGCCTACCACAACAGCCTCATGGTTCAGGTGTGGTCGATGCTCGCCACGAAGGACGTGCGGCTGGCGGCCCACGCGCTCTCGCACCTGCCACCGAAGCCGACGACGGCGACCTGGCTCACCTATCTGCGCTGCCACGACGACATCGGCTGGGCGATCACGGACGAGGACGCGGCTGCGACGGGGGTCTCCGGTCACGGGCACCGCAGGTTCCTGGCGCACTGGTATGCCGGCGACTTCCCCGGTTCACCCGCGCGCGGGTTGGTCTTCCAGCACAACCCCGACACCGACGACCGCCGCACGAGCGGGAGCGCGGCATCCCTCGTGGGGTTGGAGTCCGCCGCGAGCCCCGAGGAGGTCGACCGGGCAGCGGCGGCGCTGCGCCTGGCGCACGCCCTCGTGCTCGGGTGGGGAGGCATCCCGGTCATCTGGAGCGGGGACGAGCTCGGCCAGCCGAACGACCCCGACTGGGCGCGCGAGCCTGGTCACGAGGACGACAACCGGTGGGCCCACCGACCCCGGCTGGACTGGGCTCGGGCGCAGCGACGGCACGATCCGAGCACGATCCCGGGGCGGGTCTTCGGCGAGCTCGTCGCGCTGGTGACGGTGCGCGCACGGTTGCCGCACCTCCACGGGTCGATCGAGACCCGCATCGGGCCGGTCGACGACCCGGGCGTGCTCGTCACGGTGCGCGAGCACCCGACGGGGCGGTTCGTGGGCGTGCACAACGTGACGCCCGAGCCCCGACCCTGGCCGGGGTGGCGCGCCCGCGAGCTCGGGGTGGCCGACAGCCGCGACGAGCTCACCGGCGACGCGCTGCCCTGGGGCGATGACGGCACCATCTGGCTCCCCCCGCACGCCGTGCTCTGGCTCACCGCCCCCTGACCCTCCGCGCTTCCCCCGCTTCCCACATCGTGTGTGAACACGCCGGGGAATCCCGGCGCGTTCACACACGATCGCCGAGACCTCGGCGAACCTGGAGCATCACCTCGTTCTCACACAGCCGCAAGGCCAGGAGGTCGAAGCGCAGCACACGGTTGTTCCCGAGCGTCACCTCGTTCTGCCTCAGGTTGTCGGAACTGACCGCGAGGCCCATGCGGTGCCCCGAGCCGTCGATCTCCACGACCAGCCGCGAGCCGGCCCAGCGGACGTCGAGATAGACCCTGCCGCGTGGTCCGTGCCGAACCACCTGCCGCTCCGGCTCGGGGAGGCCCCAGGCCCGAGCGAGAGCCATGAAGTCGAGCTCTAAGAGGGACTGGGCGCCGGCGACGATGTCATGCACGATCTGCCTGATGAACGGCCTTCTTCCCCTCGTGCGCACGGCCCGGACGGCAGACACCAGCTGGGGGCCGGTCACGAGCCGCTGCTGTACCGACATCGCGAGCACCAGGGCAGCCTGCCGGTCGCTCACCGCCCAGCCCGCGCCCCGGACCGCGGCAACGGCCGCGGGGGTCCGAGGCACCGATCCTGGGGTGCGGTGTTCGTCGGCAACCCGACGCACGCGATGGATGCGCACGCCGTCCACGGCGGGGCAGCGCGAGTTGCGTGTCACCGACACGTGGAGCATGCCCTCCTCGAACCCCGTGAGCCCTGCCGCGAGGAGACTGCTCACGCCGTCGAGGACCGCCACCGCGTGCCCGACCTCCCAGACCGCCCGCCAACGAAGGGCCTCTTGGGGCAGGGGACCGCGGTGGACGGCGAGCGTCGCCGCCCCGTGCCCTGCCCAGCGACCGGCTCGGACCTCACGCGCGACGGCGTCGCGGTCGACCCCGAGCGCGGCGAGCTGGCGGCGCGAGATGACCCCGCCCTGCCCCTGCGCCGCGCCCTCGACTCCCCGCCTCGTCGCGCTGTCCATCGGAGCAGCCTGCCCGGCATCCGGTGCGGCGCGTCAGCGTCATCCACAGGCTCCCGAACGTGTGTGAACGCGCCGGGGATTCCCGGCGTGTTCACACACGTTCGGGGGAGGGGGGAGGGGGAGGGGGTCACCAGAGGCCGAGAAGGTCTCCGCCGATCCGGATGATGAACGCACTGACCACCACGACGAAGACGACGCGCACGAAGCCGCTCCCCTTCGCGACGGCCGTGCGCGCACCGACGTAGCCACCGACGAGGTTGGCCACTGCCATCACGGCGCCGACACCCCACATCACGTGGCCGCCCGGGATGAAGACGGTGAGCGCCCCGAGGTTCGTCGCGAGGTTGGCGATCTTCGCCTTGGCGCTGGCCTCCAGGAACGCGTAGCCCATCAGCCCGACGAGGGCGAAGACGAGGAAGGAGCCCGTGCCGGGCCCGAGCGCCCCGTCGTAGACCCCGATGACGAACCCCGTGATCATGGCCACAGCGGTGTGCCGGTGCCCCGACCACCGCAGCTGGGTCGCCTCGCCGAGCGAGGGCTTGAGCAGGGTGTAGGTGCCGACGCCGATGAGCAGCACGAGGATGATCGGGTTGAATGCCGACTTCGGGATGTGCAGCCCGATCAGCGCCCCGACGATCGCCCCGACGTAGGCGACGCCCGCCATCGGCAGCGCCGTAAGCAGGTCGGGCCGAACCCGGCGCCAGTAGGTCAGCGACGAGGTGGCGGTCCCCCACACCGAGCCGAACTTGTTCGTCGCGAGGATCTGCGCGGGGCTCGCGCCCGGGATGCCGAGCAGCAGGGCCGGCAGCTGGATCAGGCCGCCGCCGCCGACGACGGCGTCGACCCACCCCGCGACGAAGCCCGCGAGCGCGAGCAGCGCGATGACCTCGACACTGAGGTCGCTCACCGGGGGGGCGACCAGGCGTCGACGATCGCCAGGATGTCGAGCAGCTCGTGCGCGCGCGCGTCCGGCACGGCCGTCACCTCCACCCGCTGGCTGGGCGGGATGTCCGAGTGCGGGATCCAGATGGCGCGCATGCCGACCTGCTGGGGCCCGTGCACGTCCTCGAAGACCCGGTCCCCGACATAGACGGCCCGCATGGGCTCGACGTCGAGGGCGGCGCAGATCGCGCGGAACGCCTCCGGGTGCGGCTTCACGTGCTCGAGCTCGCTGGAGTAGAGGTCGGCATCGATGAGGTCGAGCACCCCGTCGCGCTCGAAGATCTCGCGGTGGTACTGCCTGGACCAGATCGTGTTCGACAACACACCAACCGCGATCCCCCTCTGCCGCAGCCCTTCCCACAGGGGGCGGACCTGTGGGTCGGTGTGGGTGTGGGGCTCCCAGAAGCCGTGGTAGGCGGCGAGCGCGAGGTGGTGTCGGTCGTGGCCGGCGTCGACCCCGGCCGCATCGAGCACCT
>JBDSNZ010000012.1:0-3288 GCA_039915055.1 Ornithinibacter sp.
GACAGCGGTTCGAGTGGGACTGGGCGGCATACCAACTCTCCGAACATGACGACGCGGCAGCCTGCGCCGACGCCGACCTCCACGACCAGATCTGGACCCCGCACCTCATCGACGAGCTCGACCACGCCAGCTGACGGACGCGAGCGGGCAACGGCCCGGCCGCGGCACCGGCATCCGATCACCGTGCAAGGGGAGCACTAGGCTCGCTGCTCATGACCGCACCCCTGACGATCGCCATCGACGGCCCTTCCGGCTCCGGCAAGAGCAGCGTGTCCAAGGCCGTCGCCCAGCGTCTGGGCTTCGGCTACCTCGACACCGGCGCGATGTATCGGGCGCTCACGTGGTGGTGCCTGGAGCAGGGTGTCGACCTCGCGGACACCGCAGCGGTGGCAGCCGCGTCGCGCAGGCTCCCTTTGGAGGTGGGCACCGACCCCACCGCACCCACGGTGGAGGTCGACGGCATCGACGTGGGCGCGGCGATCCGCACCACCGAGGTGAGTACGGCCGTCTCGGCGGTCGCGACCAACACGCAGGTGCGAACGGTGCTCCAGCAGCTGCAGCGCGACCTGATGGCCCGGATCGCTCGGGAGACCGGAGGAGTGGTGGCAGAGGGGCGTGACATCACCACCGTGGTGGCCCCGGACGCGCGGGTGCGGGTGCTGCTCACCGCGTCCGAGGCCGCCAGGTTGCGCAGACGCTCGGCCGAGCTGCACGGAGCGACCGACGACGCAGCGGTGGAGGCGACTCGCGACCAGGTGGTGCGCCGGGACCGTGACGACTCCACGGTGTCCTCGTTCACGGAGGCGGCGGAGGGAGTCACCCTCGTCGACACCTCTGACCTGGACTTCGAGGCCAGTGTCGAGGCCGTCCTGGACGTCGTGGCCTCCGCGACCGCCGACTGACCCACGAACCTCTGCTAGCAGAGCTTCGTGCTCGAACCACACGGTGCACCCTGTGGTTGGAGCACCACCGTGTGCTGAGCCATCGCGACGGAGGAGTGGGCGAGCCTCCCGCCATGGTCTGAGCCTGCTCGCTGCTCTGGGACACTGGTGGGATGAGTACTGAGGAGCCCACCACCCAGACCGAGGACCCCGCGGCCGTCGAGCGTGCGCTGCGGGCCGGGCTGGAGGACTTCGACCTGAGCGAGGAGGACCGCGCCCTGCTCGAGGGCGGGGACCGGGCCGTCGCCGACGGCGGACCCGACGGGCCCATCCCGGTGGTTGCTGTCGTGGGTCGGCCGAACGTCGGCAAGTCCACGCTCGTCAACCGCATCATCGGTCGCCGGGAGGCCGTGGTCGAGGACGTCCCCGGGGTCACCCGCGACCGGGTCGCCTACGACGCGGAGTGGACCGGCACCCGGTTCACCCTCGTCGACACCGGCGGGTGGGCGATCGAGGCCACCGGCATCCACCTCCGGGTCGCCGAGCAGGCCGAGATCGCGGTCGAGCTCGCCGACGTGGTGCTGTTCGTCGTCGACGCCACGGTGGGCGCGACCGACGACGACGAGGCGGTCGTGCGGCTGCTGCGCCGCTCCGGCAAGCCCGTCGTGCTCATCGCCAACAAGGTCGACGACCAGCGCACCGAGGCCGACGCCGCAGCATTGTGGAACCTCGGGCTCGGCCAGCCGTGGCCCGTCTCTGCCCTGCACGGGCGAGGGAGCGGCGATGCGCTCGACGCCATCCTGGAGGTGTTGCCCGAGTTCTCCCTAGCCGGCGGAGCCTACGAGCGCGGCGGCCCGCGCCGGGTCGCCCTGCTGGGTCGCCCCAACGTCGGCAAGTCCTCCATGCTCAACAAGCTCGCAGGCTCGGAGCGGGTCGTCGTCGACGAGGTCGCCGGCACCACGCGCGACCCGGTCGACGAGATGATCGAGCTCGGCGGCCGCACCTGGCGGTTCGTCGACACGGCCGGCATCCGGCGCAGGGTGCACCAGACCCGCGGGGCCGACTTCTACGCCTCGCTGCGCACCCAGACGGCTCTGGAGAAGGCGGAGGTCGCGGTCGTGCTCGTCGACGCCTCCGAGGTCATCACCGAGCAGGACGTGCGCGTCATCCAACAGGTCATCGACGCAGGCCGTGCGCTCGTCATCGCCTACAACAAGTGGGACCTCACCGACGAGGAGCGTCGCCACTTCCTCCAGCGCGAGATCGAGCGGGACCTGGTGCAGATCCCGTGGGCGCCGCGGGCCAACGTCTCGGCGCTCACGGGGCGGCACATGGACAAGCTCGTCCCGGCCCTCGACACGGCGCTGGAGTCCTGGGGGACGCGCATCTCGACGGGACGACTCAATGCCTTCCTCGGCGAGATCGTCGCCTCCCACCCGCACCCGGTGCGCGGAGGCAAGCAGCCGCGCATCCTCTTCGCGACCCAGGCGGGCACCTGCCCGCCGCGGTTCGTGCTCTTTGCATCGGGCTTCATCGAGGCGGGCTACCGGCGGTTCATCGAGCGCCGTCTGCGCGAGACCTTCGGTTTCGAGGGCACGCCGATCGAGATCTCCGTGCGGGTGCGCGAGAAGCGCTCGCGCCGCTGAATCCGGAGTTGCCGGGCACGTCGAGGTCACCTGCGAAAACCCCGGCGGGACAGCGGAAGCCGTGCCGTGCCTCAGCGGCACTTCCCATCCCGGGGTGGATTGGGCCGGGGCCGCACGCATGGGATAAGGTTTCTACGCTCCCGCGAGGGGGCGAGCCACGGGCTGTGGCGCAGCTTGGTAGCGCACCTGACTGGGGGTCAGGGGGTCGCAGGTTCAAATCCTGTCAGCCCGACGAAAGTCTCCGCAGGTCAGAGGCTTGGGGGGTCACGATAAGTCGTGATCGTGCAACTAACGTGCAACAGCGGTCCACGGTTGCACATCGCAGCCTGGTGGAGGATGGGCCCGCACGGGCGCCAGCCAGCGGAGGCTTCGGTGCGGCTCGCCGTAGGTTCGATCCCAGTATCGCCCACCACATCACCGCAGTTCAGAGCCCCTTTCGAGGGGCTCTGACTCGTTTAAGGAACAAGCGAGGAACAGCAAATCAGCCGTATGTCACGGTTTGACACCGGCGCACGCTACCTGTGAGGTCCTGAACCCATGCACGACAACGCCCGCGGAGGAATTTCCGCGGGCGTTGCACTTGGTGCGCACGGGCTGGTCTGTCGCTATTTCTTGCCGACGTCAAGCGACTCCGCGCCGCCAGTTGCCGACGGGCTTCGCGTCGATGAAACGCTCGAGGGAGTGGACCTTGATCCTCAGCGTCTTCCGACCGAGCCGGACGGCCTCGAGTTGGCCGTCAGCGATGTAGCGGCGGATCGTCC
>JBDSNZ010000063.1:0-7417 GCA_039915055.1 Ornithinibacter sp.
CGGCCGGATCACCGTGGAGAAGGCCGACGGCGGGCAGCTCCTCGGCTCGGACCACCCGGTCGTGGCCGCCCTCGAGGAGGCCGGCTTCCACCTCACCCCGCGCGGCCTGCGGATGAGGCGGTGAGGCATGCCCGAGGGTGACACCGTGTGGCGCACCGCCGACCGGCTCCACCGGGCGCTGGCCGGCGCTCTCGTCACCCGTGTCGAGCTGCGATGGCCATCTGCTCCCCTCGTGGACCTGTCAGGGGCCCGCACCACCGAGGTCGTGGCGCGCGGTAAGCACCTGCTGCACCGGTTCGACACCGGCGTGACGCTGCACACCCACCTGAGGATGGAGGGTCAGTGGCGGGTGGAGCACCCCGGCGCCCGGACCGACCGGGTGCTGCGCAGGGAGGACCTTCGGGCGGCCGTGCTCACCGACACCTGGTCCGCGGTGGGCCTGCGCCTGGGCATGCTCGACCTGGTGCCCACCGAGCGGGAGCGCGAGCTCGTGGGCCACCTCGGCCCCGACGTGCTCGGCCCCGACTGGGACCCGGCGCTCGCCTCGACCCGCATCACGGCATACGGCGGCTTCGTCGGCGACGCCCTCCTCGACCAGCGCGTGCTCGCCGGGGTGGGCACCTTCTGGGCCAGCGAGATCCTCTTCCTCGAGAAGATCGCCCCGTGGACCCCCGCGGAGGACCTCGACCCCCGGTCAGCCGAGCGCGTGGTCGAGCGGCTGCACCGGCTGATGCTCGCCGCAGCCAGCACCGGCTGGCAGGCCAGCACCGGCATCCGGCGCGCCGGCGAGGAGGCCTACGTGCACGCCCGGTCGGGCCGACCGTGTCGGCGCTGCGGCGACACGGTGCGAGTGGCCCTCACGGGTCGGGCTCCTGCGCAGCGCACCCTGTTCTCGTGCCCGAGCTGTCAAGGGGGTCTGGCACCCACCGACGACGGCCGGGCGCAGCACCCGCTCGGGAGCAGCCCGGGGCCAACCGGGGGCTACCGCCGACGAGGCAGGTGAGCCGCGAGCGACTGGCTCAGGCGGCGGATGCGGAGACGGTGCTGCGCGAAGGGGCGGCGCGCAGGGAGACCGGCGTGGTGAGGGTCTCGACGCGCGCGACACGCTCGCGCACCTGCTCGAGCACGTCGGAGAGCGTGAGGCCCAGGCCCGAGCACACCGACGCGAGGAGCTCCGAGGACGCTTCCTTGCCGCCGCGCTCGAGCTCGCTGAGGTAACCGAGGGAGACCGATGAGGACGCGGCGACGTCGCGCAGGGTGCGACCCTGGCCCTGGCGGATCTCCCGCAGGACCTCGCCCAGCTCCTGACGCAGCAGGATCATGGGTCCTCCTCTCACTCCCGGCGAAGGCACGCGTGCCTCTGTCTCGTGGATCAACCGTACCTCTAGGGGACGTCGACGTCTCGGAGGTTCCGGAGACACCGCCCCACGAGGTCGAGGGCTGCGGCCACCGTGGCCCTGCGGATCTCGTCCCGGTCGCCGGTCAACGCCAATGACTCCACGACGATTCCCTCCGGTGTGCGCACGGCCACGTGGACGGTCCCGACCGGACACCCGTCGACCTGCTCGGGACCAGCGACACCCGTGGTGCCCACCCCCACCTCGCAGCCGAGCAGCCGGGTGACCCCGTCGGCGAGCTGGGACGCGACGGTGGGGTCGACCGCCCCCCGCTCGGCGAGCAGACCGGCATCCACCCCCAGTACCGAGGCCTTCACGTCGGTCGCGTAGGCGATGACCCCTCCTCGCACCACCGCGGAGGCACCGGGCACGTCGGTGAGCGCGGCGCAGACCAGACCACCGGTGAGCGACTCGGCGGTGCCGATGCTCCAGCCACGTCGCCCGAGCTCCTCGACCACCCCGACAGCGACAGCGATCATCGAGCCTCCCGGCGCTCCCGGGCAGCCTCACGCGCCGCGGCTCGGGCGGCACGCTTGCCCATCGCGCGCTCACTGGTGCGGCGCAGCCGCAGCGCCTGCACGAGGTAGTCGACGCCGGTGACGACGGTGACGACCAGGGCGGCGATGAGCAGGGTCCAGGCGAGGGCGTCCCACGCCTGCGGGAAGGGGAGGGTCCACCGCGGCCACAGGAAGAAGCCGATGGCGAAGGTCTGGAGCAGGGTCTTGACCTTGCCGCCACGCCCCGCGGCCATCACCCCGTGCCGGATCACCCAGAACCGGACCGCGGTCACCCCCCACTCCCGCAGCAGCACGACTGCGGTGATCCACCACGGCACCTCGCCGATGCTGGAGAGGCCGATCAGCGCCATCGAGACCAACGCCTTGTCCGCGATCGGGTCGATGACCTTCCCGACGTCGGTCACCAGGCCGCGGCTGCGCGCCAGGTCGCCGTCGATGCGGTCGGTGAACATCGCCACGGCGAACACCCCGAACGCAGCCCAGCGCAGGCCGGGGCTCCGGCCCTCCTCGGCCAGCAGCAGCCAGCCGAACACCGGCACGAGCAGGAGGCGCACCCCGGTGAGATAGTTCGCGATGTTCCAGGCACTCGGTGCCCGTGCGGGCAGCTGGCTCATCCTTGCTCCACGACGAGGTCGACACCCACCGCGTCGACCACGAGCCCCTCGACGAACGAGCCGACGGCGGCCAGCGGCTCGCCGGTGCGCGAGCGGACCAGGCAGACCCCGTCGACGTCGGGGCCCTGGTGCTCCGCACGCCCGACCACCACGGTGTCGTCGTCCTCGTCGTGCTCCTCGACGAGCACGCTCACCCGCTCCCCCACCCGGTCCATCGCGCGCTGGGAGGTGAGCTCCTCGATGAGCCCGCCCAGGCGCTCGACGCGCTCGGCGACGACCGACTCGGGCAGCTTGTCCACCAGGTGCTCGGCCTCGGTGCCGTCCTCGTCGGAGTAGCCGAAGACGCCCACGACATCCAGGCGTGCCGCGCACAGGAAGCGCTCGAGCTCCTCGACGTCGGCCTCGGTCTCGCCCGGGAAGCCCACGATGACGTTGCTCCGCACCCCGGCGAGGGGCTCGAGGGCGCGGACCCGGTCGATGAGCTGGAGGAACGGCTCGGTGCCGCCGAACCGGCGCATCCGGCGCAGCACGGTCGGTGAGGCGTGCTGGAAGCTCAGGTCGTACCACGGCATCACGCCCGGAGTGCCCGCCATCGTCTCGAGCAGGCCGGGGCGCACCTCGGCGGGCTGGAGGTAGGACACCCGCACCCGCTCGACACCCTCGATCTCACCCAGCTCAGGAAGGATCTTCTCCAGCAGCGAGAGGTCACCGAGGTCCTTGCCGTAGGACGTGGAGTTCTCGCTCACGAGGAACAGCTCGCGCACGCCCTCACCGGCCAGCCAGCGCGCCTCGGCGATCACGTCGGTGGGGCGGCGCGAGACGAACGACCCGCGGAACATCGGGATGGCGCAGAAGGAGCAGCGCCGGTCGCAGCCGCTGGCGATCTTCAGGGGGGCCCAGGGACGGGCGTCCAGGCGGGCCCGCACGAAGTCCGCCCCGTCGCCGTGACCGGGCAGCGCGACGCCGGCGGCTGCCGCGGAGCGGTCCACCGGGGACAACGGCAACAGCCGCCGTCGGTCCGAGGGGACGTGGGACTTCGGGCGCTCGCCCTGCAGGATGGCGCTGAGGTGGCTGGACATGTCGCGGTAGGAGTCGAAGCCGAGCACGGCATCGGCGTCCGGCAGCTCGTCGGCGAGGGTCTGCCCGTAGCGCTCCGCGAGGCACCCCACCGCGACGACGGCCCGGGTACGACCCGTGGTCTTCAGGTCCGAGGCCTCGAGCAGGGTGTCGATGGAGTCCTTCTTGGCCTGCTCGACGAAACCGCAGGTGTTGATCACCGCGACGTCGGCGTCGGCGGCGTCATCCACGAGGGTCCACCCCTCCGCGGAGAGGCGTCCGGCGAGCTCCTCGGAGTCCACCTCGTTGCGCGTGCAGCCGAGGGTGACCAGCGCGACGCTACCGCGGGTCGTTGGAGATGCCATGGGCGCCACTCTAGTTGTGGCGGGCCTGACTGGGAGACCGCGAGTAGGGTCCGGTGCCATGGCACCGGAGACCCTCGACCGCATCCGTGCGCTCCTCGCCGAGCACCCCGTCATCGACGGTCACAACGACCTGCCGTGGGAAGCTCGCGAACGGGTCGGCTACGACTGGTCCAGGCTGGACATAGGGACCGCCGGCCAGCCGACCCACACCGACATCCCGCGGTTGCGCGAGGGTGGGGTGGGCGCCCAGTTCTGGTCGGTCTACGTGCCCGCCGAGCTCGCGGGTGACGCCGCCGTGGCCGCCACGCTCGAGCAGGTCGACGCGGTGCACCGGATGACCGAGCGGTATGCCGAGGACCTGGCCCTGGCCACGTCGCGGGCCGAGGTGGAGCGCGCCATGGCCTCGGGGCGGATCGCCTCGCTCATCGGCGCCGAGGGCGGGCACAGCATCGACTCCTCGATGGGCACGCTGCGGATGCTGTTCACCCTCGGGGTCCGCTACCTCACCCTCACCCACAACGACAACGTGCCGTGGGCGGACTCGGCCACCGACGAGCCGGTGCTGCACGGGCTCTCCCCCTTCGGGCGCGAGGTGGTGCGCGAGATGAACAGGCTCGGCATGCTCGTCGACCTCTCGCACACCTCCGCCGACACCATGCGCGACGCCCTCGACACCACGGACGCGCCCGTGATCTTCTCGCACTCCTCCGCCCGGGCCGTGTGTGACCACCCGCGCAACGTGCCCGACGACGTGCTGGAGCGGCTGACCGACAACGGCGGCGTCGCCATGGTCACCTTCGTGCCCAAGTTCGTCTCGCAGGCCGTCGCGGACTGGGACACCGGCGGCCAGCACGGGGCCCGCCCCACGGCCACCATCACCGACGTCGTCGCGCACTGCGAGCACGTCCGCGAGGTCGCCGGCATCGAGCACATCGGCCTCGGCGGGGACTATGACGGGGTCGACGTGCTTCCCGACGGCCTGGAGGACGTCAGCGGATACCCCCGCCTCCTCGGCGCGCTCGCCGATCGCGGGTGGAGCGATCAGGACCTGGCGCGACTCGCTGGTGGCAACGCGCTGCGGCTCCTCGGTGACGTGGAGGAGGCCGCAGCGGCGATCAGCGCCACCCGTGGGCCGAGCCTGGCCCGGATCGAGGACCTCGACGGCATCCCCGGCTGAGCGTGCTCAGGAGCTCTGGCGGGCCCGCATCACGGTGAGCGCCACCAGGCGCGAGATGACCATCGCGACGTAGAGCACCCCGCTGAGCTGCTCGATGGTCACGATGGCGCGGGCCTGCTCGCGGATCGGCCCGACGTCGGAGAGTCCGACGCTGGTGAGGTTCGCACCAGAGAGGTAGATCAGCTCCAGGAACGTCTGGCGGCCGGGGCCTTCGAAGGACTGGAAGGAGGTCGGCCAGATCTCCTGCACGGCGAGGTAGATGTAGGCGAAGGCGAAGACGAGCACCGTGAAGCAGGCGCCCACCGCGAACAGCTCGTCCTTGGTGACCCACGCGTCCTCGAACATGTAGGCGATCAGGGCATATGCGGTGTAGAAGTAGAAGACCGCCAGGGCGGAGTGGGCCAGCACGAGGATCGTGGTGTTGTTGTCGTCGACCAGGCTCCAGACCTCGAAGGCTGCCGCCGGCAGCCCGAGGGTCGCCGAGAGCCACGTCAGCGCCGGGGTGCTGCGCACCGTGAACACGGCGATGATGACGGCCGTCAGGCTGAGCAGCGAGATGACGGCCCGGCCCCACCCGTTGCCCTCCAGGAACGGCAGCAGCAGGATGACCGACACCTGGGCCAGGAGCAGGATGGCCGAGGGCTGCTTGCGCACCGTGGCCTTCCACCGGTCCCACCGGGACGGTGGGTCGCGCAGGTCCTCCCACAACATCGACATGGCCACACTCTAGGAGCGGGTGGGAGATAATGCCGGTATGCCGTCCCCGCTCCTCCTTCCGCTGCTCACCGCGAGCGCCGTCCTCCTCGTCAGTGGGGCTGCCAAGGTCCGTGACCCCGCGAGCGTCGACCGGGCGTTCACGTCGATGCACGTGCCCGCCGCGCTGGACCGGCCCTTCGTGCGGCGCCTGCTCCCGTGGGCGGAGATCGCCCTGGGCGCGTGGCTGCTCCTCGCGTCGGGTGCAGCCCTGGCCCTGGTCGGCCTGCTGACCCTGGGCCTCTTCCTCGCCTACCTCGCGCTCGTCGTACTCGCCGTGCGCCGACCCGAGCCCGCCGACTGCGGCTGCTTCGGCGCGGTCGGTGACTCCGAGGTCACCATGGCCACGGTCTGGCGCAACGTGCTGCTCGTGCTCACCGCGGCGCTGGTCGTGGTGGCGGGTCTGCGCGACGTCTCGGTGATCCGCACCGGGCTGGAGGGGTCCGCGTGGGGCTGGGTCGCTGCGAGCGTGCTCACCTCCGCGGTGGCCGTCCTCGTGGTGTGGCGACCCACCGACACCCACGCCACCGCCGCAGCCACGGCCCAGCCGGAACTCGACGAGGAGGGTGACTTCGTTCCCACGCCGGCACCCAGGGCCGCAGTGCTCGACGAGCACGGCACCCCGGTCCTGCTGAACACGGCGGTCGTGTCCTCGGCGCACCTGTTGGTCTTCGTCCAGCCCTACTGCGGCTCCTGCGCCGTCGTGCGCCCGCTCGTCCCGGCGTGGGACGACCAGCTCGGTCCGGTGACGGTGCGCGCGGTCGTCAACGGCCCACCGACCCTCATCGACGGCCTGGACCAGCTGCGCGGCCGTGCGTGGTTCGACCCCTTCGGGCTCACGCGCGAAGCCTTCGGCGCGGGCGCACCGTCGGCGGTGCTCGTCGGCACCGACGGCATGATCGCCGGCGGACCGGTCCACGGCGCGGGCGCGGTGGTCGAGTTCGTCGCCGAGATCGAGGAGCACCTGCGCGATGCCGGCGTGCTCAACCCGTCAGGGGAGGGCGAGCCGGTCAATGATGAGCTGGTCAGCGGTGAGCTGGTCAGCGACGATCGGTGAGGTCCCAGGCGTCCTCGCCAGGGCTGTCCTCGTCGTCCCACTCGGCCGCGGGCGCGTAGGAGTCGAGGCCCGCCGCCACGGCATCCCCGCCGTAGCCGTGCACCGGCACCTCCGAGGTGTCGTCCGTGGAGGTGTCGGTCACGGCACCGGGGGCTCGGGGCGCCACGGCCGCAGGGGCCTGGTCGAACACCTCGGGCACGTCGTCTCCGCGCATCAGGGCGAGCGTGGTCGGTAGGTCGTCCGCCTTGACCATCACGTCGCGGGCCTTGGACCCCTCCGAGGGCCCGACGACCCCGCGTGACTCCAGGAGGTCCATCAGCCGGCCGGCCTTGGCGAAGCCCACCCGCAGCTTCCGCTGGAGCATCGAGGTCGAGCCGAACTGGGTCGTCACGACGAGCTCGGTGGCCTGGAGCAGCAGGTCCAGGTCGTCGCCGATGTCGTCCTCGACCTGCTTCTTCGGCGCAGTCACCGTCACGTCGT
>JBDSNZ010000068.1:0-16930 GCA_039915055.1 Ornithinibacter sp.
CGTCGACCTCATCGCGGCCGGGATCATCGACCCCGCCAAGGTGACTCGCTCGGCACTGCAGAACGCTGCGTCGATCGCGGCGCTGTTCCTCACCACCGAGGCCGTCATCGCCGACAAGCCGGAGAAGGCCGCACCGGCCATGCCCGGTGGCGACGACATGGGTGGCATGGGGTTCTGAGCCGCACGGGCTCTTGAGCCCAACGCGTCACACCTGCGCAGCACCACGAAGGGCGGTCCCGGCTCACGCCGGGGCCGCCCTTCGGCGGTCGCCGGTCACGCGCGTGGAGCATCCCGTCGGTCAGGACGAACCGGATCATCCACTGCCGGATGCCGGATGCCGGATGCCGGGTGGCTGGGTGGCCCGGCGCGCGGGCCGCAGGATGGCCGGTCAGCCCATCCGCAGGAGCCGGCGGTGGTCCTCGGGGCGGCGCATCGAGCGCACGAGGCGGATCCCGGTGCCCACCCACAGGGCGAGCAGCACCAGCACACCGGTGGCGACGACGGCCCACCACCAGCCCGGTGGGCCCCCCGAGCACGCCTGCCAGGTGCTGCCGTCGGCGGTGGACCCCTCGGAGCACGACTCGCTCCAGCCCACCCCCCCGAGGCCCGTGAGGGTGACGATGAGGAACGGCGCACCGAGGATGCCATAGGCGAGCAGGGCGAGTGCCTTCTCACCCGCTGACCAGCGTGCCGAGAAGAGCACCAGCACCGAGCCGATGAGCCAGGGCAGCGGCGCGACCGGGAGCAGCACCAGGCTCACGGAGCACAGGATCGAGGCCACGAGCAGGCCCAGGGTGACCATCTCGAGCCGTGGCCGTGCCCGTGTGGCGCCACCCGCCGCACCGGGGTCGGACGGTGCCGGCGCGATCCCGGCATACCCGCTCGCCTCGGCGACGAGTCGCTCGGGCGGTCCGAGGGTGTCGAGCACGCGGCCCAGCGCCCCGTCACTGCCGTCGGTCTCCGCACGAGCCTCGCGCAGGTGTTCCTCGACCTCGGATCGGAGCACGGCACGGCGCTCGTCCGGCAGCACGGCGGATGCCGCGTCGAGCCGGCGGAGGTAGTCCTCTGCGAGGGGGTGGTCCGCAGTTGTCATGCCCGTTCCCTCCTGTCTCGCGGTGGCGCTGATCCGGGCCGAGTGTATCGACGGCCACCGTGCGCCAAGACGCACCCGCGGGGTCTGCCGCGTGGTGTGTGTCGAAGGTTGCGGCACGCGTGTGGAACATGCACCCCGCCCCCGTCGTTCGCGTCTCAGGTGGGTCACCGGCGTCGACCGGTGCACCCCCAGATCCCTGCCTGCATTCGGAAGGACCCCCCATGACGCTCACCGACACCACGTCTGCCTCGACACGCCCGCGCCTCGCCGCCGCACGGGTCGAGGGGCTGACGAAGGTCTACGGCGCTGGGGACACCAGGGTCACGGCCCTGGACGACGTCAGCCTGGACCTGTATGCCGGGGAGTTCACGGCGATCATGGGCAAGTCGGGCTCGGGCAAGTCGACACTGATGCACTGTGCGGCCGGGCTGGACGACGCGAGCTCCGGCCACGTCTACCTCGGAGACGTCGACCTCACCACGCTGAAGGAGCGCGACCTCACCGAGCTGCGCCGGGACCGCATCGGTTTCGTCTTCCAGGCCTTCAACCTCGTGCCCACGCTCACGGCGGAGGAGAACATCACCCTGCCGTCGGCGATCGCGGGTCGCGCGCCCGACCGGGCGTGGTTCGACGAGGTCGTGGACACCATCGGTCTGCGAGACCGGCTCGGGCACCGCCCCGGTGAGCTGTCGGGAGGACAACAGCAGCGGGTGGCGTGCGCGCGGGCCCTCGTGGGGCGCCCTGACATCGTGTTCGCCGACGAGCCCACCGGAAACCTCGACTCGACGTCGGGGGCAGAGGTGCTCGGGTTCCTTCGACGGGTCGTCGACACGCACGGGCAGACCGTGGTCATGGTGACGCACGACCCCGGCGCGGCGAGCTGGACCGACCGGGTGGTCTTCCTCGAGGACGGCCACGTCGTCGACGAGCTGCGCTCCCCGACACCGGAGCGGGTGCTGGAGCGGATGTCGCGGCTGGGGGCCGCCGCCGGGCCGACAGGATGATCCGCGCGACCTGGCGCAGCGTGTTCGCGCGCAAGCTGCGGCTCTTCCTCAGTGCCTTCGCCGTCATCCTCGGAGTGGCCTTCGTCGCCGGGTCCTACATCTTCACCGACACCCTCGACAAGGCGTTCACGGGACTGACGAGCGGCGCCGTGGGCGACGTCGTGGTGCAGGCCGGCTCGGACTCCGGGTCCGGTGGTGGGGGCGGCCTCAGCGCCCGCACCCTCCCCGGCTCCCTCGTCGACTCCCTGGCCGCCGCGCCCGGTGCTGCTCGAGCCGACGGTCGGATCACCGACTTCGGCACCTACGTCGTGGCGTCGGACGGCAAGCTCATCGGTGGCGTGGGGCCACCCGGTATCGCGGTGAACCACAGCCTGGGCCCGGCAGCCAACGGTGCCGCACCGGCCACGCTGGTGACCGGTCGCTGGCCCGGCGCAGGCGAGGTCGTGCTCGACCCCTCGACCGCGAAGAAGTCCGGCTACCGACTTGGTGAGGACATCCAGGTCATCACCTCCTCCGAGCAGCCGCGCGTGAAGGCAACGTTGGTCGGCACGGCATCCTTCGGCGGGTCCTCGCTGGTCGGGGCGAGTGTCGTCATGTTCGACACCGCCGACGCGCAGCGCATCTACGCCGGCGGGAAGAACGAGTTCTCGGCGATCTGGGTCACGGCCGACCCCGGCACCTCCCAGGCCGAGCTGCGTGACGCGGTGCAGAAGGTGCTGCCCAAGGGCACCCGGGCGCAGACCGGCGACGCCATCTCGGCCAGAGCGGCATCCCGCATCGACACGGCGCTCTCCTTCGTCACGACGTTCCTGCTCGTCTTCGCGGGAGTCGCCCTGACCGTGGGGGCATTCCTCATCGTCAACACGTTCTCGATCCTGGTCGCCCAGCGCAGCCGAGAGCTCGCCCTGCTGCGGGCCATCGGCGCCAGCCGACGGCAGGTGGCGCGCTCGGTGCTCGTCGAGGCCTCGATCGTCGGTCTCGTCGGGTCCGTCATCGGGATCGCCCTCGGTTTCGTCCTCGCGATCGGCATCAAGGTGCTCTTCGGTCGGGTCGGACTCGACCTCGGCTCGGACTCCCTGGTCCTGCGTCCCCGCACCGTGGTCGTCTCGCTGGGGGTGGGGCTCCTGGTGACCCTCGCCGCCGCCTACCTCCCGGCGAGGCGGGCGGGTCGGGTGCCGCCCGTGGCCGCGATGCGCGACGACGTCGCCCTCGCGGAGGGCGGCCTGCGCTGGCGCCTCGTCGTCGGGGTCGTGCTCGTGTCGGCGGGCGCCGTCGCGATGGCACTCGGCCTCGCCGACGTGGTCCCACAGCCGACCTACGTGCTCGCCGGTGGCATCTTCGGCGTGCTCGTCGGCACCGCGCTCGTCAGCCCGGTGATCGGCCGTCCGGTCCTGGCTGGACTGGGCTGGGTCTACCGGCGGTTCTTCGGGGCCGTCGGGCTGATGGCCGAGCAGAACGCGCGGCGCAACCCCCGCCGCACCGCCGCCACGGCATCCGCTCTCATGGTCGGGGTCGCCCTGGTGACCCTGATGTCGGTGTTGGGTGCTTCGACGAAGGCGAGCCTGGACAAGGCGCTCGCCGAGGACATCGTCGCGGACTTCGTCGTCTCCAATGCCGTCGGGCAGGCGTTCTCGGCCACGATCGCCGACGGGGTGGAGACGATCCCGGACGTCGCCGAGGTGGCTCGGGTGCGTGGGGCGCTGGTGCAGGTCGACGGCGACCGGGACTTCGCGACGGGCGTGGACCCTGCCACCGTCACCGCGGTGGCCAGGCCCGTGGTGCTCAGCGGCTCGCTCTCCGCGCTCGACGGCACGTCGGTCGCCGTGTCGAAGACCCTCGCTGCCGAGAAGGGGCTGTCGATCGGCTCGACGCTGACGGTCGGGTATGCCGGTGAGGAGCAGCCGCTCAGGGTGGTCGCCACCTATGAGAGCGACACGGTGCTCTCCTCCGGGCTCACGATGTCGCTGGCTGGTTTCGACGCGCTCGGGGTGCCGGCGACCGACCGGGCCCTCTACGTCGTCGCCAGACCCGGTGCGGATCGGGCCGCGCTGGGCAAGGAGATGTCAGCGCTGGTCGCGGACCTCCCGACGGTGACCGTCAACGACCAAGCGGAGTTCGCGGCGCAACAACGGGCGCCCATCGACCAGCTGTTGTTCATCGTCTACGCCCTGCTCGGGCTCGCGGTCGTCATCGCCGTGCTGGGCATCGTCAACACCCTGGCCCTGTCGGTCATCGAGCGGGTCAGGGAGATCGGGCTGTTGCGTGCCGTGGGGCTGAGCAGGCGACAGCTGCGGACCATGCTGCGACTGGAGTCGGTGGCGATCGCGCTGCTCGGGGCCGTGCTGGGGGTCGGGCTCGGTCTGCTCTTCGCCGTGGCACTCCAGCGCTCGCTCATCGACGACGGCATCGACGTGTTGTCCATCCCGGTCCTCCAGCTCCTCGGCTTCGTGGCGGTGGCCGCTGTCGTGGGGGTGCTGGCAGCCCTGTGGCCGGGGCGCCGCGCGGCCCGTCTCGACGTTCTCCGCGCGATCGCCACGACCTGAGGGCAGGCACCCCGACCACGACTCAGCGAGGCGCCAGCGCTCGGGTCCTGCCGTCGACGATCTCGGTGACGTGATCTGCGGAGGCGAGGTGCGCCGTGTCGTGGGTGACCATCACGGTGGTGAGCCGGCGCTCCGTCGTCAGCTGACGCAGGAGGGCGATCACAGCCTCGCCGCGGGTGCTGTCCAGGGCGCTGGTGGGTTCGTCGACGAGGAGCAGGGAGGGCTGGTTCATCAGGCCGCGCGCGATGGTGACGCGTTGGCGCTGACCACCGGAGAGCTCGTGGGGGCGCTTGTCGGCGTGAGGGCTCAGGCCGACGGCGTCGAGCAGCGACCTGGCCCGCTCGGCTGCGCCGCTCAGGTTCTCCCCGCCCAGGTGCGCGACCACGAGCAGCTGGTCGAGCGCCGTGAGGGAGGCCAGCAGGTTCGAGCTCTGGAACACGATGCCGATCTGCTCGCGGCGCACCGTGGCGGTCTCGCGGCGGGTGAGCCGGGCCAGGTCGCGCCCGTCCAGCAGGACGTGCCCTGAGTCGGGGGTGATCAGGGTGGCGGCGACGGCCAGGAGGCTGGACTTCCCGGAGCCGGAGGGGCCGACGATCGCGGTGAGCGTGCCCGGCTCCGCGGTGAGCGTGACGTGATCCACCGCCGTCAGGCGTCGGTCGCCGTCGGGGTAGGTGAGGGTGATGTCGTCGAGGTGGAGGGTCATCGTGCACTTCCCAGGGCTGTCAGGGGGTCAACGGTGGTGAAGGTGCGCAGGGATGCTGCCGTGCCCGCGAGGCCGAGCAGGACCATGACGCCCGCAGGAAGGAGCGCGGTCGACAGGTCGAGCTGGAACGGGACGGCGCTCCCCGCGATCGCGGTGATGACAGCGCCGGCTCCGGTGGCCAGCCCGGCTCCGATGGCGGTTCCCAGCACGAGGAGCGCGAGGGCCTGCCCGAGTGCGTCGCGGAGCAGGTAGCCGGTGGACGCGCCGAGGGCCTTGAGGATGGCGATCTCTGCGCTGCGCTGGATGGTCCAGACCGTGAAGAAGGCTCCGATGACCAGGGCGGAGATGGCGAAGAGCAGCAGCCGCATGAGCTGCAGGGAGCCGTTCTCGGAGGTGTAGGACCCGATGGCTGAGAGCGACTGGTCCGGTGTCAGGGTGTGCGTTCCGAGCCGCTGGTCGACGGCGCTGAGGTCGGCACCGTTCGTCGTCAGGGCCATGAACGTCGCGGCGCCCGGTTCCTGGCCGGATGCCGGTGCGTCGGAGGTGGCGGTCCAGATCACCGGTGCGTGGGAGAACTCCTGCGTGCCGGAGACCTCCGCGACGGTGACCGGCCGGCCGGCGAGCTCGATGCGCTCTCCCGCAACGGCGCCCAGGGCCTCCGCAGCCTTCCTTGACAGGACGACGTGGCCGCTCGTGACGCTGGGGGCCAGCGGGGAACCTGGGGGCACGGAGAAGGCGGAGACGCCTGCAGAGCGGTCACCGGAAGCGGCCCGGGACATGGTGACCGTGACGGCGTCGGCGGTTCGCACGCCGGGGGCGAGGGCCCAGGCGTGCTGCACCGACGCGGGGATCGAGGACTCGGTGAAGGACAGGCTCTGGCCCGCGGCTGGCACCGAGAACACCAGGTGGTCGGCGTGCAGGTCGGTGATGGCGGAGGTGTTGCCCCGGCCCAGGCCCACCGTGAGGCCTGAGAGCAGCACGACGAGCATCGTGATGAGGCTGATGACGGCACCCATGAGGGTGAACCGTCCTCGGGCGAAGCGGAGATCTCTGATGGCGACGAACACGCCGGTTGCTTCCCTTCTCGTGGCCCGGTCCTCGACCACGCCGTGGTGAGCGGGCCGATCCGGGTCGGGCGACGCCGCGGTTGCGGCGTCGACTCCACGCTCTCGTGTCGAGCCCGCACCGGGCATCGAGCGCGAGGACGGTCCCACGCCACCGAAGGGAGCACCCCTCGCTCCCACTTTCGATGGATGGCGGGGGAAGCGTTCCGCCGTATCGTGGCGGGAGATGACTCACGTCGACGCTCACCAGCCATCCGGGCCGGCGCACTCCTCCGGTCCGGGGCCGGCGCCGGTCGCGTCCGCGCTCGCCTGGGGGCTGCACCTGCTCGTCGTCACGCTGCTGGTCATCGCCGCCGGTCGCAGCGTCATCGACCAGGGGCCAGGGTGGCCGTGGGTCGTGGTGGGGGCGTCGTCGGTCGGGGTCGTCTACGCACTCGGTGCCCGGATGCCGGTCGGCCTCTCGACGCCGTGGGTTCGCTGGTGGCTGGCGCTGCTGCTCGGCACCTGGGGCGTGCTGCTGGCCCTGACGCCCGACGCCATCTACCTGGCGTTCGCGTGGTTCTTCCTGCTGCTCCACCACCTTCCTCGACCTGCTGGCCTGGCAGCGGTCTCCCTCACCACAGCAGCAGCGATAGCCGGTTTCGCCTGGCACCGTGAGACGTTCACCGCAGCAATGGTGATCGGGCCGGTGCTCGGTGCTGCGGTCGCGATCGCCACCGTGTTCGGGTACCAGGCCCTCCGGGCGGAGTCCGAGCAACGACGACGACTCATCCTCGAGCTCGACTGCACCAGGGCGGAACTCGCGACGGTGCAACACAGGTCGGGGGTGCTCGATGAGCGGGAGCGGCTCGCGCGCGAGATCCACGACACCCTGGCGCAGGGGCTGTCCAGCATCCAGTTGTTGCTTCGTGCTGCGGGACGTTCCCTTGACCCCGAGCGCGGCGTGGACCTGGTCCGTGCCGCCGGTCTGGTCGAGCAGGCTCGCCAGGCCGCGCAGGACAACCTCGTGGAGGCTCGCCGCGTCGTCCGCGCGTTGGCTCCGGCCGACCTCGAGGAGTCCACTCTCACCGCGGCTCTGGAGCGCGTGTGCGACACCGCGTCGGCCCGCACCGGGATTGCCGTGACGTTCCACCTGGTGGGGCAGGCCCCGGACCTCGCCACCCCGGTCGAGGTCGCCCTCCTGCGCATCGCACAGGGGGCCCTGGGCAACACCGCGCAGCACTCCGGGGCCTCGCGCGCAGATGTCACCCTGACCTGCATGGACGCCGAAGTCACTCTCGACGTCGTCGACGACGGGCGCGGCTTCGACCCCCCGAGCCTCTTCCGGGACCACGCCGAAGAGAGTGGGCGGGGCGCGACCGGAGGGTTCGGGCTCCGCTCGATGCGCTCGCGGGCCGCTGACGTCGGCGGTGTGCTGAGCGTGGAGTCCCGGGTCGGAGGCGGCACGGCGATCTCGGTGCGCATCGACACGGAGGTGGCATCCGCGACCGACGACACCGTCACGAGCCTCGTGGAACAGATCAGGGCGCGGGCCCGGTGAGGAAGATCGCGCTCCTGCTCGCCGACGACCACCCCGTCGTGCGAGCGGGGTTACGGGCAGTGCTGGAGTCCGAGGAGGACATCGTCGTGGTCGACGAGGTCGCCACCGCCGAGGCGGCGATCGAGCGGGTCCGAGCCGGGGACATCGACGTCGTGCTGATGGATCTGCAGTTCGGGTCCGGCTTGGGCGGCAGCGCCGCCACCCGCGAGATCACCGGGTCGACGAGTGCGCCCCGGGTCATCGTGCTGACCACCTATGACACCGAAGCCGACATCATCGCTGCCGTCGAGGCGGGCGCCTCGGGCTACCTGCTCAAGGATGCACCCCCCGAAGACCTGGTCGCGGCCGTGCGCGCCACGGCTGCGGGGCAGTCGGCGCTGGCACCCGCGATCGCGGGGAGGCTCATCGAGCGGGTGCGCACCCCGAGCACCTCGCTGAGCACCCGCGAGACCGAGGTGCTCACCCTGGTGGCCGATGGCCTGTCGAACCACCAGATCGCGCAACGGCTCTTCGTCTCCCAGGCCACCATCAAGTCCCACCTGGTGCACATCTTCACCAAGCTCGACGCGGACTCCCGCACCGCCGCAGTCGCCACCGCCATCCAGCGCGGCCTCATCCGCCGGGCCTGATCGCCTCGCGCGGCCGGATCGCCGCTGCTGCTCGAGACGGTGCCACGCCCGAGTCGCCGCCTAGGTGAAGAGCCGGACCGCCTGGGCCTCGGTCTCGGCATACTGGCTTCCCGCGGTCGACAGCACCTGCCCGATGGAGTCCAGGGACGTGCGCACCTGCTGCTGGGTTCCGCGCCACTGCGTCACGACCCCCTGGAACTGTGTCGAGGCCGTGCCGGTCCACGCGTCCTGCAAGCCGGTGAGCCGCGCCATCATGATGCCGACCTGACCCTCGATCTCCGAGGAGATGCGAGCGATGTCCCCTGCCGCCGCGGCGATGCGGTCGGTGTCGACCTGGAACTGTGCTGCCATGGCAGACCCCCTTGTCGTGGCCCGCCCCGATGGTGGGCCTTCGCCCACCCTAGGCCGGCGCGTGACCCCTCCCGCCGAGTTTTCCACAGGCACGGGTGCCAGGGGTCGAGCGCACCTCGCACCTACGATGCAGGCGTGGCCATCCTCATCGACCCTCCACGCCCCGAGGCGCACGATCGCCGGTGGTCCCACCTCGTCAGCGACACCAGCCTCGCCGAGCTGCACGACTTCGCCACCTCCTGCGGGATGCCGCGACGGGCCTTCGAGGGCGACCACTACGACGTCCCCGAGGAGCGGTATGCCGACGTCGTGGCTGCGGGTGCGACCCCCACGCCGCCTCGCGCGCTGCTCCGCGCGCTGCAGGAGAGCGGCCTTCGTATGCAGAAACGCCGGGGTGACACGGGAGTGGCGCGAGCGCTACGGGTGCCGTTCCCCGACGGCACCTCCGCTGACGTCGACCTCATCCGGTCCCAGCGGGAGGCCGACCCGGCCAGGGTGCTCGCGGCGATGGTCTTCGTGCGAGACGTGGAGGGGCACTTCGCGGTGGTCCATTCCGTTCGCCGTGGTGAGTGGGGAGCACCAGGTGGGTGGCGCGAGGTGGGGGAGTCCGTGCGCGCCAATGCTGTTCGAGAGGTGCGCGAGGAGACCGGGCTCGTCGTCCGGGAGGACGCGCTGGCCGCGCGCGGCTATGAACGGTTCCGGCAGCGCTCCGGTGGCACGGGCATGTGGGCGCCGGGTCTGGACCTCCTGCAGGTCTACGAGGTCTCCCTGCCCGTGGTCCTTCCCGCCCTCAGTGCCGAGCTGGACGACACGTCAGACCGGCGTTGGGTCACCTGGTCGGAGCTGGGGGAGCTGTGCGGGGACCTCTTCTGGTGGCCGTTGGCCGAGGCGTTGTTCAACCCGCCAGCCGGGTGACCTCGCGGGCGAGGTTCTCTTTCGCACGTGACTCCCACTCCCGCCTCGCGTGGGCCGTGAGATAGACGTGCGGTCGCACGAGGAACGTCCGCAGGACCGCGGTGCGGGCCACCGCGTAGTCACCGGTGGCCACCTGCGCGAACTCGGCACGAACCTGCTCGCAGTATTCATCGAAACGGGCCACGGGTGCGCCCAGGACCCAGAGGTCGGCGTCGTGGAAGACCAGCCGCTCCTCGCCGACCCCGCCTCCGCCCGCGACGACGTCGTGGTTCACGGTGTCGAGGACGACGGTGCAGACCCGGTCGACGACCGCGCCGCCGACACCGAGCCGCCCCAGCTCCTCCCGCGCGAGGTCGGCGCTCTCCTGCTCGTTCGCCGCGTCCGGCGTGGGGTCGTAGATCGCGTCGTGGAACCACCCTGCCAGGAGCGCGAGCGTGCGAGCGGACCTGTCTCGCAGTCGGCCCCCGGCGCACAACGTGTCGACGGCGGTGAGGACCTCGGTGAGGTGTGTGGTGTCGTGATAGTGCCGATGGGACTCGTGCCACCTCGACAGCAGGTCGGCGCCGACGGCATCCACCTCCCGCGAAGCCGCGTCCGGGGCTGCGATCTCGCAGACGGCGCGCCACCGTCGAGTCAACGGGTCCATCGCGCCACTCTCCCAGAGCCCTCCCCGGACGTCACTCGGCCGGACGGCTCCGCTCGTAGGCCTTGGCGTAGAGGCTCCCCGTGGCCAGCAGCAGCAGCCCGGTGGCGATGAAGGCCACCGACCGCACGAGACCACTCAGAGCGGCGAGGTCGTAGAGGAAGAGCTTCGCGACGCTGACGGCGCTGAGCAGCAGCCCGCTGCGCAACCTCAGCTCCGCGTCGGTGGAGCGTCCGAGGGCGTGCAGGAGCAACCACGTGGCGGCGCACATCCAGGTCACCGTCGCGGCGGCCTGGCCAGTGGTGAACCCGAGGTCGGCGTCGCCCACGCGCACCCCGAGGTTGGTGCCCAGCGCCACGACGGCCGTGGCGGACGCCGTGAGCCCGACGACCCATGAGGCGACGGTGGTGCTCACTCGGAGCTCCTTGGGGATGCCGCGGACGCTGGCGCACGCCCACAGGGCGACCGCCACCAGGGCGCCGACGAGGAGGCTGTCGAGGAGGGCGAGGACCGTGTCGTGTCGCCCCGCGGAGGACGCGGTGAGGAGGGCGGCCGGGTGCTCGGCCCAGGCCAGCAGCGCAACGACCGAGGACCCGGCTGCCAGCGCCAGGGACCGCCCCGAGCGGGTGGCCCCCGCGACGGCGAGCTGTCCGATGGCAAGGACGAGGAGACCTGTTCCCACGAAGCGGTCCGGAGCCCCGGAGACGACCGCCAGCACCGCAGCGACCGTGCCCGTCCCACCTGCGGTCATCGTGAGGTGAGCAGCCAGGGGGCCCACCGGCGGGCGGGACACCGCCGTCGCGGCGACGAGGAGAGCGCCGGCGGTCAGGGCGAGGACCGAGGTCCGCCCGGTCGACGACAGCCCGGTGGTCGTGGCGATGAGCCCCACGACGAGGAGCCCGAGCGCGACGGAGGCGGCGACATCCGCCGGGTGGCGTCGCACCGCCAGCGCGGAGGTGGCGAGTGTGGCCACGACGAGGACGGCGGCGACGACGAGGTGACCCCACGCGTCGACACCGTCGGTGGCGGAGAGAGCTGCTCCGCTCAGCAGGGAAAGGGTCACCGGGACGGTGCGGGCCAGGGTGAGGGTGGGCCACGACCGCTCGCCCGCGGCATACCAGCCGGTGAGGCAGAGGACCGCGAGGAAGGCGGAGACCACCCAGCCGAAGTTCGCGGCGACGAACGGCGCGAGGACTGCTGCACCCAGGAGGAGCACGACGGCCAGCAGCTCGCTCTGCCAGCGGCGAGCCAGGTGCAGACCGGCGGCTGCGACGATGGCGGCCAGGGCCAGGCCCGGCACCGCGCCGATCCAGCCGTAGCCGACCGTCACGGCCACGACGTCGAGGTAGGCCGCGGTGACGCCAGTGGCGACGAGGGCGACGGGCGCACTCCCGACAGCCCCGGTGCGCCGGTCCGACTCAGCGCCCCGCACCCCGAGCGCCACGAGGACGGCAGCGAGGGCCGCGCCCGCCGTGACCCTCATGCCCGGCCCGAACCACCCGTTCTGGGCGGCGATCACCAGGAACATCGCGACACCTGCCATCGTCACCACCGCCCCGGTCAGCGCAAGGGCCTTGGTGACCGCACCTTCGCGGCTCCACCACGGCTCGCGCGGTGCGGCCCTTCCACCGATCGGCGGAAGGGCCGCAGGACGTGCTGACGCCTGGCCCGTCGAGGTCCCTGCCGAGGCACCCGGCGGCACCGGGCGGGGCGCCGCCGGGCCCGTGAGGGCAGGGGCGCCCGCGGAAGCGCCCACGGATGCGCTCGCGGATGGCGGGGGGGCAGCCGGGGTGGCCATCGGGGCGGTGCGAGCTGGAACGGCTGGCGTGGCGCGCTCGAGCTCGGCCCGCAACCGCGCGAGGCCGTTGCCCACGGCATACATCTGGGTCATGGCGTCGGCGAAGTCGGACTCGAGGTCGCGCACCGCACTGGTCTGGTCCATCTGTGCAGCATGGCGCAGACCGTCGGGAGCCGCGTGAGCCCACCTACTCAACTGGCTCGTGCGGTCCGCTCGCTCGGTGCGTGGCTGCCGTCGGGAGGGGCCCAGCAACAGGAAACCCCGGTGAGGCAAGGGAGGACGTCCCATGTCTCACCGGGGTCTTCGGGGTAACCCCGAAAAGCCGGGTCGGGTCAGCCGTTCTGGGCCGGCTTGGCCGCGAGGGTTGCGTCGACCTGGATCGATGCTCCGTCACGGATCACGGTGAGGGTGACCTTCTGGCCGCTGGTGCGCTCGCGGATCTGGCCCACGAGGGAGAGGGCGGAGTCGACCTGCTCCCCGTTGACGGCGGTGATGACGTCCCCCACCTTCAGGCCGGCCTTCGACGCGGGGGTGTTGTCGCCGACCGACGTGAGCTTCGCACCGGCGCGGGAGGCGGACCCCTCAGTGGCCGACCCGTCCTCGGGGGTGACCCCGAGGTAGGCGTGGGTCGCGGAGCCGGTGTCGATCAGCTGCTTGGAGATCGAGGTCGCCTCGTTGGCGGGGATCGCGAAGCCGATACCGATGCTGCCGGACTGACCGCCCGAGGACGAGCCGAGGGAGGCGATCGAGGAGTTGATCCCGATGAGCTGCCCTGATGCGTTGACCAGCGCACCCCCGCTGTTGCCGGGGTTGATCGCCGCCGAGGTCTGGATCGCGTTGGTGACGACCGGCTCGGCCTGCGGGCCGGTGGGGTTGCCGAAGGGGTCGGTCTGCCCGCCGCCCTCCCCACGGGTGGTGGTCGGTCGGTTCAGCGCGCTGACGACGCCGGTGGTGACGGTGCCGGCGAGGCCGAGGGGGTTGCCGACCGCCATGACCGGGTCGCCGACCTTGAGGGCGTCGGAGTCACCGATCGCGATGGGCTTCAACCCCCTGGGAGCGTTGGTGATCGTCACGACGGCGAGGTCGGTGGCGGGGTCGGTGCCTCGCACCTCTGCGTCGTAGGTCCGGCCGTCGGCCAAGGTGACCGTGAGCTTCTGCGCACCGGCGACGACGTGGTTGTTGGTGAGCACGTGACCCACGTCGTCGATGATGACGCCGGACCCCTGTCCCCCGCCCTGCGCGGTGGTCGCGGTGATGGCGACGACGCTCGGTGAGACGGCGGATGCCGTGGTGGACCAGTCCGGTGCCGAGGCGTTCGCCTGCAGCACCGGCGCCGCGTCCGAACCGCGGCCCAGCTGCTGGGAGGACGCGGCGGAGTGGGTCTGCGCGTCTCCGTCCCAGAGCCGGACGGCGGCGACGGTGCCGCCCGATGACAGGAGGGCGGCAAGCACGGCGACGGCCGTCAGTTCCGCCACCCGGCGAGGACCGGAGGGCGAACGCTTGTCGCGCAGGGGTGGAGTCGGGCCGTGTGGGCCCTGGGGGGCGCCGAACGCGGGGTGGCTCCCGGGCTGGGCCGTCACGGGAGCGGGGGGTGCACCGTAGGCACCGGATCCTGGCGCGCCGGGTGCGCCGGGGGCGCCGCTCGGGGTGTACCACTGGGGTGCGGGGTGCTGGTCGTTCATGGTGGATCGCTCCTTCGGTCAGGCGGTCGTTCGCTCTGGAACCAGTCAAACCCTCCGAGGTGCACGAAGGCTGATCACTTGCTGGGAGTCTCCTGTGGGAGGCGGACGACGAACGTGGCACCGCCACCATCGGTGTCGGCGACGCCCACCTGGCCGTGGTGGGTCGCAACGATCGCGGCGACGATCGCGAGTCCCAGGCCACTCCCTCCACCCGTTCCGCGACCGCGAGAGGGATCTGCGCGGTAGAAGCGTTCGAAGACTCTCGTGGCGACCTGCGCGGGCACCCCCGGCCCGTGGTCACGAACCTCCAGAACCGCTGCGCCAGCATCGCTTCCGAGCGCGATCTCGACTGGAGTGCCTTCCGGTGTGTGTCGCAGGGCGTTGGCGAGGAGGTTCGTCACGACCTGGCGGAGCCGCGGCTCGGAGCCACGCACGAGCGTCGGCCCCAGCTCGCCGTCGACGCCGAGCAGGCTGATCCGTCGGTCGGGCGCACGAACGCGTGCGTCAGCAACGGCATCCGCGGCGAGCACGGTGAGGTCGACCTGGCCCGTCTCCGCCTCGGGGGCGTCGTCGAGGCGAGCGAGGGTGAGGAGGTCCTCGACGAGGCCGCTCATCCGGCCGGACTCCGCCTCGATGCGCTCCATCGCCGCGGTCACCCCGGCCCGGTCGGACACCGCTCCCTGCCGGTAGAGCTCGGCGTAGCCGCGCACGGTGGCCAGCGGCGTGCGCAGCTCGTGGGACGCGTCGGCGACGAACTGGCGCATCCGTTCCTCACTGCGCTCGCGCACCGCGAAGGAGGACTCGATGCGCGCCAGCATCGTGTTCAGGCTGTGCGACAACGAGGTGACCTCGTCGTCGGCCTGGCGCACCGGCACGCGTTGGGTGAGGTCGCCCGCGGCGATCGCGGCCGCGGTGTCCTCGATCCGGCTCAGCGGGCGGAAGGCGCGGCGCACGGCATACCGGGCCAGCACCAGGGAGAGCACGAGGACCAGGGTGCCGATCAGCCCGGTGGTCAGCAGGAGACGGGTCACGGTCTGGGTGACCCCGTCGAGGGGGATCCCGACCGCGAAGGTCGCGTCCTCGCCGACCACGCGACCGGCAACGAAGCGCCATTTCACCCTGCCGTCCGCCGAGGGGACCGTGAACGGCTCGCCCGTGCGCACCCGAGGGTCGTCGACGGCGAGGTCCGGCAGCTCCGGGGAGGACTTCTGACCCGTGGGCAGGCGCAGCACGTCCCCGAACTGGCTCTGCAGCTCGAAGGCGTAGTTGGACGGGAAGGTCGTGTCCCGGGTGCGCAGGTCGTCGAACGCCTGGGCCGCCACCGGGCGGGCCACGCTGCGCAGCTCGGCGTCGACCCGGCCCGTGAGGTTGACATACATGAGGTATGCCGTGACCAGGCTCGTGAGGACGAGCGCCGCCCCCACGAGCAGCCCCACGATCGCGACCAGGCGTCGACGGAGGGGGACCGCCTCCAGGCGGCGCACCACGCTCGCCTGCGGCGTGGACACGACCGCCATCAGGTGCCGGGGGGAGTGCGCAGCACGTACCCGACACCGCGCTTGGTGTGGATGAGCGGCGGGAGCCCTTCGGCGTCGATCTTGCGGCGGAGGTAGGAGATGTAGGACTCCACGATCCCTGACTCACCACGGAAGTCGTAGTCCCAGACGTGGTCGAGGATCTGGCTCTTGGAGAGGACCCGGTTGGGGTTGAGCAGCAGGTAGCGCAGCAGCTTGAACTCCGTCGGGCTCGTCTCGATGACGCGCCCCGCGCGGCGCACCTCGTGGGAGTCCTCGTCGAGCTCGAGGTCCTCGAAGGACAGCACGATGCGGTCGTCGTCCTCGTCCCCGCGCGTGCGCCGGAGCACTGCGCGGATCCTGGCCACGACCTCCTCGAGGCTGAACGGCTTGGTGACGTAGTCGTCCCCGCCGACGGTGAGGCCCTTGATCTTGTCGTCGACCGAGTCACGCGCCGTGACGAAGACGATGGGGAGGAGTCGCCCCTGTTCGCGCAGCCGGCGCGTCACGGTGAACCCGTCCATGTCGGGGAGCATGACGTCCAGCACGCAGAGGTCGGGCTCGTGCTCGGCCGCGACGCGAAGGGCCTCGGCACCGGTCGCGGCCGTGGCCACGTCGAAACCCGCATAGCGCAACGACGTGGCGAGGAGCTCGCGGATGTTCGGCTCGTCCTCGACGACGAGCAGCTTGGCCTCGGTCTCATTGCTCACGGGTTGATTCTCCCGGAGAAGTCTGGGAGTGGGCTGGACGTCCGCTGGAGATCCGGGCTGGCTCTTCGAGTCAGTACCCCTCGTAGGTCGAGGACGTGTCGAAGCCGCCCGCGACGGCGATGGCGATGACGATGCCGGCCACGACCACGAGGATGGCGACCCCCACGGCGAACGCGATCCAGCCGAACTTGGTCATCCGCCTGGACTCCGAGGGGTCGGTGGTCTGCTTCGTCAGCGCGATGATGCCGAAGACCAGCGCAGGGATGCTGAAGATCCCTCCGCAGCAGAGGATCGAGATGGCCGAGAGGATCGTCAGGGTCAGGGCGCTCGCGTTGCGCTGCTCCACCCCGTAGGCGCCCGGGCCGGGAGCGTAGGGGCCGGGGATCGGCGACCCGTACGGCTGCTGGCCGTACGGCGGGGGCTGGGTCTGGCTGTAGGGCTGCTGGCCGTACGGCGGGGGCTGGGTCTGGCCGTAGGGCTGCTGGCCGTACGGCGGGGGCTGGGTCTGGCCGTAGGGCTGTTGGCCGTATGCCGGGGGCTCGCCGTAGGGCTGCTGGCCCTGGGCCGGTGGCTGGGTCGGGTAGGGGCTCGGCGGCTCCGCCCCAGCAGCCGGTCCACCGGCATACGGCGGGGTGAGTGGTGCCTCGGGGGCGGGAGCCGTGGGGTCGTTGAACGGGTCCTGGCCCTGACCGCCGTCGTCGGTGCTGCTCATCGGCACTGCCTTCCCCTGTCGTGTCGTGG
>JBDSNZ010000055.1:0-17332 GCA_039915055.1 Ornithinibacter sp.
AGCGACTGGAGGAGACCGGCGGCACCGAGCTGCTGCGGGACCTGGAGCTGCCGCTCGTCGACATCCTCGCCGCCATGGAGCGCACCGGCATCGCCGTCGACGAAGATGCCCTGACGGCGCTGGAGGGCGACTTCGCGGCGAAGATGCGCCAGGCACAGCAGGACGCCTACGACGCCATCGCCCGCGACGACGTCAACCTCGGCAGCCCCAAGCAGCTGCAGGAGGTGCTCTTCGACCAGCTGGGCATGCCCAAGACCAAGCGCACCAAGACGGGCTACACCACGGATGCCGATGCCCTCGCCGACCTGTTCGTCAAGACCGAGCACCCCTTCCTCGAGGCCCTGCTGCGCCACCGCGACACGAGCCGGCTCCGCGTCACCGTCGAGGGTTTGATCAAGTCGGTGGCCCCCGACCGGCGGATCCACACCACCTACCTGCAGACGATCGCCGCGACCGGCCGGTTGTCCTCGACTGACCCCAACCTGCAGAACGTGCCGATCCGCACCGAGGAGGGGCGCCGCATCCGCGAGGTCTTCGTGGTCGGTGCCGGCTTCGAGTCGCTGATGTCGGCGGACTACAGCCAGATCGAGATGCGGATCATGGCCCACCTCTCCGGTGACGAGGGGCTCATCGAGGCGTTCCGCACCGGCGAGGACCTGCACCGGTTCGTGGGGAGCCGGGTCTTCGGCGTGGAGCCGGCTGAGGTCACTCCCGAGATGCGCAGCAAGGTCAAGGCGATGAGCTACGGCCTGGCCTACGGCTTGTCGGCGTTCGGGCTCTCCAAGCAGCTGACGATCTCCACGGGAGAGGCCCAGGGGCTGATGGACGAGTACTTCGCGCGCTTCGGCGGGGTGCGCGACTACCTGCGCGAGATCGTGGCGCAGGCCCGCGCGACCGGGTACACCGAGACGATGCAGGGCCGGCGCCGCTACCTGCCCGACCTCACCAGCGACAACCGACAGCGCCGCGAGATCGCGGAGCGGATGGCGCTCAACGCCCCGATCCAGGGCTCGGCCGCCGACATCATCAAGCTGGCCATGCTCGGCGTCGACTCCGCTCTGACCGCGCAGGACGCCCAGTCACGGATCCTGCTCCAGGTGCACGACGAGCTCGTGCTCGAGATCGCGCCGGGGGAGCAGGAGGCGGTGGAAGAGCTCGTGCGCCGCGAGATGGGCGCCGCGATGAAGCTCGACGTGCCCCTCGACGTCAGCGTCGGGGTGGGCCGGTCCTGGCACGACGCCGCACACTGACCCCGGGTTCGGACCGGGAGCGCTGGGATCAGCCGTCGTGGTCCGGCGGTGAGAGCCCGGCTGAGATCGCGGCATCCTCCGAGCCCGGAACGCGATAGTGGTCTGTCCAGGTGACGACGACGAGCACGAGAAGAAGGGCCACGTCGACGCTGAGCACGAGAAGCAGTAGCTCATGACCGGTTGACACGAGCGTGAGGCCGGCGAGCACCACGACGAGCGCCCCCCACATCCACCACACGGCCGACCGATGGCTGCGCGCCAAGGCGGTCTGCACGAGGAGCTGCACCATCGCGGTGATGGTGCCCAGCAGGGCGAAGAGCCAGAGATCCTGTTGCACGGACCCATACTGCGAACCACCAACGAATGCCAGGGTGATGTTCGGGAAGAGCAGAGCTCCCAGCACCGCGAGGCCGCCGATCGACGCGACGATGGCGAGGCCGATGAGGTGCAGGTGGCGGTGTCCGCGACGCCGTGCCAGGACGGGGAAGGCCATCACCGTCACGAAGGTCGGCATGAAGAGCACCCCTTTGGCCAGGATGAGGCCGGCGGCGTACAACCCGGATTCCGTGGCCGGCAGCGTGATCCGCGCAGCGAACACGTCGACCTGGGTGAGTGCGAAGAAGGCCAGCAGGGTGTGCGAGTCGTGAAGCACCTCACGGACGACGCCTGCGGACGACTCATGTGGCTGCCCCCCGCCGGGAGACGGGTCGCGCGAGACAATGACGTGCCCCAGGGCGAGCGGCACCAGCGCGCCGATGGCCACCCCGCACATCGCGCCGAGGGGTGTTGGCCAGATGGCCAGCACAGCCCCCCCGACCACGAGCCTGCCCACTCCACTCGCGACGCTCACCGACGCGAAGGCCAGCCATCGTCGCCGCCCCTGGAGAAGACCGAGCTGCACCCCGGTCACGGTGAGAGCAGCGGCGATCAGCCCCACCGTGGCAGGGGTCACCCAGCTCTCGAGGTCGAAAGCAGCGGCCGCCAGCGGAGAGAGCAGCACACACGCCCCACCGAGCGCGAGCGAGGCACGGACTCCTGTTCGGAGCATGGTCCGCGCGACGCGAGGGTCGTCGTGCACGGCGATGCGCCGCGCGGTGGTCGCCTGGATGCCGAGTGCGAGGACGTTCACGACGAGCACGACACCCATCAGCGCGGCAACGGCCGAGTATCGCTGAGGGCCCAGGAGGCGGGCCGCAACCAGGGTGTAGGCGTAGGCAGCGGCATTCATCACGGTCATGCCGACTGCCACCAGCCCGGCCCCTTGGGCGATTGCCCTCCCTCTCCTCATCGACACGCGAGTCAGGGTACGGCGTTGTCTGGTGGGGGCAGCGAACTAGTCTGACCCGGGTGTCCACCGAGCATGCGCTGCCACCGGCGGTCACTGTCGGCTGGCGCTCACCCGCCGCTGCGCTCCTGACCGCGACCAGCGCGGCATTGTGGATACTGCGCGGTTCATGGGGGAGGGGAGAGTACCTCTTCAGGGACTTCGTGGCAGTCCCCACCCCTGTCCGACCCGCGGGTGTGGTTCCGATGGATGCTGCTGCTCTGCGGGGCTGGCCGTTGGATGCCGTCTCCTGGTTGTTCTCCGCACTCGTTGCACCCGGCATCCAACAGGCGTTCATGCTGGCCGCCTGCCTCATCCTCGCGGGCACCGGAGCGGGCCTGCTCGTCGCCCGTGCCGGTCCGGCTGCTGCCGCCACCGCCTCGGGCATCGCCGTGTGGAACCCCTACGTCACCGAGCGCCTGCTGCTCGGCCAACCTCCGACCCTGTTGGCCTACGCGTGCCTACCGTGGATCGTCATGGTGGCGCGCTCGCGGCACCCGCGAGGCCGCCGGATCGTGCTCCTGGTGGTCGCGGCAGCGCCGGCTGCCCTCATACCGTGGGGTGGTGCCGTCGCAGCTGCGTCGGCGATCTTGGCGACAGCGTCGCGCCGGGAGTGTCGCTGGAGCGACATGATCGCCGCGGCCCTGGCGGGACTTGCCTGGTGCCTGCCGTGGTTGGTGCCAACCCTGATCATCGGCGGGGTGACCGGCGACGCGGACGGTGCGCGCGCGTTCGGGCTCGCCGACGACACAGGTTTCGGGCTCCTGCTGTCTGCGCTCCACGGTGGAGGTGTGTGGGCCAGTGGTGCCCAGCCCCCTTCTCGGGGGGACCCGCTGGCGGTTCTCGGTTCCACACTGATTCTGGTCGCAGCACTTCTGGGGGTGGGCATCGTATGGAGAACGCACGGGCGACGCCTTGGTGTTGTCTCGGGGGTGCTGCTGCTGGGGCCGGCCGTGCTCGGAGCGCTTGCCTCCGGGCCTGCGCTCAATGGTGTGACTGACCTCCAGAGCGTGCCGGGTTTCGCTCTCCTCCGGGACCAGCACAGGTTGCTGATGCCTGGGGTCATGGCCACGGCGCTGCTCATCGCGGTAGGGGTGGGCCAGGTGACGCGCGTGGCGGGGCCGGGCGTCGCCGCCGCCGCCAGTGTGGTGGCTCTGTCGTTGGCTGTGACGTCGGTCCCGGACCTGCCGCGTGTGGTCCAGGAGGCATACCAACCGATCGGCTATCCAGCGGATTGGTACGACGTCGTCGATGAGGTGAATACCTCCCCCGCCTCGACGACGGTCCTGTCGCTGCCGTGGCAACCACTACGGCAGCCGCGATGGGCGCCAGAGCGTCCTTTCCTCGACCCGTTGCCCCGAGCGTTGCGCGGGCGGGTGCTGACCAGCACCTCTCTGCCCGTGCGTCGTGACGGCACAGTGCTCCTGGTCGATGACAGCCCACAGCCTGCGGGCGAGCAGTGGCGCCGAGGACAGGTGGATGGCTCCAGCCTCAGGTCTGCCGGCGTGACCCACGTGCTCGAGTGGCGGGGGACACCTGGTGCGCTGCCCGTCGTGCACTCCGGCTGGGTCTTGGTGTTCGATGGCGCCAACTACCGCCTGTGGGACGTTTCCCGCGCCGAGTGAATGCACCACCCCCGGCCTGCCGGGACGCCATTGGCGGCGACGGCAGCGATGACCCGCTACGATGACGCCTACTGTCCAGTAGGAAAGGGTCCATACCCCCATGAGCCAGACCACCTCCGCTGCTGCGGGCACCAGCCGCAGCGGGTTGATCCTTCTCGGCGTCAGCGTCCTCGTCGGCCTCGGCATGTCCTTCGCGGCCGCGTCCACGATCGTCTCGGCCAACGGACCCCAGGACAGCACCGCCATCACCGATGGCCAGGCAACAATCGTTCCGGCCGACGTCCTGCTGAACTACGGCGGCTGACTCAGCCAGCTTTCGGACTGCGGGTCGCGGCATAAGTGATGTCGTCCGTTCCCGCTGTCAAGGGCAGCAGTGCTGCCCGGTCGGTGAGGATCTTCTCCCAGGACTCGACGGCCCGGCTCCAGGTGAACAGGCCGGAGTGGGTTCTCGCGGCCTCGCCCAGCTCCCGACGACGGGGGGCATCCTCCAGCAACGAGTCGACCACGGCCACCATCTCGTCGAGGTCTGACACGAGCACACCCGTACTGCCGTGCACGATGGACTCAGAGAGGCCCCCGGCCCCGGAGTAGGCGACCGTCGGTGTGGCGTGTGACGCTGCCTCGACCACGCACAGACCCCATCCCTCCTTGACGCTCGGCGCGAGAGCGAGCCATGCCTGAGCCAGCTCGAGGTGCTTGGTCTCCTCGTCGACGTGGCCCAGGAGGTCCACTCTGGACATCACCTCGAGACGTTCGGCCTCCGCTCGCACTTCGCCGCTCCACCAGCCGTCTCCCACCACTCGAAGACGCAGGTTCGGATGCCGATCTGCGAGCCGAGCCACAACGGCGATGGCGTGCTCCACGCGCTTGTGTGGCACCACTCGCCCGAGCACGACGATGCGCGGCTCCGGGTGCCTTCCGGCGGCGCCTGCCAACGGCGACTCCGTGCCGTTGTGGATCACCGAAATGGCACTGCGGGCCACCCCGAGGTCGGCCAGTTCCTCCTTCGTTCGCTGGGACACCGCCACGTACTGCTGGCCGCGTAACACCCTCGGCGCGACAACGGACTCGATGAACCACCCGATCCGCGACGCGACCGGACCGAAGACGATGGGCCACTGCTCGCGGTGCACATGGTGCACCAGGACGATCACCGGGGTCCGAGTCCAGACGGCGGCCCAGAAGGGGATGCCGTTCTGGGTGTCGATGACGACGTCGAATCGTCCTTCCTGGCGTTGGAGGGAGCGAAGCCGACGCAGGCACGCGGTATAGACCCCGAGGCGGCCGCCTTGTCTGAGCAGACGCACCCCGTCGCGGTGTTCCTCAGGCGCTGATCCTGGGTGCTGCGCGCACAACATCGTCACGTCGTGGCCGGCTGCGGCGAGGCCCGCACAGACGGTTTCGGCATACTTCTCGGCGCCCCCACCCTCGGGATGTGTAGAGTCACGCCAGTTCAAGAAGGCAATGCGCACGTGGTGCTCTTTCCAGACGACCGGAGACGGATGTTACAGCAGTTCCCCGCCCCTGCCGGGGCGGTCCTGGACAGGCCCACGTTGCGCCGTTCGGTCGACCTTTTCCGCGCTTTTCGGGTCGAGCAGACCGACCCGGCCCGCTTCTACGGGGCGCTCGCCGCGGACTCCGTGGCGATGCTTCGTCGATGGACCGGCCTCGAGGGCGCCGTGCTGGTCGACATCGGGGGAGGGCCGGGCTACTTCGCCGACGCCTTCGCGGGTGCGGGCGCGCGCTATGCCGGGATCGAGCCGGATGCGGGGGAGATGACCGCGCGAGGTGACGTCGCGGGCAACTCCCTGAGGGGTTCTGGGCTCGAGCTCCCTCTTGCCTCTGAGAGTGTCGATGTGGCCTTCTCGAGCAATGTCCTCGAACACGTGCCCGACCCGAGGCGGATGGCCGAGGAGATGCTCCGGGTCACCAGGCACGGCGGGCTCGTCTTCATCTCGTGGACTCCCTGGCTCTCGCCGTGGGGTGGGCACGAGACCTCTCCGTGGCACTACCTCGGGGGCCGGCGAGCCGCCGACCGATATGCCCGCCAGCACGGCCACCGACCCAAGAACGACGTCGGACGGAGCCTCTTTCCCTGTCCCGTCGGGCCGATGATCGACTGGGCCCGGGGCGTGCAGGCGGAGGGGCGCGCCGAGGTGCTCGCCATCTTCCCGCGCTACCACCCGTCGTGGGCCCACTGGGTGATGCGAGTGCCGGCCCTGCGTGAGGTGGTCAGCTGGAACGCGGTCATCGTGCTCCGTACTGGCGAGCGGTGAGCAGCCCGGAGGACCTCGGGCAGCTGTGGCGCCGCCGGTTCGACAGGATCGTCCCTTCTGCCTTCTTGGTGGCGCTGGCATTCGTGCAACGACCGGGATGGACGGCGGCGGACACCAAGCTGGACCTCGTGGTGGACCCCGGCGGGTTCCTCGGTCGCGCCCTCAGCCTCTGGGACCCGCTCGCCGCCGGCGGTCAGCTCCAGAACCAGGCCTACGGTTACCTCTTCCCGATGGGCCCGTTCTTCTGGCTCGGGCACCTTCTGCAGGTACCGGCGTGGGTGGTCCAGCGCCTCTGGTGGGCCCTCATCCTGCTCGTGGCCTACCACGGCGTCCTTGGCGTCCTGGAGCGGCTCGGCATCGGCACGAGGTGGTCGCGGATCATCGGCGCTGCGTCGTATGCCCTCGCCCCTCGCATGCTCATCGGCTTGGGTGCGATCAGCTCCGAGATCTGGCCCATGGCGGTCGCGCCGTGGATCCTCCTGCCACTGCTCGCCGTTCCTCCGGGCCGCGAACGAGCGGCGGCACTTCGTTCGGGTGCGGCCATCCTGTTGCTGGGGGCGGTCAACGCCGTCGCGTCACTGGCCGTGCTCGTGCTACCCCTCTGGTGGCTGCTCACCCGACGGGCACCGGCGCGGTGGACGCTCCTCGGTTGGTGGTCCGCAGCGGTGCTGCTCGCGACGGCGTGGTGGATCGGACCACTTGTCCTCCTCGGCCGGTACAGCCCTCCGTTCCTGGACTGGATCGAGGACGCTCGCGTCACGACCGCGGTGGCGAGCACCACGGAGGCCCTGCGGGGCACAACGCAGTGGATCGCGACGATCGGGGGAGGAGAGAATGCCGTGTGGCCCGCCGGCTGGGTCGTCCTCTCCTCACGCAACGTCATCCTCCTCGGGCTGACGGTCGTTCTGGCCGGGATGGCGGGGCTGGCCGTGGCGCGGGGGCCCTGGACCGCGTTCGCCCGGGGTGGACTTGTCATCGGGCTGCTCCTGGTCACCTTCGGTCACGTCGGTGGGGTGGCGCCACCCTGGGCCGGTCAGGAAGCGAACCTCCTCGATGGCCTGCTGGCCCCGTTCCGAAACACGCACAAGTTCGAGCCCGTGGTGAGGCTGCCCCTTGCCCTCGGAGTGGCCTACGGCTTGCCGCTCACCCTTCCGTGGCTGCGGGCTCGCGGAGCGCCGTGGCCGGGGATCGCGACCGCGCTCGTCGTGGTCGCCCTGATCGGGCAGACGGCGGCTCCGGCCTTCGTGGGGGTGATCCAGCGCGGTGAGTTCCGCACGGTTCCCGACGCCTGGTCGCAGGCTGCGCACTGGATGGACGCGCATCCTGACGCAGGCCGGGCGCTTGTGCTTCCCGGTGGTAACGCGCCGGCACGCTTGTGGGGGGAGCCGAAGGACGAGCCGCTCCAACCGTTCGCGACCCAGCCGTGGATCGTGCGCGACGCCGTGCCGCTGGGGTCGGCCGGAACCACCCGGGTCCTCGACGAGATCGAGGCCGTCGTCGCCCAGGGGCGCGGTGGCCCCCGGCTCCTCTCCCTGCTCGACGCACTCGCGGTGACCCGCGTCGTCCTCGTGGGGGACCACCAGCGCGTCAGGTCGGCGACCACCCCACCGGTGGTGGTGCGAAGCGCGTTGGTCGCCACTGGAGCACGCTCCGTCGCCTCCTTCGGGGACCTCGTCGGTGGTTCCAGGAACCTCACTGTGGCCTCGGACTGGGGGCTGGACCGCCCCGTCCGCGAGCTCGAAGTCTTCGATGTGCCCACATCGGCCTCGATCGCTCCGACGACACGCGTGCCGGTGACATCGGTGACGAGCTTCTCGGGGGGGCCAGAAGGGGTTGCGTCCCTTCCGGGCCTGAGGCCGTCCGTGTTCGCGGGGGACCCGGATTCCACGGTGACCGCGAATCCCAGGACCGTGACCAGTGACACGCTCCAACGACGGCAGGCGAGTTTCGCGACCGCCACGGACCTGTATGGGCCGTTGCTGTCGGCACACGAGGCCTACCCGTCGCCACGCTCGACCCACGACTACTGGCCCGAGCCGCTGAGTGAGGACGACCCCGACCTTGCACGCCACCAGACGGTCCGCGTCGACGACGGCGAGGCTCGGGCCACGGCATCCTCGACCTTGGCCGAACCCGCCCTGGGACAGGGGCGTGAGCTCGCGAGTCAGGCGTGGCGTGCCTTCGACCTGAGCGGGTCCACGGGCTGGAGGTCCGCCGGCTACGACGCCCGAGGTCAGTGGGTGCAAGCCTCGTGGGCGGTGCCTACCGTGCTCCCACCTCTCATCACGGTCAGCTTCGACACAGCCCTGGGCGCCGACGTGGCCGCGGTGTCGGTGGTGACGTCCGCTGGGGCGGCGCGCACCCCGGTGACCAGCCCGGACCTGGCCGGTGACGTCGACGCGGCGGCGTACCCGGTGTCGGTCACCGTGCCGCCGGGGGCGACCACCAGCTTGCGTTTGGTCATCGAGGCGGTGCGGGACACCAAGCCGACAGTCCGGGTCCTGGACATCGGGTCCGGGGCGGTTCCGCGAGTACAGCCCAGGGTTCGGCTGCCGGACACGACAACTGCCCCTGACGTGGTCGCCCTCCAGGCGAGCCCCGACGACCGGTCCGCCTGCTACCCACTCTCCTCGGCTGTCCTCACCTGCTCCCCCGACCGGCGTCGAGTCGGCGAGGAGGCGACCATCATGCGACGCCAGCTGACGCTCTCCCAGGACCGTGCGTTCGCCGTCGACGGTACGGTCGTGGCGACCGCTGATGCCGCCGACAGCCTCCTTCTCCGACTCGACGGGGTACGCGCCAAGGGCTCCAGTCGCTGGATTCCCGAACCCGGCGTGTCCGCGCTCCTCGCTGTCGACGGGGATCCCAAGACTTACTGGGCGGCCGACCCCGGCGATGCCGAACCCACGCTGTCCGTCAGCTGGCCCACGCCCAGGGTGGTGGAAGGCCTGCGGTTCTCGGTCGACCCCGACGTCGCGGGCCGTCGACCCACGGAGGTCGACGTCACCATCGGGAAACAGACGTTCCACCGGGTGCTGGATCGCGACGGCATGCTCGACCTTCCACGGACGAGCACCACCGCTCTGGAGGTCGCGGTGACACACACCACACCCCAGCGCAGCTTCACCGCGAGCGGCGAGAAGGAGATGCCTGTCGTCATCGGCGACCTGGACCTGATCGGCGAGGGCTGGGCGCCGGACGCGGCCGACCGATCCGTCGTGGTCCCGTGTGGCTTCGGACCAAGCCTCCAGGTCAACGGAGCCACCTTCGCCACCACGGTCACCGCAACGCGTAGTGGAATCCTCGCCCGGGCAGACGTGCCCTTGCGAGTCTGCCTACCGGTAGCGCTGTCCGCGGGTCAGCAGCGGCTCCAGACATACGCCTCACGAGAGTTCGCGGTACGTTCCCTCACTCTCGACGCTCGCTCACCGACAGCCTCGGGTCAGGGGACACCACGCCTCTCTGTGACCGCCACCGACTGGTCGGCTTCCCAGCGATCCGTGGAACTGGGCCCGGCCGCGGCTGAGGAGACGCTCCTCGTCGTGCGCGAGAACGAGAACCCCGGCTGGGTGGCGACCCTCGGGAAGGAGACCCTCCGACCCGTCCGGGTTGATGGCTGGTCCCAAGGGTGGGTCGTCCCGGCGGGTGCGACCGGGACGGTCTCGCTCCAGTTTGCGCCTCAGCGGTTCTTCGTGCTCACGCTCCTGGCGGGATTGGCGATGGCGATTGCCCTGCTGGCACTGACCCTTCGCTCACGTCCGGTGCGCACGGGAGAGGTCGTGCCGGAGGTCTGCGCGCCCGCCTTGGGGCGCGCCCTGGTCGTGGTCTCGCTCGTGGCGATGGGGGGCATGGTGGGGGCCTTCGCCGCAGGGGCGGCGGTTGTCGCCGCCCGGTTCGGCCCGTCGCGCGCCGCAGGGGTCGCTGGAGCCTTCAGCCTCGGGTGGGTCGCCTGGGCGCTGTTCCGACCATGGCCCTCAGGCGACACCAACCGGGATGCGGTCTCAGGTGCCTTCGCGCTCACGGTCCTGGCGCTGGCCACCCTCGGTGGCGTTCGCACCCGTAGCGACGGAGGTGGTTCGGCGACGCGCCCAAGACTGGACCGGGGCCTCGAGAAGGTGCCAGCTGGCAGCGGACACGAGCGCGGAGAACGCGAAGGTCACCACGACGGTCACCCAGAAGCCGTGCGCGAAGACGTCGAGACCCAAGACCTCGCGGACACGGAACATGATGGGGAGGTGCCACAGGAAGATTCCGTAGCTGATGGTGCCCAGGTAGACCAGGACCCGCGAGGACAGGATCCGCGAGACGGGGGTCCGGGCGCCGAGCACTGACGGTGCGACGATGAGAGCTGCGACCACCGTGTAGCCGAGATGCTTCACGGCTGACTCCGAGGTGGTCGGTGGGGCGAGGTCGTAAGGCCCCGCCGCGCGGGTGGTCACTACCCAGAAGACGCAGGCTGCGACCCCGTACAGGTGCCATGGGACCGCCCGGACGAGGATGGACACCGGACGTCGAAGTTCCTCGGATGCGAGCACGGCGGACATGAGCATTCCCACGACGAACCAGTCGCCGACCGCGGGGAGGGTGCGTGTCCAGGACCAGCCGTCTGGGAGCGCGCCCAGACCCACGAGGGCACGGAATCCCCACGACCCGGCGGCGAGGCCGAGGAGGGCCCAGATGTGACCGTTTGGTCCGAGCCGGGGGGCGACGCGCAGGACGATGACGGCGAGGAACGGAAGTGCGATGTAGAACATGACCTCCGTTGAAAGGCTCCAGAGCTGGGCCAGTCCGGGCAGGTCCCACTCGAGCCGCAGGCTCTGGAGCTGGAGGAGGTTGGTGACCCACACGGTCGGGTGGGCCGACCTGGACTCCGGGACCAGTACCAAGGTGCCCGCGAGGACCATCAACCAAGCGGGCACGAGGCGCGCAGTGCGGCGCAAAGCGTAGGAACGGTTGCCGGCCGGGGGAGTCCCCTCGACGAGGTGGCGTGCGTGCGGGCGGTAGAGGAGGAAGCCGCTGAGGACGAAGAAGATCGCCACTCCGATGTCCATGCGAGCCAGGAAGCCCGGGAGGATCTGCCCACCGGTGGCTCCGGACAGGAAGCCTGCGTGGGTCAGCAGGACTGCGATAGCCGCGAGGGCTCGCAGTCCCTCAAGCTCGAGAAGGTGGTGGGACTGGCGTTCGGTCACGGCTGGGGAGTGCGCTGCTGCGGAGGACGCCCCGGCCATGGAGCTCACCCCGCCCCCTCGATCGTGAGTACTTGGGCGGAGGTGATGCAGACACCTGTGGTGTTCAGCGTCTGCACGACGACGGTGATGTCCGCGATGGTCATTCCGTAGGGGATGGACGCATAGATGCGGGCGGGGCCCCGAAGCAGTTCGGGTGGGTTGTCGATGAGCGGCCGGGACGTCATCCCGTCACGGTCCGTGACTGTGATGTTGAGGCGGGTTGCGTCCCCGACCAGCAGTCCTAGGGCCACGATAGATCCGCGATAGTACGGCGCGGCCTTCGGGAGCGGAAGCGTCCGGGACTGTTCCCCCTCCTCGAGAACGGCCCCGCAGAAGCCGTCAGGAATTGGGGCCGCAGCCACCCGTTGCAGCGACGCGGGACCCAGCGCCCCCGACGGCGAGACGGCCGACGGCTCGCCCGGAAGCGTCGAGCCCACGAGGCCGGGATTGAGAAGCTCCAGGAGAGGTCTGGTCGTGAAGGAGGCATCTACCCACCCCGGGACGATGTCGGCGGGTACCGGAGTCGGAAGCACGGGATCCGTCCTGGTGGCGACCGCGTCGCGGAGGGTGGACAGGTAGGAACCCACCGGTCCGCCGTGCCAGGTCCGACCGAACCCCACCCAGGTGGTGGTGGCGAGCGCCAGGACCGTGCATCCCGCAGCGAGGGAGAACAGGCGCCGCTGAGGCCACGGCCTAGTCCAGTCCTGGGGTGGACGGCGTTCGAGCACGGACCCGACGAGCGCCGCGAGCGCGATCGCCACGGCCGCGCTGACGTCGGGGAGGAGTCGCAGGTCGTCGGCGGCGGTGATCTCGGTGACCTGTGCAAGCCTGCCGACGTAGATCAGTCCGAGCACGGGAAGCGCGTAGCTGCCGGCCACGAGTGCGACTGGCGCCGCCCGCCGAAACGCTCCCGGGGTGCGCGCGGCGACCGCCAGCATCCCCGAGAGAGCCAGAGCGGCCACCACGACGAGCACTACGGGGGTATCCGCGTAGGAGTACGGCAGATTTCCAGGGCGCCACACGACCGGCCCGCCGATGAACGAGGGCAGCAGGTCGACCACGACCCAGCGGCCCAGCTTCACGACGGCGTCCCGAACGCCCGGCTGAGCGCCCTCCGCGGTGTCGAAGTCACCACTGGTGTAGGCCAGGAGAAAGGCGATGTTGACCACGACGAACGGCGCCAGCGCCATGGCGGTGCGGGCCAGTGAGATAGACCGCACCCCCTTCCTGGAGACGAAGAGAAGGGTGGCTACCACGACCGGCACCGCCACTGCTCGCTCCGAGAAAGTCAGGGCCAGTGCATGGCACCCCACGGCGGCGGCGAGGGGTCGCCACTCGAGGGTCCGGAGGTGGGTGATCAGCAAGCTGGTGCCCAGCACAACAAGCCCCATTGCGGCCATCGTGGTGAGCGCCTGACGGAACCACGCGTAGGTGGGGACGACCGAGGCCGCGAAGAGCACCCATGAAAGCGCCAGCACCTGCGCTCCCGGGTGGCTGATCACCTGAGCGACGAGCCTTCTGGTGCTCCAGCCCAAGAGTGCGGCGATGGCGACCGAGATCACCACCGCAGGCCAGTGCTCGAGCGGCGCGTAGGTCGCCATCAACCAGTCCACGCTCCGGGCACCCGGTGCGAGGTGGGTGCCGTTGCTTTCGATGATGAACGGCCAGGGCGGTCGGCCGGCGGCGTAGGCTTGGGCTCTGATGTCGTCGATGTAGAGGTCGCCGCCTGCAACAAGCCAAGAGACCGCAACGACGTGGAGCACGACGACGCCCGCAGTGACCCCCTGCACCGTCGGCCGGCGCACTGGAACCCAGAGGACAGATCGCCCCGCCTCGGCACGGGGCTCGATCGTGGCGAGATCCACGGACGCGGTTTCCTTAGAGTCGAGATGGCACACCAGAAGGCGCTTGCGTGAAGTGTACGGAGCGCGGCGCGCGAGGGACCTTCTTCGGCGGTATCCCTGCCGTGTCTCCGGCGGGTGGACACGGCGGGGCCTACTCGTTGGTAGGCTTCGGCGACTTCACCGTGGAAGGAAACCATATGCGTCGCGTTCTCGGCGGCATCCTCGTTGTGCTGGGTGCGCTCTTCGTCGGCTTCGGCTTCTTGGCCAAGCCCTACATCTTCAACAGTCTGGCGATCGTGCCACTGGACCAGGATTCGACCTCGGTCTCCCAGGGCGAGAACATGGCGGTTTTGTGGCCACACGTGGTCGATGGCAAGGGGACCATCGACAAACTGGTGGGCGTCAAGGTCATCAGCACGCGCACCGTCGTGGGCATCCCGGGTGTCGTCAAGGATGCGGGTCTGGAGGACACGGATGCCTTCTGGCAGACCACGGTGAAGTCGCAGGCCGACAACAACGGACAACTCGTCGATCTGACCTACAGCAACGAGGGCGTCTCCTTGGACCGTCGCACGGGTGAGTCGACCAACTGCTGCGGCGACTTCGTCTCCACGGGCAACCTGGACGACCCGAGCAGCCAGGAGCCGATCCAACACGAAGGGCTCGTGTTCAAGTTCCCGTTCGGAGTCGAGAAGAAGAGCTACGACTGGTGGGACGGCGATCTCAAGCGCGCCGAACCGATCGAGTTCCAGAGCGAGGAGGAGCTGTTCGGCACGAAGGTCTACGTCTTCAAGCAGACCATCGCTCCGGAGGCGCTGGGCTCGGCGCCTGCACCCGCCAACCTCTTCCAGGACGGGGCCACCGGCAACGTCACCGCGACGCAGATGTACGGCAACACGCGCACCCTGTGGGTGGAGCCGGTCACCGGCGTGCTGATCAAGGGTGAGGAGCAGGTCAGCAAGGTGCTCGAGGCTCCCGGATACTCCCCCGTCCCGAGGACCGTGGGCACGATCGGCTTCGACGAGGACACCGTCAAGAAGAACGCGGAGGACTGGGGTGCCAAGGCGTCGCTCCTTTCCTTCATCGACACCTGGCTGACCCTCATCGGTCTGGCCCTCGGGGTGCTGCTCGTGCTCGTTGGCGCGTGGCTGATCCTGTGGAAGCGTCCGGCTGACCCAGCCCCCGCAGAGCGCGTGAACCTGGAGAAGGACGGTCGTTCGACCCAACGAGTCTGACGCACACGAGCGCGACGGGAGCCCGGCACCGATGAGGTGTCGGGCTCCCGTCATGTCACCGCCGAGCCACGAGGACTCCGCCCACGCGGCCGCCGCTCACACGGACGTTGGGGCGGGGCTCCGGCCGCCCGAACTGCCCTCACTGTCGGAGTCGTCGTCACCGTCACTGGCGTCGTCGACCGTCAGCGGCTGGGCGATGCTCTCAAGGGACTTCTGCTCGGCGCTCACCCCGAGCACCGCGGCCACGATCCCACCGACGATCATCAGTCCGGCACCGAGGAAGTAGTCGGGGGCGATGCCGGTGATGTCACCGGAGTCGCTGGCGTTGTTCATGAGCGCCCCAGCCACCGGGGGCTCTCGGGCACGTGCCGCCGCAAGACGAAGATGCCCAGGGCGAGGATCGCGCCGATCCCGGAGTTGATCGCGGCATTCTCCCCGCCGATGCCGGCACCGGTAGGAACCGGGCGCCGACGTACCACATCGGGTTCATCGAGAACGCGGTGAGCACCGTGGCGCAGGTGTAGACGTCCAAGGTGATGAGGAAGAGCTTCTTCCGCCCGAACTTGTCAGTGAGCTGCCCGAATAACAAGGCTCCCAGGCACGCTCCTGCCACGTAGACGACCCCGGCGAGACCGATGTCGAAGCTCGACAGCCCGGGTCCGGGTCCTCCGGCTTCTGTCTCGACGTCCGACGCCATCTCGATCTCCTCGCGCTCAACCCCTGCATCCGCCACCGGCCACCGGCCCACCCGGCGCCTCTCGCACGCTCAATCGGGGACGGCATCCGATGGGGGTTTCGCGTACCGGGAAATCGGTGGTCAGCGACTCACGGGTTGACCCGGGCGGGCTTGTGCGTCACAAGGATCGCGGTCCCCGGCAGCAGCCCCCCGCGCAGCGGGGACCACCCGCCCCACGTCGCAGTGTTCCGCTCGGGCCACTCCGGCTCGACGAGGTCGGTGAGCACCAGACCCGCGGCGACGACCTGCCGCACGAGGTCCCCGATCGTGCGGTGGTGCTCGGCGTACGTCACCACGTCTCCGGTGCTCTCGACGTAGGGCGTGCGGTCGAAGTACGACGTGGTCGCGGTGAGCCCGCGCTCGCCGGGGTCGTCGAGGAAAGCCCATCTCACGGGGTGCGAGGTGGAGAAGACGAACCGACCCCCCGGCCGCAGCACCCGGGCCGCCTCGCGCAGCACAGCTTCGCTGTCGGCCACGAAGGGCATCACCCCGTATGCCGTGAACACCCGGTCGAGCGTGCCGTCACCGAAGGGGAGGGTCACCCCGTCGCACTGCACCAGCGGCACCTCCGGAACCGCGCCGGCTGACTCGCGCGCCACCCGCGCACCGGTTCGGAGCATGCCGATCGAGAGGTCGCTCGCCACGACGGACACCTCTCGGTGGCGCGCCAGCCACCGAGAGCACTGGGCCGCTCCGGCACCGATCTCCAGCACGGAGAGTCCGGGGGAGAGGTCGAGCAGCCCCAGCTCGGCCTCGGTCCAGCCCTCCGGTCCCCAGACGAAGTCACTGTCCCCGAGGAACGTGCCGTGCTCGGCGTAGTAGTCCTCCGCCTCGGAGTCCCACCACGCGCGGTTTGCCGCGCGGGTCTCGGCGTCTCCGATTGGCCGTCGTGCGGCCTGTTCGCTCACCAGGACCCCCGGCTCCACGGCATCCCAGCCGTTTTGCCGTGCGCGGGCCCACGCGAGTAGGCTGACCCAGCACTCGTGTGCCCTTCGTGACTCTCGCGTGCGCGCACACCAACCCACCTATTCCATCTGTCCACATCGGAGTTCCTACTACATGACTGCCAGCACGGTCGACACGACCGCCCCTCAGATTGCCATCAACGACATCGGCTCTGAGGAAGACCTCCTCGCCGCCATCGACGCGACGATCAAGCACTTCAACGATGGCGACATCGTCGAGGGCATCATCGTCAAGGTCGACCGCGACGAGGTGCTGCTCGACATCGGCTACAAGACCGAGGGTGTGATCCCCTCCCGCGAGCTCTCCATCAAGCACGACGTCGACCCCAACGAGGTCGTCAAGGTCGGCGACGAGGTCGAGGCCCTGGTCCTCCAGAAGGAGGACAAGGAAGGTCGCCTCATCCTGTCCAAGAAGCGCGCCCAGTACGAGCGCGCCTGGGGCACGATCGAGAAGATCAAGGAAGAGGACGGCGTCGTCACCGGCACCGTCATCGAGGTCGTCAAGGGTGGGCTCATCCTCGACATCGGCCTGCGCGGCTTCCTCCCCGCCTCCCTCGTCGAGATGCGCCGCGTCCGCGACCTCCAGCCCTACGTGGGCAAGGAGATCGAGGCCAAGATCATCGAGCTCGACAAGAACCGCAACAACGTGGTCCTGTCGCGCCGTGCCTGGCTCGAGCAGACGCAGTCCGAGGTGCGCACGACCTTCCTCAAGGAGCTCGGCAAGGGCCAGGTCCGCACGGGTGTCGTGTCCTCGATCGTCAACTTCGGTGCGTTCGTCGACCTCGGCGGCGTCGACGGTCTCGTCCACGTCTCCGAGCTGTCCTGGAAGCACATCGACCACCCCTCCGA
>JBDSNZ010000140.1:0-15885 GCA_039915055.1 Ornithinibacter sp.
TCATCGTGGGGGTCGGGGCCGTCATCGGCGGCGGCTGGCTCTGGTACAGCATCATCCTCGCGATCCCCGCTGCCGTGCTCGCGGCCGTGATCGTCATGAACCGCCGGGGCAACACCGCGATGTACCGCGCGCTGGACGGTCAGGCGGGGGCGGCCGGGGCCACGCTGCAGGGGCTGGGCAAACGCGGGTGGTATGCCGGTCAGGAGCCGGTTGCGGTCGAGGGCGCCCGGGGCACCCGGCCCAGTGACATGGCTGGCGCAGCGATGGTCTTCCGGGCGCTGGGACGCCCCGGCGTCGTCCTCATCGGCGAGGGGCCGCAGGCCAAGGTGACCAAGTTGTTGAAGCAGGAGGAGAAGAAGGTCGCCCGCGTCGCTCCCGGTGTGCCGATCCACCTCTGGACCGTCGGCGACGGTGAGGGCCAGGTCCCGATCAAGAAGGTCTCCGGGAAGCTGACTCGCATGCGCCCGGTGCTGAGCAAGGCCGAGACCTCGGTGGTCAACAAGCGGCTCACCTCCCTGGGTGGCCTCCGCCCCCCGATCCCCAAGGGGATGGACCCGATGCGGGCTCGCTCCGACCGCAAGTCGATGCGCGGCAAGTGACTCGCTGAGCACCCGGTCATCAGCACGAGGAAGGGCCCCGCCACCGTGGCGGGGCCCTTCCTCTGCTCAGACGCCGTTGTGCTCAGGCGCGGGTCGGGTGCGAGAGCAGCCCGGCGACCTTGGTCATCGAGAGGCCGAGCAGCATCTGCACCAGGCCCAGTCCCATGGCCATGAACGAGACGCCGAAGGCGAGGACGGAGGTGAAGAGCGAGGCGCGCAGGAACGAGCCGTTCATGACAGACGCGCGCGCCGGGTCGTCCCTGTCCAGCTCGGCGTAGGTCTTGCCGCCCGAGCCCTCGAGCGCGTGCGTGTTGATGATGTCGGCCTGCGAGTAGGCGGTGAAGGGCCCGTTGACCTGGTCGCCGGCGAACCACCGCGCGTCCTGGGTCACGGTGATGTTCTCGGCCGAGAGCTGGTTCTGCACGAGGAGCCAGGTGCCACCACCGGCAACGAGCATGACGGCGCCGATGGCGGCGACGATCCAGCCCGCGATCTTGACGAAGCCGGTTCCGTCGGTGGCGCCGGTCGTGGCGTTCGGCGATCGGGTCTTGGTGTCGCTCATGTCGTTCTCCTGCCCTGGTGGTGGTTGTCGGGACTGCCCGACAACCACAGAGTATTACTACACCAAGTAGTACTACAACTCGTCAGAGCATGGGGTGAGTCACACCTGCCGCAACTGCTCAGGTGTGGACGATCCTGGTCCCGGCTGCGACGTCGTGCAGCCCCCGGCCCGACGTGGTGATCAGCGCCGGCACGAAGAAGCACAGCAGCACGGTGCGCACCAGCACCTGGAGTGGGAAGGCTCCGGGACGCACCTGCCAGACCTGCAGCCGCAGCAGCCGGTGGCCGATGGTGGAGCCCAGCAAGGTCACCAGGAGGAGGTTCTCCGCGGCGAAGACCCCCAGCACCGCCCAGGACGACGTGGGGGCGCCCAGGAACAGGTCGGGGCGGGCATCTGGACCCAGCTCGAGGTCGAACCCGAGGAGCCCGAACACGACCACGGTGCACAGCACCCAGTCGATGAGCCAGGCGGCGAACCGGCGACCGAGCGAGGCGCTCTCCGGGGAGTCGGCGGACGGCATACCGGCGTCGTCGGGGTGGGGCACGACGCCACTGTATGTCGCATCCACCGGGCTCCACTCCTCGGACGCCCTGTCCCACACCTTGATACCGTTGCCTGCGTTACACCGGCGAAACACGCGAGTCACGGACGGGAAACCCTTCGTGCCTAGAGTCGGCGCAACGCCCCAGGGCTGGCGCCCGAAAGCCCCCATGCCGTCTCGAACCCAGGAGGTTCATAGTGTTCAGCACGCCCGAGGAGGTCCTCGAGTTCATCAAGGCCGAGGACGTCAAGTTCGTCGACATCCGGTTCTGCGACCTGCCGGGGGTCATGCAGCACTTCAACGTGCCGGCAGGCACGGTCGACCTGGACTTCTTCACGAACGGCCAGATGTTCGACGGCTCCTCGATCCGCGGCTTCCAGGCGATCCACGAGTCCGACATGAAGCTCGTCCCCGACCCCGGGTCCGCCTACCTCGACCACTTCCGCGCCCAGAAGACCCTCATCATGAACTTCTTCATCGTCGACCCGTTCACCGGTGAGCACTACAGCCGCGACCCCCGCAACATCGCGGCGAAGGCGGAGGCCTACCTGGCCTCGACGGGCATCGCGGACACCGCATATTTCGGTGCCGAGGCCGAGTTCTACGTCTTCGACGACGTGCGTTTCGAGACCAAGGCGCAGTCCAGCTACTACTACATCGACTCCGTCGAGGCTGCGTGGAACACCGGTCGCGTGGAGGAGGGCGGCAACCTCGGCTACAAGACGCGCATCAAGGGTGGCTACTTCCCCGTGCCGCCCGTCGACCACTTCGCCGACATGCGCGACAAGATCTGCCTCAACCTCGCCGAGGTGGGCCTGCTCGTGGAGCGCAGCCACCACGAAGTCGGCACCGCTGGGCAGCAGGAGATCAACTACCGCTTCAACACCTTGCTCGCCTCGGGTGACGACATGATGAAGTTCAAGTACGTCGTCAAGAACACGGTGTGGGAAGGCGGCAAGACGGCAACGTTCATGCCGAAGCCGATCTTCGGGGACAACGGCTCGGGCATGCACACCCACCAGTCGCTCTGGAAGGACGGCGAGCCGCTCTTCTACGACGAGCGCGGCTACGGCGGTCTGTCGGACCTCGCCCGGTGGTACATCGGCGGTCTGCTGCGGCACGCTCCCGCGCTGCTGGCATTCACCAACCCGACGGTGAACTCCTACCACCGCCTGGTTCCCGGCTACGAGGCGCCGGTCAACCTCGTCTACTCGGCGCGCAACCGCTCCGCGTGCGTGCGCATCCCGATTGCCGGCGACAGCCCCGGGGCCAAGCGCATCGAGTTCCGCATCCCCGACCCGAGCTCCAACCCCTACCTGGCCTTCGCCGCCCAGCTCATGGCCGGCCTGGACGGCATCCGCAACCGCATCGAGCCGCCGGAGCCGGTGGACAAGGACCTCTACGAGTTGCCCCCGGAGGAGCACGCGACGATCGCCCAGGTGCCGGCCTCACTGCCGGAGGTGCTCGACGCGCTGGAGGCCGACCACGAGTTCCTGCTCGAGGGTGACGTCTTCACCGAGGACCTCATCGCCACGTGGGTGGAGTGGAAGCGCAAGAACGAGGTCGACCCGATCCGTCTTCGCCCGCACCCGCACGAGTTCGAGATGTACTTCGACATCTGATCTGCCCAGCCCCGACGAGTCCTCACCAGCGCCGTAGCGACGGCCGCTCGTGGGGACTCGTCAGTCGCTGCGGAGCGTGAGGCCGACATGCGGGAGGATGCCGTTATGACCACGGATCGCGACACCCTCATCGACGAGCTCATCGACGCCGGACGGCACGTGGTGTCCCGTGGGCTGGTCCAAGCCAGTGGCGGCAACCTCTCGGCGCGTCTGCCGGGAACGGACCAGTTCCTCGTCACCGGCACCGGCACCTGGCTGGACCGGCTCGTCCCCGAGGACTTCTCGGTGCTCACCCTCGCCGGCGAGCACGTGGGCGGCGCCACGCGCCCCTCCATCGAGTGGAAGCTGCACCAGCAGACGTATGCCGTGCGCGAGGACGCCGCCGCGGTCGTCCACCTGCATCCCCAGCACGTGCTGCTCGTGGAGATGCTCGGGGCCCCGATCAGGTTCACCACCTTGGATCACCAGTACTACCTCGGGAGCGTGGGCCGGGTGCCCTTTCACCCCTCGGGCTCGGACGAGATCGCGCACCTCGCTGCGGAGGCGGTGCGGGAGAACGATGCCGTGGTCCTCGCCCACCACGGGTGCTCGGCCATCGGCGACACGGTCTCGATGGCGCTGCGGCGGGCGCTGAACCTGGAGGAGGCCGCGGCGATGACCTACCGCCTCCTCGTCGCCGGAGACACCACCGCGGACTTCCCGGAGGAGTGGAAGGACAACATCCTCACGGTCTGAGCGCCCTGGGGCAGCCCGGCCGCTCAGCGGGTGAGCGCGAGGCTGCCGAGCGCCACCAGCCACGACACGAAGGATCCGACGAGGAAGTATTCGGTGACCGCGTCGATGCCCACGCCGTCGACGCTCGTGCGGTCATCGCGCTTGGCCTGAAGTTCCGGGAAGCGAATCAGCCCCTTGGCCGCGATGACCAGGCCTGCGGCAGTGAGCTGCCCGGCCAGACCGAGACCGATGATGAGCACGCGCTCCATCGGCCCGAGCAGCCGACCGCCCTTGAGCTCGTCCGAGGGCTGCACGCTGGTGTCGAGCGGGAGGACCGGTCGCAGCGCGCCGACGGCCAGGAGCACCAACCGCACCAGCACGTTGGCGGTGACGAGGTTGACGAGCAGCAGCCCCACCACCAGGAGGACGTGCCCTGCGGGGGCGTCCCCGACCAGGGGTGGGTCCGCCCACGCCGCCCACGCCGCGAGCGGGCCACCCACGGGGCTGGCCCACCCGGAGAGCCCCACGAGCCACGCGCCGCCGACGGCGAGGGACGCCAGGGCAGTCAGGTGACCGGACCCCGAGACCAGCGCCTGGGTGGAGTACCGGACCCACAGCGCCAGCGGGACGAGGGCGGCGACCAGGACCACCAGGTCGACGGGGGCGGTGAGCCCGGCGAGGACGGCGAGGAGGAGCACGCTGGCGACCCCGGAGGGGATCGCCCACCGGTTGGTGCGGGCACCAGCGCGGACGAGGTCTGCCGTGCCGAGACCGATGAGCCAGACCGCCAGCCAGCTCACGGCAGACCTCTGAGGAGCTGCTGCGCCTCGAGCACGGCGCCGATGCCATCGGCACGCACCCGCTGCGAGACGGCGGACGCGCTGATGCCCTCGCGGGCGGCGATCTCGCGCTGGGTGCTGTCGGAGTCCATGAGGCCCTTCAGGAGTCGCAGGGAACGGGGTGACATCGAGCCAACCAGATGGTCCCGACAGAGCAGCGCGGCATTGACCGCCGCCTCGACCGGGTCGGGCTCCGAGGCACGGAACGCGGTGCGCGCCTGACGTGTCGCGGACCGCTCCGCCAGTGCTGCGACCTGCACGATCGCCGCCCGGGCGGCCCACCACCCCGGCCCGTCCTCTATGCCGCGCCTCTGGTCCAGGACGGCGGTCTCCCCTCGCCCGAGCCCGAAGCGGGCATCAGCCTCGGGGAGCAGTGCCAGCCGCACCCGTAGAGCCGCCTCGGCCGCGCCGCCCAGGGTGGCGTAGGTGCCCTGGAACTCGTCCCCGGCCGTGACGCGCAGAGCCGTGAGCGGCGGCACCGCGGCATCCACGGCGGTGAGGGCCGCCTCGAGCTGCTCGTGCAGGCGCGCACGGTCCGGGGCCTCCCGGGAGGAGACGAGGTCCCCGAGGAGGGCACACGGTGAAGGTGGTGACATCATCTGGTCCATATGAAGACCATACCTTCATTATCTTACAATGAAGCCCTGAACTTCAGGAGGAGTCCCGCGCGAGATCGGTGAGGTCGCGCCCTGTGCGCGGTTCCGCCACCCCATGCTCGGTCGCCACCGCGTCGATCAGCCGCGCCGGGGTCACGTCGAAGGCCGGGTTGAAGCCCTGGGTGCCCTCGGGGACCACGCGAGTGCCCGCCCACTGCGTCACCTCGCTGCCGTCCCTCTCCTCGATCTCGATGCCCGACCCGTCGGTCATCGAGAGGTCGACCGTGGACCACGGCGCTGCCACGAGGAAGGGGATGCCGGCATCGCGGCACGCGAGGGCCACGCCCAGCGTGCCGACCTTGTTGGCGGTGTCCCCGTTCGCGGCGATCCGGTCGGCGCCCACGACCGCGAGGTCGACGAGCCCGCGCAGGATGGTCGAGGCCGCGGCCGAGTCGGTCTGCACGACGTGCGGGATGCCCTCGCTCGCCAGCTCGAAAGCCGTCAACCGCGCCCCCTGGAGGAGCGGGCGCGTCTCGTCGGCGTAGACGAGCTCGATGCGGTCGCGCGCCTGCAGCTCGCGGACCACGCCGAGGGCGGTGCCCCAGCCCGAGGTCGCGAGGATGCCCGCGTTGCAGTGGGTCAGCACCCGCAGCCGGGGCCGGTCGATGCGCTCCAGCAGCCAGTCCGCCCCGAGGCGGGAGAGCTCCCTGTTGGCAGCCTCGTCCTCTCGCGCCACCCGCAGGGCCGCCTCCAGCACGGCATCGCGGCCACTCGCCATCAGCGGGCGCACCTCATCGACACCCCACGCGAGGTTGACCGCCGTCGGGCGCGCGTGGCGCACCCGGTCCACGGCCCCCTGCACTCGCCGGTCGTCCCAGCCCTCACGTGCCGCCTCGTCCATGGCGAGGACCACGCCCAGGGCGCCGGCCACACCCAGCGCAGGTGCCCCGCGCACCGCCAGCTCGGCGATCGCGGCGACGAGGTCATCGGTGCGCTCGATGGTGCGGAACACGGTCTGGAGCGGGAGCAGGGTCTGGTCGAGGAGACGGACAGCGCCCGCTCCGTCACGGCCAGCGGCCTGGTCCCACTCGATGGCACGCAGAGTCATGGCGACACCATATAGCCGCTCCTCGTGCGCCCGGGAAGGCGCTCCCCCCGCTCGACGCGCGCAGAGCATGGTGAGCCGCTAGCGTCACCGCGCATGACCCCTCGACGCTCGCCAGCAGCCATCCGCCACGCGACGCGCACGACGCTCGCAGCCATCGCGACCGCCGGCCTCGCCCTCGCGGGCACCGCCGACTCGACCGCCTCCGCAGCGCCACCCACGACTCTCACACCCATCGGGGGCGGCTACGTCACCTCGACGCTGGCCGGGTTCGCGCTCGCGGCGGCCGACGGGGCGAGCGGCCCCACCATCGACCTGGTGGTCGTCCCTTCTGCGTATGGCGACGGCGCGAAGGACCGTGCCGAGAACCTCGCGTTGGCCCAGACCCGCGCCGACCAGCTCGATGCCGCGTGCGACGCCGTCGCGGCCCCCTACACCGGCTGCACGACAACCCTCGCCGTGCTCCTGAACCGGGCGGATGCCCTCGACCCGGTCAATGCCGCCGCCCTCAGCGACTCTGCGACGGACGGGATCTACGTCCTGGGCGGTGACCAGGGCCTGGCCATGCAGGTGCTGGCGGACTCCCCCGCGGAGCGAGCCATCACCGCAGCGGTGCAGCGTGGCGCAGCACTCGGCGGCACGAGCGCCGGTGCCGCGGTCGAGTCCCGCTCGATGATCAACGGCTACGTCGGTGACCTCGGCCCGGCGGAGGGGTTGCGTCGCGACTCCACCCTGATGTGGTGGGGCGATGACGGGGACCTCGAGCGCGGCCTCGATGTCGGCTCGCAGGCTGCCATCTTCGACCAGCACTTCCACCAGCGCGGTCGGCTCGGCCGGAGCCTGTCCACGATCGCCACGGCCCAGGAGCGCACCGGGGAGCCCAGCCCGCTGGGTGTGGGGGTCGACTACGCGACAGGGGTTCGCAGCACCGGAGACACGACCTTGTCCGGGGTCTTCGGCGACAGCTCGGTTGGGCTCATCGACTTCGAGAGCCTCGGCGCCACCCACACGTGGGTCGGCTCCCCCGCCACCCTGTCGGCGCGGCGCGTGCTCACCCACCTGATGACCGAGGACACCACGTGTGACATCCCCTCGCGTACCCTCGCGCGCGGCGGGGTCACGCTCGGCACCCCGAGCGGGGCGCCCTGGTCTGCGCCCGCATCGCCCTCTGAGGTCGACGGGACGCTCTTCCTCGGCGGCGGAGCCCTCGGCGCGAGGGCTCTGCAGGACGTCGTCACCGCCGCGAATGCCGTGAACGCGTCCAAGAAGGCACGCCTGCTGGTCCTCGGTGGCGGGTCCACCTCGGGCAAGGACGTGAACGCGGCGGCCAAGGCCCTGAAGAAGGCGGGTTGGTCCGGGCAGGTGTCCACCGTCGTGCACGGCAGCAAGAGCTGGTCCACGGTGGACCTGCGCGGTGTCACCGCCGTCGTGCTCGTCGGCGACACCCCGGAGGCGCTGGCCACGAGCATGGCCGACCCGGCATTCCGTTCCACCGTCACGGCCGCGGTCCGCGGCACCCCGGTCGTCCTCGCGGACGGCGCGATGTCCGCGGCGCTCGGTGCTCGCTGGTCGGCCAAGGCGCGGCCCACCGCCGACACCCTGGAGGCCGAGGGTGTCGCGGCCTACCGGGCCGATGATGCCGTGTGGCTGCCCGGTCTCGGGCTCGTCGACGCCACGGTCGTGCCCCACCTCACCGACGACTTCCGGTGGGGCCGCCTGTATGCCGGCGTCACGGCATCCCCGACCCAGCTCGCCGTCGGCATCGCCGGCGACTCAGCCGTCGTCCTCTCCCCGACGGGGGCCTCGGTCAGCGGCTCGTCCGTCGTCGTGGCGGACGGACGCGGGGCCACCACCTGGACCGCCGCCAACGGCGCCCTGGGAGCCAGCGGCGTGGTGCTCGACGCCTTCGGCGACGACGAAGCCATGACTCGCTGACGGTCACCCTTGCGCCCGCGAGGCGCACGTGCCACGGTCGAGAGGTGGGCGGACCAGCCCGCGACGGTCGCGATCGGAGGACCCAGCATGTCGAGCTCTCGCGTAGTCGTCGGGGTCGACGGCTCACCCCTCTCCCAGGCCGCGGTCGCTCGGGCCGCGCACTTCGCCAGTGACCGCGGCATGTCGCTGCACGTCGTGCACGCGTTCGCGCCAGACCTCCCGATGCTCGGCTTCGGGGCACTCTCCGATCGCTCGGTCATCCTCACGAACGGGCAGCGGCTCGTCGGCGACGCCGCGGCGCGAGCCCATGCCATCGACCCCGACCTCACCGTCACCACGGCCTGCCGGGACGGTTTTGCGAGCCAGGCGCTGATCTCGGCCTCGCAGACCGCCGTCCTCCTCGTCATCGGCGCCATGGGTGAGGGCGTCTTCAGCCGGGCGGGTGCCGGCGCCGTGGCGATGCAGGTGGTCACCCATGCGAAGTGCCCGGTGCTCGTGGTGCAGCACGCCCGCGACGGCTCACCCACCGCCGGTGGGCGGGTCGTCGTGGGCGTCGACGCGTCACCGCAGTCGCTGCGCGCCCTGGGCATCGGCTACCGCGAGGCCCTCGTGACCGGTGGGTCGCTCGACGTCGTGCACGCCTGGCAGCCCAGCGGCGCGGAGGACCCCACCCTGCAGTCCACCTCCAGCTGGCAGGACTACGAGTCCCGCCTGGGCAGTCTCATCGACGGTGCCCTCGCGGAGCACCGCACCGCAGGGCCCGGGGTGTCGGTGGAGCAGGAGATCGTGCGCGACGACCCGCTCAAGGTCCTGATCGACCGCTCCGAGGGTGCCTCGATGGTGGTGGTCGGCAGCCGTGGCTCCGGCGGTTTCCCCGGGCTGCACGTCGGGTCGACGGCACTGCGCCTGATGGGGCGCGCCCACGCCCCGATCCTCTTCACCCGCTGACGCGCTCGGTCGCTCCCAGCCGGTCCAGCACGAAGGCCCACTCCCAGGCGATCTGCTCCCACGCGGCATACCTGCCGCTGCGCCCACCGTGCCCGGCCGACATCTCCGTGCGCAGCAGGACGGGCTGCGCGGCAGGGTCGCTGGTGCTCACCTCACGCAGCCTCGCCACCCACTTGGCCGGCTCGACGAAGAACACCCTGGTGTCGTTGAGGCTGGTGGTCGCCAGCACCGAGGGATACGCAGCCGGTGCGAGGTTCTCGTAGGGGGTGTAGGAGCGCATGTAGGCATAGACCTCGGGGTCCTCCAGAGGGTTGCCCCACTCCTCCCACTCCCCCACCGTCAGCGGAAGATCGGGCCGCAGGATGGTGCTCAGCGCATCGACGAAGGGGACCGCGGCGTGGGCCACGGCAAACCGCTCCGGAGCGAGGTTGAGCACCGCCCCGACGAGCAGGCCACCCGCTGACCCCCCCTCCAACCCGACTCGGTCGCGGGCCATCCAGCCCTGGTCGACGAGATGGTCGACGCAGGCCACGGTGTCGGTGAACGTGGTGCGCTTGGCGAGCATCTTCCCGTCGTCGTACCAGTGCCGCCCCATCTCGCCACCCCCGCGCACGTGCGCCACGGCATACACGACGCCGCGGTCCAGCAGGCTGAGCCTCGCGACGGAGAAGTAGGGGTCGGAGCTGATCTCATACGCGCCGTATGCCGTGACCAGGCCCGCGTGCGAGCCGTCCGGTTCCATGCCCACCCGGTGGACGACCGAGATCGGCACGGACACACCGTCTTCCGCGCGCGCCCAGAGGCGGCGCTCGACGTAGTCGGTCTCGTCGAAGTCGCCGAGCACGGCCTGGCGCTTGAGCACCGTGCGCTCTCCGGTCGCGAGGTCGACCTCGAGCACGGTGCGCGGGCTGGTGAAGGACTCGATCACCACCTGGAGCGCCGTCGTCGCCGGCTCCGGGTTGTCCCCGACGCCGATCGAGTGGACCTCCTGGCCCACCTCGAGGTCCCACGCCTCCCCGTGCCCTCCGGGAGCCGTGGCATCGCGCGGCAGGACACGAACGGCGGTGAGCCCGTTGCTGCGCAGCGACAGCACACTCATGTCGTCGAAGGCGTCAACGCCGACGAACCGCTCGCCCGGCGCCGAGCGCAGCAACGACACCCACTGATCGTGGCTGTTCGCGTCGAGCGGCGCCCAGGCCAGGTCTCCGTCGGGGGTGTCGGTGTTGTGCACGATGAGCAGGCGGTCGGAGGCGGGCTCCACGTCGTACTCCACCCCGTCGCGGCGCGGCGCCACGACGTGCCACTCCCCCAGCGGCTGCTCGGAGTCCAGGAGGTGCACCTCCGAGGTGGTCTTGGACCCGAGCCCGAGCACCAGCCAGCGCTCGTCACGGCTGGAGGAGATGCCCATCCAGAAGCGTTCGTCGCTCTCCTCGTGCACCAGGACGTCCTCGGCCGGATCGCCGCCCACCTCGTGGCGCCACAGCTGGTGGGGGCGCCAGGCGTCGTCGAGACGGGTGTAGAAGACGAACCGGCCGTCACGGCTGAACTCGCAGCCGTAGCCGATGCCGGTGAGGGCGGCATCGAGCACCTCGCCGGTCGCGATCACCCGCACCACGAGGGAGAACCGCTCGTCACCCTCGGTGTCGACGGCGAAGGCCACGAGCCGGTGGTCCGAGCTCACGGTGAGCGCACCGATGGAGAAGAACTCGCTCTCGCCGGCCTCGACGTTGCCGTCGACGACGACCTGCTCCTGCGGAAGGGCGTCACCCTCGGGGTCGGGGCGCACCGTCTTGTCGGTGAGCGGCACCCGCACCTGCGCGGCATACTGCCGCCCCTGCGTCGTGCGCGAGAAGTACCACCACGGGCCACTCGCCACGGGCACCGAGAGGTCGGTCTCCTTCACCCGTGAGCGGATCTCCTCGAAGATCGCCGTGCGCAGCGGCGCCAGGTGCTCGGTGCGCGCCTCGGCGTAGGCGTTCTCGGCCTCGAGGTGGGCCAGGACGTCAGGGTCCTCACCGTCGCGCAGCCACTCGAAGGGGTCCTCGAACACCTCGCCGTGGTGCTCGCGGAGGTGGGTGCGGTGTTCTGGCGCCGGTGGGCTCGGCGGGGTCTGGCTCGGCATGGGCGTCACTGTAATCGGACCCCTGCGCCCACCCGCGGGTGGAGGTGATGTTCTGGCCCGCCAGGCCAGGACATCACCTCGAATGGGAGCAACGGCGAGGGCCGCACCCCGGGGTGGGGTGCGGCCCTCGCTGTGCTGCTGTGCTGTGGTGGTGCTGCGGTTCAGCGCTCGGTCAGAGCCCCGTGACGCGGTCCGCCGGGGCGCTCAGGCCCGGGTTGGCCTCGAGGTACGCGACCAGGTTCGCGAGGTCCTCGGCCCCGCCGAGAAGGTTCGTCCCGGCGGAGAAGGCCGTGAAGGAGTCACCGCCGTTGGCGAGGAAGTTGAGCGTGGACACGCGGTAGGTGGTGCTCATGCCGATCGGCGCCCCGTTGAGGGTCATCGAGCCTGCCACGACCTTCGAGCCCGTGGGTGCGGAGGGGTCCCAGGTGTAGCTGAAGCCCTTGGACACGCCGAGACCGAGCTTGTCCCGACCGCCGGGACGGTTCAGGACGTACTGCTGCTCTAGGACCGCCTTGAGCTGGGCGCCGGTGAGGTCCATGCTCACGAGGAGGTTGCCGAACGGGGCGACGTCATAGGCCTCGGCATAGGTGATCTGGCCGGACTCCTCGGCGTACTTCGGCGCCAGCTTGAAGCTCGCGCGCACCCCGCCGGTATTCATCAGGGATATCTGGGCGCCGCCGCTGGCCGGGGCTGAGGTTCCCCACAGGATGGCGTCCGAGACCAGGTCGCCCATTGGCGTCTCGATTCCCCGGTCGCCGCTGGAGTCACCGAGGATGTCCTCGGTGTTGGTTCCCACGATCCGGGCCGCGAGCGGGCCGGAGATCGTCTTCCACTTGTCGATGATCTTGGTCTGCGCCGGGTCCTTCGCGTACTCGCTCCGGCTCACGAGGTGGTTCGTCGCCGTGGTGCGCGCGCGGTCGACGTCGCCGGTGCGGCGGTCGATGACCAGGTTGGTCTCGGTCACGACCTGCCCGTAGGAGGCCGCGCTGGTGACGAGTCGGGGGTGGCCCGCCGGGTCGTTGATCTTGCAGACGTAGGGCTGGTGGGTGTGCCCGGTGATGATCGCGTCGACCTCAGGGGTCATCGTCTTCGCGATCGTGGCGATCGGGTCGGAGATGCCGACGCACTGCTGGTAGGTGCCGCTCTGGACGCCACCCTCGTGCAGGAGGACGACGATCGACTTCACCCCCTGCTTCTTGAGGAGCTTCGCCTGGGCGTTGGCCGTCTCGACCTCGTCCTTGAAGTCGACGGAGGCGACGCCGGCGGGGTCGACGAGGGTGGGGGTGCCCTCGAGAGTCATCCCGATGAAGCCGACCTTCATGCCCCTGATCTTCTTGATGCTCGTGCCGGGTAGGAGGGTCTTTCCGGTGTCCTTCTTCACGACGTTGGCCGAGAGCCACTGGAAGTCGGCCCCGTCATAGGGCGCGTCGGGGAAGTAGCAGCCATCCGTGGGGTGGCAGCCGCCCTTCTGCATCCGGAGCAGCTCGGTGGTGCCCTCGTCAAACTCGTGGTTGCCGACGCTGCTGACGTCGAGCTTCATCGCCTCGAGGGACTCCACCGACGGCTCGTCGTGGAAGAGCCCGGACAGGAACGGCGACCCGCCGATCAGGTCGCCGGCGGCAACCGTGAGGCTCGCGCCCTTGGGAGCGTCCTTGCGCAGGGCCGCCAGTGCACTCGAGAGGTACTCGGCGCCACCGACCGGGGTCTGCGATGGGTCCAACGTCTTGCTGAGCGGCCCGTCACTGGCCTCGAGGTGGCCGTGATAGTCGTTGAAGGACAGCAGCTGCACACTCTGCAGCGGCCCCTGACCCTTGCCTGCCATCGGCGGCGTGGGCTTGTCCTTCGCAACGGCCGGGGCCGTCACGGTGAGGGCGGCGAAGGCGCCCACCGCGATGGCTGCGCCGAGGGCGCGTCGACGATTCGATCTCATGTTCTCTCCTGGGTTGGGGTGAGCGGCCACCACCATAGGTGGGCCGGACCCGGGAAACCTTGGGCAAGAACAGACCAAATCTCAGTCTTCATCCGGCGTTCATACCCGTGTCGCCGCTCCCCTCACACCAGGCACCGCGGGCCCAGGAGCACCTTGAGGTCGCCGAAGAGGGCCTCGTTGGCCTCGACCCGGAACGCCGGGTCGAGGCGGATCTCGACAGAGCGTCCCGGCTTGATGAGCCGCAGGTGGACCTCCGTGGTGCCGGGGTGGTTGGTGAGCACGGTCTTGAGCTCCTCGATCCGACCCGTCGTGGCCCGCACCGTGTCCATCGTCACCACGACCGGACCTCGCGGACCGTCACTGATGTCGGGGAGCGTGAGCTCCTGCGCGTAGATCGACACGGCGTCGTCGCGCCGGTTGAGCTTGCCGCGCACCACCGCCACCGTGTCCTGCTGGAGCATCGGGCCGACGGCGAGGTAGGAGCTGGGGAAGAAGAGGCACTCGATGGCCCCCGCGAGGTCCTCGAGCGTGGCGATCGCCCAGAGGTCACCCTTCTTGGTGCGCTTGACCTGGAGCCCGGTGATCAAGCCGGCGACCGTCACCATGGACCCCTCCGGCTTGCCCCCGTCTTCGGCGGTCAGCGCAGCGATCTGGGTGTCGGCGTGCGCTGCGAGCACGTGCTCGACGCCGAGCAACGGGTGGTCCGAGACGTACAGGCCGAGCATCTCGCGCTCGAAGGAGAGCAGGGTCGACTTGTCCCACTCGATGCCGGGCACCGGGGCCAGCCCCATCATGTCCCCACCTCCGGCGCTCTCGGCGTCGTCACCGAAGGCCCCGAACAGGCTGTCCTGGCCGATGGCCTCCTGACGCTTGATCGAGACGAAGGCGTCGACGTACTCCTCGTGGACCCTGATCAGGCCCATCCGGGTCTGGGCCAGACCGTCGAAAGCGCCTCCCTTGATGAGGGACTCGATCGTGCGCTTGTTGCACACCACCGCGGGCACCTTGGACATGAAGTCCTCGAAGGAGGCGAACGCTCCCTTGGACTCCCGGCCCGCGATGATCGCCTCCACGACCTGGTGGCCGACGTTGCGGATCGCCTGCATCCCGAAGCGGATGTCGGTGCCGACCGCGGCGAACTGCCCGATCGAGTCGTTGACGTCTGGCGGGAGCACCTTGATGCCCATCCGGCGGCACTCCCCCAGGTAGAGCGCCGACTTGTCCTTGTCGTCACCCACGGAGGTGAGCAGTGCCGCCATGTACTCGGCCGGGTAGTTGGCCTTGAGGTATCCCGTCCAGTAGGAGACCAGACCGTATGCCGCGGTGTGCGCCTTGTTGAACGCGTAGTCCGAGAACGGGACCAGCACACCCCACAGGGCGGCGATGGACGCCTCGTTGAAGCCCTTGGCCTTCATCCCCTCCGAGAAGGGGACGTACTCGGCATCCAGCACCTCCTTCTTCTTCTTGCCCATCGCCCGGCGCAGCAGGTCGGCGTTGCCCAGGCTGTAGCCGGCGAGCTTCTGGGCGATCTCCATGACCTGCTCCTGGTAGATCACCAGGCCGTAGGTCGTGCCCAGGATCGGGCCGAGCGCCTCGACCATCTCGGGCTGGAGCTTGCCCTCGAGCTGCGGGTCGAGCGGGGTGAGCTCCTGCTTCCCGTTTTTGCGCAGCGCAAAGTTGGTGTGCGCGTTGACGCCCATCGGCCCGGGTCGGTAGAGCGCGAGGGCCGCGGAGATGTCCTCGAAGCTGTCGGGCTGCATGAGCTTCAGCAGGGTGCGCATGCCGCCGCCGTCGAGCTGGAAGACGCCGAGGGTGTCACCGCGGGCCAGCAGGTCGTAGGTCGCGGGGTCGGTCATGTCCTTGCTCAGCGCATCGAGGTCGATGTCCTCGCCGCGGTTGGACTTCACGTTGGCGATGGCGTCGTCGAGGATGGTGAGGTTGCGCAGCCCGAGGAAGTCCATCTTCACCAGGCCCAGGGCCTCACAGCTCGGGTAGTCGAACTGGGTGATCACCTGCCCGTCCTGCAGGCGCCGCATGATCGGGATGACGTCGATGAGCGGCTCGCTGCTCATGATGACCCCGGCCGCGTGCACGCCCCACTGACGCTTCAGACCCTCGAGGCCCTTCGCGGTCTCGACGACCTCGCCGAGGTGCGCCTCGGCGGCGACGAGCTCGCGGAACTCCTTGCCCTCGCCATAGCGGGCGTGCGTCGGGTCGTAGATGCCCGACAGGGACACGCCCTTGCCCATGACGTCCGGCGGCATCGCCTTGGTGAGCTGCTCACCGACGGCGAACGGGTGGCCCATGACCCGGGCTGCGTCCTTGACCGCCTGCTTGGCCTTGATCGTGCCGTAGGTGACGATCTGCGCGAC
>JBDSNZ010000145.1:0-3740 GCA_039915055.1 Ornithinibacter sp.
CGGCGCGGGAGGAGCTGCTTGAGGTAACCGAGGATGAAGTCGATGTTGAGGCTGCGTTCGTGGGCCTCGTCGATGATGATCGTGTCGTATCGGCGCAGGTCCCGGTCGCGCTGCAGCTCGGCGAGCAGGATGCCGTCGGTCATCACCTTCACGCGGGTGGCGTCGCTGCTGTGGTCGGTGAAGCGCACCTGGTAGCCCACGAGGTCACCGAGCTCGACCTGCACCTCCTCGGCGATCCGCTCCGCGACCGAGCGCGCGGCGATGCGGCGCGGCTGGGTGTGCCCGATCTGCCCGCCGGATCCGCCGCGACCCAGCTCCAGGCACATCTTGGGTATCTGGGTGGTCTTGCCCGAGCCGGTCTCTCCCGCGATGACCACGACCTGGTGGTCCCGGATCGCGGCGAGGATGTCCTCGCGCCGCTCGACGACGGGGAGGTGCTCGGGATACCTCAGCCGCACGGCGTCGACGACGTCGACGGGCTGGGCAGGCATGGAGCCAAGGATAGGTGGGCGTCAGCACGGGGCCGGGCGCGCGGTCAGCGGGGTGCACGGCGATGTGGACTGCGATGTGGACTGCGATGTGGAGGTGGAGGGGTCCTCGCGGCGGGACTCGACGACCTTTCGCCCGACCTTCTCGGCGCCGAGCAGCGTCACACCCCCGAGGTACATCGCCTGCGGCCCCCGCCCGTTGGCGCTGGCCAGCCGGAACTGGTCGCTCAGGGCGGTGTCGGCCCGGGCCCGTGCCATCTCCCTGACCCGCTGGGCGGCCCGCGCGCTGGCCGCGCGCACCTCGGCGGGAGTGCGTGGTGCGTTGCGCACCCGGGCCACGGGAGGACCCCCCACGAGGTGACTCGGTGTGCCCCTCGGCGGGGGCACGTCGAAGGCCTTTCGGACCCTGGCGAGCCGCGCCTGAGCCGTCTGGGCGCCCCCCAGCACGACGCGCTCCGAGGGGCTCAGCGCGCGGGTCACCCGCACCCCGTCCACGGTGATCTCCGCCCCGAGGGAGGACCCGGAACGAAGTGCCTTGCCGGCGGTGCCCATCGCGATGAATGCGGTGGAGACACCCAGGGCCCTCAGGTCGCCCTCGCCGTAGACCACCAACAGGGACGCATCGGCGCCGAAGGCGAGCACGTCACCGGCGAGCGCGAGCGGAGCGAGCTCGGGGGCTGCGAGCGCCGCGACCCCCAGGGCACCGACGCCGTGACCGATCGAGCTCGCTGCCGTCACGAACCGGTAGGCGAGGGAGTCGGCGATGGAGTCCTGGGACAGGGCCGAGAGCCTCGCGGCGCACCCCCGGTCGGCGTCGTCGAACCGTGAGGAGGCCGCGCGGTGTCGGGCCCGGGCGCTCGCCTGGGCCTGCGCCTGCTGGATCTGTAGCGCGCGCAGGTGCGCCACGTCCGGGTCGGCCTCGGTGCGGCCGAGTGAGATGAGGGAGTAGACACGGTCCTCCAGCACGGCGTACGCGTGCTCAGCGTCGTCGTGCTCGCGCACCGCGGGCCCGATCACGGCCTGGGCCTCTTCCATGGCCGCCGCGAGTGCCTGCAGCGGCGCCACGGCCCCCCGGAACCGGTGTGCGACGGCATCCAGCACCGGCGGCGCCTGCGCGACCCGCGCCCCGAACGCCTCACCTGCAGGCCCGTCCCACACCGCGCCCTCGCGCAGGGTGGCGAGCACCCAGCCGAGGTCACCGAGCCGCTGCGTCGCGACGTCGCAGCTCGCGGCAAGGGCCCGCACCGACCCGGGGTCACCCGGAAGGGGTCGCAGCATCGTCACCGACCACCGCCGACCAGGGAGCGAGCCACGGTCGCCTCGGTGTCGACATAGAGCCCACCCGCTGCCGCGGCGCCCTCCCCCAGGTCGACGAGCGCCCCAGCGAGGGCCAGGCGGGTGTGCCGCCACCCGCCGAGCAGCTCCTCGAGCGCCGCGCCGCTCTCCCCCGGCCCGAGCGCCCACCGGTCGGCCGCAGGGTCGCCCATGACAGCCAGGTCCGCGCCGGCTCGGGCCAGGGCGTCCCCGAGCGCCAGCACGTCGGCCGCGTCGACCCGAACTCTCGTCATGGACCACACCGTAGGCACTCGCGGTCACCGCAGGCCGGAGTTATCCACAAGGTGCCCCCAGCCCGTCGGGCCGGGGGCACCCGTGATGCGGTCGCGACCTCAGCCGGTCACGCCGGCGAGCTCCCCGGCATCCTCCTGCAGCCCGTCGGCGTCCTCGCCCGCCGGCTGGGCGGATGCCGCGGCGAAGCCACGGTCGAGGTCGGCGAGGATGTCCTCGATCGACTCGATGCCCACGGCGAGGCGCACCAGACCCGCGGTCACACCCGCGGCGGCGCGGTCCGCGTCGCCACCCTGGCTGTGCGTGGTCGACGCGGGGTGGATCGCGAGGCTCCGCACGTCACCGATGTTGGCGACGTGGCTGTGCAGGGTCAGGCCCTCCACGAACCGGCGCCCGGCGTCGAGCCCACCGGCGATCTCGAAGGAGAGCACGGCGCCCGCGCCCTTGGGTGCGTACTTGTCGGCGAGCGCCTTGTTCGGGCTGTCGTCCAGCGAGGCCCACCGCACCTCCTCCACCTGCGGGTGTGCGACCAGGTGGGCCGCCACCTTCCTGGTGTTCTCCAGGTGCCGCTCCATCCGCAGGCTCAGGGTCTCCACGCCCTGGGCGATGAGGAAGGCGTTGAAGGGCGAGACGGCCGAACCGAGGTCGCGCAGCAGCTGGACCCGCGCCTTGAGGATGTAGGCGAGGTTGGCGCCGAGACCACCTCCGACGCCGAGGTCCCTCGCGAAGACGAGGCCGTGGTAGCTCTCCTCAGGGGTGTTGTAGTTGGGGAACTTCTCCGGGTCCTGACCGAAGTCGAAGGTGCCGCCGTCGACGATGACCCCGGCGATGGAGGTGCCGTGCCCGCCGAGGTACTTCGTCGCCGAGTGCACGACGACATCGGCGCCCCACTCCAGGGGACGGATCAGGTAGGGCGTGGCGATGGTGTTGTCCACGACCAGCGGCACGCCCACCTCGTGGGCGACCGCCGCGACCCCCTCGATGTCGAGGACGTCGGCGCGGGGGTTGGCGATCGTCTCGCCGAAGAACACCTTGGTGTTGGGTTGCACCGCTGCGCGCCACGCCTCGAGGTCGGCGGTGTCCTCGATGAAGGAGACGTGGATGCCCATCTTCGGGAAGGTGTGCTTGAGCAGGTTGAACGTGCCGCCGTAGAGCGCGGCACTCGCCACGACGTGGTCGCCGGCCTCGGCGATGTTGAGCAGGGCCATCGTCGTCGCGGCCTGGCCCGACGCCACGAGCAGGGCAGCGAGGCCACCCTCGAGGGCGGCGATCCGTTGCTCCACGGCATCCTGCGTGGGATTCATGATCCGGGTGTAGATGTTGCCGAACTCCTTGAGCGCGAACAGGTTCGCTGCGTGCTCGGTGTCCCTGAACTGGAAGGACGTGGTCTGGTAGATCGGTAGGGCACGGGCCCCGGTGGCGCTGTCCGGGCTGTGTCCGGCATGCACCTGCTTGGTCTCGAAACCCCACTGTGTGGCGTCGCTCATCGGTCCTGCTCCCAACGTTCTCGGGTGCGTCGGACCGCAGCCCGACGCACGGCATACGGCGTGCGCTGCGGGCTGTACGACAGGTGCCCGCGCTTGCGGTCGGCAGGGTGCCGACCGCCAGGTCTTCACCCGGGGCACCCCACCGCGGAGGAGGGTTGCCGGCCAGCGAGCCGGGGCTTGTCGCTGACACTCATGACCT
>JBDSNZ010000160.1:0-3174 GCA_039915055.1 Ornithinibacter sp.
CGATGGCCCACCCCCACCACGCACCGGGGTGCACGGCGCGTGGGAGGGAAGGGCTCATCGCTCCATCATCGACTCACGCGCGTCGTTTCCATGCCGCGAATCCGGCGCCCCCGGCAACGAGGGCGACGAGGGCCCCGCCGATGAGCAGCGTGCTGGCGCCGCCCCCGCCCGAGTCGGCGCTGGTCGGCGCCGCCGCGAGGGCAGTGGCGGACTCCTCCGGAGCCTGCGACTCGTCGGGGGAGGTGGCTGGTGTCGAGGCGCTGGCGGACACGCTCGGCGTCGCCGACGCCGACGCCGACGTGCTGGGTGAGCCCTTGGGGGCGCTCGAGCTGGTGGGCTTGGGTGCCGCAGTCCTCCCCGGTGTCGTGCTGCCCGTCGACCTGGTCGTGGGCTTGGGCTGCGCGGTCACCTTCGGCGCCGCCGGCGGCTTGGGCTTCACGGTCGGCTGGGGTGCCACCGTGGGCTTGGGCTTCACGGTCGGCTTGGGTGCGGTCGTCTGCGTCGGAGCCGGTGGGGCAGTGCGCGGTTGCTGTCCCGAGCCGAAGCGCCACCCCTGCACCGACCCCGGGGCCGGGTCGTAGGACCCGGCTCCGAGGGTGCTGTAGGTCCAGGACCCGCCGCGCTTGGCGTGCCAGTAAGCCCAGTAGGCCGTGGCCGGTGGTGTGCGGACGCACGGGTCCGAGGACGGGAACCCGTTGATCCTGCAGACGAATCCGGGCTGGGTCTGCACCTGCGTCACCGAGAAGCCGGCGGACGACAGGGCTGCAAGCCCGGATGCCGGGTCACCGGGAGCGCACCTGGTCGAGATGCTGCTACCGGTGTCGACGATGACCGTGACCCCCGAGGTGCCCGAGCACGCGGCCGCGCTCGCCGGGGCCGCCGCGATGAGCAGGCCGCCCACGGCCAGAGCGGATGCCGCGGCTGCACCGGCGACGCGGCGCAGGACGGATCGGGGGAGGGTCATCAGGCGTGCGCTCCGCGACGGCGCGAGGTGATGACGGCCGCTGAGCCGAGCACGACGAGCAGGGCGCCGAGACCGACCGGCAGCAGCAGGTCGGAGCCGGTCTGGGCGAGCGAGCCCGGGGAGGTCGAGCCGCCTGCGACGACCGCCGGCTCCGTGGGTCCGCCCGAGGAACCCGAACCGCTGGTCGAGGTCGGCGTCGTGCTCGTCGTGATGGACGGGCTCGCACTGGGGGAGGCAGATGGCGACGCGGACGCTGAGGGGCTCTGGCTGGCCTGGCTGCACGCCGGCTGGGGTGCCACGGCATCCGCACCGGCAGCGGTCACGGTGCCGAGCGGGGTGCCGGCCAGGGCGAGCAGGGCCTGGGAGGTGGAGCGTCGGTCCTGGTCGCTGGGGGTCGCTGTGCTGCCCGCTTCCTTCTGCGATGCGAACGTCGTCGCGTCGTACGCGATGCCACCGCGAAGTGCGGCTGGGAAGGAGCAGCCGTACTGAAGCCCCTGGAGGTAGGAGACCGCGAGGCGGGCCTGCGCGGAGCGACCACCGGCGAGGAACGCCTGCCCGGCGAGCCCGGTGCTGTTGGCGTTCACTGAGCTGGTGAGCCCGGCACCACCGACGCCACCGTCGCTGCCCTGTCGGGAGGCGAGGTAGTCCAGGCCGTCCGAGGTGACGCCGGCTCCTCCGCCGGCCGCGATCAGTGCCTGCACGGCCATCGCGGTGGCGTCCGGGTCCGCGGCGGTGTCGGCGGTGCACCCGGCATCGCTCATGTAGAGCTGGAACCCCCCGTTCGGGCACTGCTGGTCGATCAGGTAGGAGATCGCCTCGGCGCTCGGGCCGGCGCCGGCGCGGTGCAGCCCGATGAGCGCGAAGGACTGACCGAAGGCGTTGGAGTAGTCGCCGTACTGGGAGGCGTCGGTGAACCGCCCGTTGGGCTGCTCCCGGCCCTGCAGGGTCGCGACGAGGTCGACCCCGCCGAAAGCCGTGGGGTCGATGCCCTGGGCGACGGCGACGTTGAGCAGCTTTGCGACCGACCCGGAATAGACCTCGGCGGGGTCGCCGAAGCCGGTGTAGGCGACGGGGTCCTTCGCGAGCAGGGCTGTCGCGGCGGCCGCTGCGGTCTGGCCGGTGCCGGCCGCGTCGAGCGCCAGGACGGCGTCCGCGGTGAGACCGTAGTCCGGGAAGCCGAAGTTGACGAAGAGGTTGCCGCTGGCGAGGAGCTGCTGCTCGAGGTAGTGGGCTCCCAGAAGCGTCGGGTCGGTGGAGATCGCGGGCCCGGCGGCGGCTGCCGGCCCGAACGAGCGGGCGGTGCCGCCGGTCACGAGCCCGGGCTGGTCGGGCTCGGCCGGTGCGACGGCCTCGGCGGGTGCGCCCGTCTGGGGGCTCGGCGCGGGCTCGGTCGCAGAGGGGGGAGTCGTGACGTCGCCGGGGACTGCGTCACCGCTCGGGTCCACGCTCGGGGAGGGACTCTGCGAGGGCGTGTCCGCCACACTCGCGTCGGGGGTGGCCGTGGCTGACGAGGTCACCTCGGGTGCGGGAGTCTCGTCGGCGAGCGCCGCGGTGGTGGGGGCGAGCACGAGGGCGCCGGCGAGTGCCGCGGCGGCGAGGTGGCGCGCGAGTGGGGCGCGGGTGGTGGTGGGCATGGGGCCTTCCTGAGCGGTTCGAGACTGTGCCCGAACCGCCGGGTTGCCCGGCATCCGGGCTCCGTCCCGTGGTCCTCGACGGGTGAAATGGAGCCGCTCGCACCTGCCGGGCATTCCGACTCGTCGCGACGAAGAGGTCGCGACCCACGGCTGCGGGACAGTGTCGGACTTGGACCGACTTCCCCCGAACAGGTGCGTGTGGGTGTCGCCCTGCGGCGACGGGTCGACCCTACCGCGTCCCGATCCGGGTCGGGAACCGCGTCCGGAGGTGGCTAGAATCACCACCACAGGCGTTCGAGCCGTCATCAGCGGCGAGCCTTCGGAAGAACGGGATGCCGCTCACCCGGCATCCTCAGTAGAACCGGACGTCCGGGTCACGTCACGACCTGGTGCAAGAGCGGCCGCGACCCCACAGGTGGCGGCAAGCGAGGTGGTACCGCGCAGGTGCGCACCCGGCATACGCCCGTATGCCGCGAGCGTCACCCTCGTCCTCGGCCCGAGTTCGAGCGACCACCACCGCAGGAGCAGCGCCATGACGTATCCGAAGGTCTCCACCACCGGCGAGCACACCGGGGC
>JBDSNZ010000162.1:0-8399 GCA_039915055.1 Ornithinibacter sp.
TCCCGGGCCTGCACGCCCAGCTCGGCGAAGAGCCGTCGCAGCATGGGGTAGGTGCGGTCGTTGTGCACGATGAACCCGCTGTCGACCCGAAGGTCTCCGGTCGCCGTCGGCACCGTGTGGGTGTGCGCGTGGCCACCGAGGCGGGCATCGGACTCGTAGAGGGTCACGTCGTGGTGGGCTGAGAGGAGGTAGGCGGCCGTGAGGCCTGAGACACCGGCTCCGACGACGGCGATCCGCTCCGGGCGCACGAGAGACGTGTCGCGTGCAGGGGCTGGCATTGGCATGACGTTAGACGCCTCCGGTCAGTTTCGTCAAATGTTTGTCAAATCTGCGCCATCGGGGTTACGGTGACGCCTGTGAGAAGTTCGATGCCACCCACCATGCGGATTGGTGAGCTCGCCACGAAGGTGGGCGTCACCACCCATGTGCTGCGTGCTTGGGAAAGTCGTTACGGGCTCCTGCGACCGGGACGGTCCGCGGGTGGCTACCGCCTCTACGGCTGGGAGGACGAGCGACGGGTGCGCGAGGTCGTGGCACTTCGCTCGGCCGGTGTCAGCGCTGTCGAGGCCTCCCGTCGGGTGCTCGAGGCCGAGCGCAACGGCACGTCGGCCACCGCCGGTCTGGACCTCGCGGAGCACGACCTGGGCGCGGGGGGCGCGGCCAACGGCGCCGCAACCTCCTCTCGTGGCCCTCGAGCGACACTCCACGACCCCGTCGCCTCGGCGCACGAGGAGGCTGAGGACTCTCCCCTGTCGCGCAACGACCCCCAGGTGCTCGTCGCGCAGCTGCTCGACGCGGTCTCCGCCCTCGACGAGGACCGGGCGCACGCCATCCTCGACACCTCGTTCCTCGAACGCTCAGCGGAGAGCGCCATCACCGACGTGATCCTGCCGCTCTTCGTGCGGATCGGTGAGCAGTGGGAGATGGGGCGCTTCGGCATCGCCCAGGAGCACTTCGCCAGCAGCCTGGTGCGTCGCCGGCTGGGGGCCTTGTCGCTCACCTGGGGCGTCGGGTCCGGGCCGGTCGCCGTGTTGGCCTGCCCGCCCGGTGAGTTCCACGACATCGTGCTGCTGAGCTTCGGGGTGCTGCTCGGTCGCTCCGGGTGGCGCGTTCGCTACCTCGGACCCGACACCCCGATCACGTCAGTCGCCGCCGCGGTGCGGATGATCCAGGCCGATGCCATCGTCATGGCATCTCGTCGGCCCAACGGGTTCCGCGACCACGCCATCGCCCTCCGCGAGCTGGGCCGCACCCAGCCGCTGTGGCTCGCCGGCCGAGGAGCCACCCCGCGCGTGCTGGAGGAGATCCAGGTGCGCTCGCTCGGGGGGGACCTCGTCGGTGCCGTCATGGAGCTCACGAAGACGGCCCGCGCCAACCGGCGGAGCTCCTCGGCCGGTCTTGCCAAGGGTCGGGGCGGGATGTCCGCCGCCGGCACCGCGACAGGCGCTCCTGCGCCGACGGGGGTGGCCGGTGCCGCTCAACGTCAGGCGTGAGGCCGACCCGGCGCACTGATGGCGACCGACCTCCTCCACGTCGCCGGAGCATGCCTGCTCGCCGCGACCCTGGCGATGGTGATCACGGCACTGGTGGCCCGCCGGCTGGGAAGGGTGAGCGTCGTCGACATCACCTGGGGGCTGCTCTTCGTTCTCATCGCGTGGGTCTCCTATGCCGTGGGCACCGGTTCCGGGCGCTCGCTCCTCATCGCGGTGCTCGTCACCGCGTGGGGTGGCCGGCTCGCGTGGCACATCCGGCGCCGGGCGCTCGGGGCGGGTGAGGATCCGCGCTACGAGAAGATCCTCGCCGAGGCGCCCGAGGGGAAGCGTTTCGGGTTCGCCGTGCGCAAGGTCTTCCTCGTGCAGGGGCTGGCGGCATGGTTCGTGTCGCTGCCGGTGCAGGTGGCCGCTGCCACGAACCAGCCGCTCGGATGGGTCGCGGCGATCGGGGTGATCCTCTGCCTCACGGGCGTGACCTTCGAGACGGTCGGCGACGCTCAGCTCGCCTCGTTCAAGGCCGATCCCTCCACCCGGGGCACGATCATGGACCGCGGGCTGTGGGCCTGGACCCGGCATCCCAACTACTTCGGGGACTCCGTGCTCTGGTGGGGGATCTTCGTCATCGCGGCTGAGGCGTGGCCCGCCGTGCTGACGGTGCTCTCGCCGGTCCTCATGACCTACTTCCTGGCCTTCGCGACGGGCGCGAGGCTGCTGGAGTCCGAGATGGCCAAGCGAGCGGGCTATCCCGACTACCAGCGGCGCACGAGCATGTTCTTCCCGCTCCCCCCGAAGCGCTCCTGACCCGAGCCGTTCTCCCCCACCGCCTCACCTTCCTCCGGGCCACAACCCCATCGAGTGAACAGAACACGCCGCATGCGCGCGACGCGAGGCGGCGTGTTCTGTTCACTCGACCGGTGCGGGAGGCTCGGGTGTGCTCAGCCGAGGAGCTGGGCGAGCGCGTGGATGACCACGCCCGCGAGGGCCCCGACGATGGTGCCGTTGATGCGGATGAACTGGAGGTCGCGCCCCACGTGCAGCTCGATGCGCTCAGCAGCCTCCTTGCCGTCCCACCGGTCGACGGTGACCGAGATGACCTCGGTCAGCTCGGTGCCGTAGGTGTTGACGAAGAACGACACCGCTTCCCCGAGCCGCGCCTCGAGGCGCCCGCGCCAGACCTCGTCCTCCACGAGGTGACGGCCGAGGTGCTCGAGGAGCTCGTCACCGCGCACGTGGAAGTAGGACGACTCCTCATCCATCGCGGTGGTGAGCGCGGTGCGGAAGGAGTGCCACAGCCCGACCGCCGTCACCGGCACCTGCGGGTGGGTCAGCAGCCGCTCCTTCAGCGCCTCGGCGCGGGCCATCACCTCGGGCTCGGACTGGAGGTCGTGGGCGAGGCGACGCAGCAGGTCGTCGAAGGCCTGGCGCGCGGGGTGCCCGGGTGTCGTGCGGATCTCCTCGAGCCAGGCGAGCACCTGTTGGTAGGTCCAGCCGATGACCTTGTCGTCGACCCAGGGCGGGGACCACCACGGCGCCCGCTCACCCAGCACGGCGGCATACGTCCCCGGGTTCTCGGCGAGCCAGTCGTGCAGCTGCTCGAGCGCGAGGTCGACCAGGCCGTGGTGGGTCTGCTCGGCGACGACCCCGTCGAGGAGCGCCCCGGCGATGGGCGCGACCGGCTCCTGGACGAGTCGGGGCACGAGGAAGTCCTCGACGACGGCCCGCACCTCCTCGTCGGTGAGCCGCCCCAGCCCGGCCCGACCCACCCGCACGGCCTCGGTCATCACGCGCCGGCGGTTACTCGGCTCGAGCAGCCAGACCCCTGCCCGCTCGCCCACGTGCGCGGCAGCCAGACGCTCCCGCGCGATGTCCTCGGTGAGGAAGTTCTCGGTGACGAACTCCTGGAGGTTGCGGCCGATCTCGTTCTTGCGCTTGGGGATGATGGCGGTGTGCGGGATCGGCAGGCCGAGCGGATGCCGGAACAGCGCCGTCACGGCGAACCAGTCGGCGAGCGCTCCGACCATCGCCGCCTCTGCCGCACTGTTGACATAGCCCCAGACCCCGTCATGGTCCAGGCGCAGCGTCGCGAGGAAGACCAGCGCGGCCAGTCCGAGAAGGGACACGGCGACGATCCGCATCCGGCGCAGGCCGGAGCGACGGGCCGCGTCGGCCGGCGAGGATGCCAAGAGACTCACGGCGCCGATCCTGCCTCATCGGGGTCGAGCAGCACCGCCGGAGGTTCGCGCATCGGGTGCCCGGGCACAAAGGTCGAGGCCCCTCCACGTATGAGGTGGAGGGGCCTCGCATTCGCGTGCCGCGGTCACGATCACCGCCAGAGCGGTTCACGCACCCACCGGGATGACGCCCGTCCGTCTCGACCGATCCGGTGACCGAAGTCGCCAGGAGCCTGAAACGGAGAACTCGCACGACCGGATCCGCTGGACCTCGACGCACCGTCATCTGCGTCGCCGCGCGGTTGCCCGCCCGGTGTAGGTCCTCGATCTCCCAACCGTTCGCCACCCGCGGTTCGGAGCCCTACCGGTCCGGGTTTCACCCCGGTCCTCGTGCCCCGCCCCAACTGGCGGCGTAGGAGATGTCTATCGGCTTATCACAGTGGCGCGCAAGCGTTTTGAAAGAACTGGTGGAAGTCGTGCCATCGCCCCACGAGCCGTTGCCTGTGCACGGACCTGTGGACGATCGGTGGAGAACCACGCGCTGCTGTGCACGACCGTCGAGCCGTCTGCACGGGCGGTGCACGCGGTCTGTGGATGGACGACCGAACGAGAGGCCGGTCCCTGTGGAGAACTCGCCCGTCCTCGCGACGGGAGCGTCTCACGGTGCGAGACGGCGGATGTGTGGCTCGGCACGCCTACGCTGGCGAGGTGCGCTTCCTCAACGACCTCCAGCCGCAGACCGACCTCACCTACGACGACGTGTTCATGGTGCCGGCACGCTCGTCGGTGACCAGCCGCCTGGACGTGGACCTGTCGAGCTCGGACGGCACGGGCACCACGATCCCGCTGGTGGTGGCCAACATGACCGCGGTCGCCGGACGCCGGATGGCGGAGACGACGGCCCGCCGAGGGGCCATCACCGTCATCCCGCAGGACATCCCCGTCGAGATCGTGCGCGACGTCATCGCCTGGCAGAAGTCGCGCCACCTGGTCTACGACACCCCCATCACGCTGGCTCCCACCACCACCGCCGGCGAGGCCCTGGTGCTGCTGCACAAGCGGGCGCACGGCGCCGCGGTGGTCCTCGACGGCGAGCGACCGGTGGGCCTGGTGACGGAGACCGACCTGACCGGCGTCGACCGCTTCACGCAGCTGGCCGACGTGATGGTGCGCGCCATGGTCACCGTGCCCGACGGCGTCGACGTCGAGGAGGCCTTCGACACCCTCTCGCACGCCCGTCGCCGCCTTGCCCCGGTGGTGGACCCCGCAGGCAACCTCGTCGGCATCCTCACCCGGTCCGGGGCGCTCCGCGCGCACCTCTACTCCCCCGCGGTCGACGCTGGCGGCCGGCTGCGCATCGCCGCCGCGGTGGGGATCAACGGCGACGTCGCCGCAAAGGCGGCAGCGCTGCTCGACGCGGGTGCCGACGTGCTCGTCATCGACACCGCGCACGGTCACCAGGAGAAGATGATCGACGCGCTGCGCGCGGTTCACGCACTGGACCCCCAGGTGCCCGTGGTGGCGGGAAACGTCGTCTCCGCGCAGGGCACCCGCGACCTGCTCGAGGCCGGAGCCGACATCGTCAAGGTCGGGGTCGGCCCCGGGGCGATGTGCACCACCCGGATGATGACTGCGGTGGGCCGACCCCAGTTCTCCGCCGTCCTGGAGTGCGCCGCGGCAGCCCGTGAGCTCGGTGGGCACGTCTGGGCGGACGGCGGGGTGCGCCACCCCCGCGACGTCGCGCTCGCGCTGGCGGCCGGCGCCGCCAACGTCATGGTCGGTTCGTGGTTCGCCGGCACGCTGGAGTCCCCCGGCGACCTGTACACCGACGAGTCCGGTCGCAGCTACAAGGAGTCGTTCGGGATGGCCTCCTCGCGGGCGGTGCGGGGCCGCACGGCCAGCGACACGGCATACGAGCGGGCCCGCAAGGCGATGTTCGAGGAGGGCATCTCCTCGGCGCGGATGTATGTCGACCCTGCCCGCCCCAGCGTCGAGGACGTCATCGACGAGATCATCTCCGGGCTGCGCAGCAGCTGCACGTATGCCGGAGCGCGCACCCTCGCGGAGTTCCACGAGCGCGCGACCGTCGGCATCCAGAGCACGGCCGGCTTCGCCGAGGGTCGCCCCCTCCACACCTCCTGGTGACCCACCCCCACTCTCGACCCTCGCCTCCTCCGCCCCGACGTCGTCTGTCGTCCTGTCGCGACACGCCGCACCCGGGCCCCCGAACCGGCAATCTCACAAACCAAGTCGGGGAGGTGGTGGGGCAGGATGAGCCGTATGCCGTATGACGTCGAGAGAGTCCGTGCCCACTTCCCCGCGCTCAGCCACGGGGCGGCCCACTTCGACGGCCCCGGCGGCAGCCAGGTGCCCGACGTGGTGGGGCGCGCCGTCGCCGACACCCTCACCTCGGGCATCTCCAACCGCGGCACGGCCACCGCGTCCGAGCGCCGCGCCGACGAGGTCGTCACGCAGTGCCGGGCCGCGCTCGGTGACCTCCTGGGCGCAGACCCGCGCGGCATCGTCTTCGGCCGCAGCGCGACCTCGCTGACCTACGACCTGGCGCGCGCCCTGGCCAAGGGGTGGGGCCCCGGCGACGAGGTCGTCGTCACCCGCCTGGACCACGATGCCAACATCCGGCCCTGGGTGCAGGTGGCCGAAGCCGTGGGCGCCACCGTGCGCTGGGTCGACTTCGATCCCGAGACGGGCGAGATGTCAGCGGATGCGGTCGCCGCGCAGCTGAGCGAGCGCACCAGACTCGTCGCCACGACGGCCGCCTCCAACCTCATCGGCACCCGCACGCCGGTGTGCCGCGTCGCGGACCTGGCGCACGAGGTCGGGGCGTTGCACTGGGTGGACGGGGTGCACGCCACCGCGCACGCGTCAGTGGACCTGGCCGCGCTGCACGCCGACGTGTGGACGGCCTCCCCCTACAAGTTCATGGGCCCGCACTGCGGGGTGCTCGCCGCCGACCCGACCCTGCTGGAGAGCATCCACCCCGACAAGCTCCTCCCCTCGACCGACGCCGTGCCCGAGCGCTTCGAGCTGGGCACCCTGCCCTACGAGCTGATGGCCGGAGCCACCGCGGCGGTCGACTTCATCGCCAGCCTGTCCGACCTCGACGACCCGGTGACCCCCGAGGCACGGCGCGAACGCGTGATGGCGGGCATGGATGCCGTCCACGAGCACGAGCACGCCCTCCTCGAGGTGCTCGAGGGCGGCCTGCGAGGGATGGACCGCGTCACGGTGCACAGCAACGCCCGCTCGCGCACACCCACCCTGCTGTTCACGGTCGAGGGAATGGATCCCCAGGCGATCCGCGCCGGCTTGGCCGAGCGCGACGTCAACGCGCCCGCGGGCCATTTCTACGCGCTGGAGTGCTCCCGTCACCTCGGGCTGGGCGAGACCGGCGGGGTGCGCGTCGGGCTCGCGCCCTACACGTCGGCCTCGGACGTCGAGCGGCTGCTCACCGGTCTCACTGAGATCATCTGAGCGAGGGAGAGCCGTGGTCGCCCTGCTCGCACCGCTACAGATCCCTGTCGACCCGGTCGACGCCCTCCGGCGGATCGCGTTCCTCCTGGAGCGTACCCGCGCCGGGACCTACCGCGTCGAGGCCTTCCGCAACGCCGTCAAGACCCTCCGCACCACCGAGGAGGTGGAACTGCGCGAGCGTGCCGGGGCCGGCACCCTCCAGGAGATCCCCGGCATCGGGAAGTCGACCAGCGCAGTCGTGTCGGAGGCGCTGGCAGGCGAGCTCCCGGCATACCTCGCATCGCTGCAGGCCAAGGCAGGCGGCCCGCTGGTGGAGGGCGGGGAGGAGCTGTATGCCGCACTGCAGGGGGACTGCCACCTGCACTCGGACTGGAGCGACGGCGGCTCCCCGATCGACGAGATGGTGCTCACCGCGCTCGAGCTCGGACATGGCTGGATCGTGCTCACCGACCACAGCCCGTCCCTGCGGATCGCGAACGGCCTCACCGCGGAGCGTCTGGCCACCCAGATCGGCATCGTCGACGCGCTGGACCGATCCCTCGGCGGGGCGATGCGGGTGCTCAAGGGCATCGAGGTCGACATCCTCGACGACGGGTCCCTCGACCAGAGTGAGCACATGCTCGGCCAGCTCGACGTCGTCACGGCATCGGTGCACAGCAAGCTGCGGATGAATGCCGGACCGATGACGGCGCGCCTGGTCGCTGCCGCGTCGAACCCCCGCGTCACGGTGCTGGGCCACTGCACCGGGCGGCTCGTGGAGGGGTCGCGCGGCACCCGGCCCCAGTCGGACTTCGACGCTCGCGCAGTGTTCGAGGCGTGTGCCGAGCACGACACCGCCGTCGAGATCAACAGCCGACCCGAGCGCTGCGACCCTCCGGACGAGCTCATCGAGCTGGCGCTGGAGATCGGCTGCCTGTTCGCCGTCGACTCCGACGCCCACGCGCCCGGCCAGCTCGACATGAAGGCCTACGGCTGCGCTCGGGCGGAGGCCCTGCGGGTGCCGGTGGAGCGGATCATCACCACGTGGGATGCCGAGCGGCTGCTCGCGTGGGCCAACCCAGCGCGGTGATCCGGACCCGTTTTGGCGAGCACGACATCTGTCCCATATGCTTTCCGAGTCCTCGACGGATCCGAGCGCTGCGCGCTGCGCGACGGTGAGGGTCCAACCAGAGGTTGGGTCCCCATCGTCTAGCGGCCCAGGACCCCGCCCTTTCACGGCGGTAGCACGGGTTCGAATCCCGTT
>JBDSNZ010000164.1:0-2914 GCA_039915055.1 Ornithinibacter sp.
AGCGAGGTCGAGATGCTCGCGTCGATGCGCAGGAGGCGGGATGCGCGGGCCTGGGCCCGGGCGAATGCAGGCCCGAAGGGCTTGGCCGCCATGCGGGCGTTCCAGGACACCGCGAGTGAGATTGCACTGCTCCGCCGGCGCGCCGAGCACGGTGCCCATCGCGAGGGCGGGCTGGATCAGGAGCATGAGCTGCTCGCCGAGCTCACCCGCCGCCGTGGCGAGTTCATCGGGATGCCGGTCTACTGAGAGCGCGTTGAGCGCCCGCTTGGCCGCGGGCTGCCGTCAGAAGGGTGGTGGGTCGGTCGAGGAGGACAGTGAGCGTTTCCGTCGGCTGTGGCAGGTGTGGGGTGGGGTGTCGCAGAGCCGGTAGGTGGTCAGGGGTGCTCGGGTGTCGACCTTGGGTCGGCGTCGGTCGCTTCGGCCGCCGAGGTGGTGTTCGAGGGCGAACTCCAGCGGGGTGTGCGGGCCGTCGGGGATGAGGGTGCGCGCGGTACTCATGGGATGCCGTGCCGAGGGCGGGTCGAGCTCGCCGGGACTCGGGTGCGACGTCGGTGCGTGGAGGGTGAGGCCGTGGAGGGTGTCGAGGGGGTGGGTGGCGCGGGCGTGCCCGGTGGGGTCGGTCCAGGTCACCGTGGCGTCGGGGTGCGCGGTCACGGCCCAGCCGGGGCGTTGCTTGATGCGGTGGTGGCGCCGGCACAGGCAGATCAGGTTGGCCGCGGTGGTGGGCCCGGTGGGCCACGCGGTGACGTGGTCGAGGTCGCAGAAGCGGGCGGAGACGTGGCAGCCGGGGAAGCGGCAGTGCCCGTCGCGGGCCTTCACGAACGCGACCAATCCTTTGCCCGGCCGGTAGGCGCCGGTGGACAGCTCCCCGGTGGGATCCACGCCAGCGCCGGTGACCCGCTCGCAGGCCAGGACCCGGACCCGGCCGCGATTGTCCCGTCCGGCCGCGATGGTGTCGGCGACGGCCTGTTCCAGCCAGCCCCGCTCCACCAGCGCCGGCTCCCCAGGGCACAGCCCCGCCACCTCGACGAGGTCGCCCGGGTCAACGCTGAGGACGACGGCAGGTTCAGTGGTCTGGGCGGGTTCAGTGGTCTCGGCCGGTTCGGCGGGGATGGTGAGGGTGAGGATGGTCTCGATGGTGGCGCTGCCCTCCACCAGGTCGGTCAGCGCCTTCGCGCGGGCCCGGTCGATCCGCTCACACACCCCGGTGGTGACGTACTTCTGGGCCAGGGCGTCGATCGCCGCCCACGCCCGCGCGGCGTCCTCAGAGGGGAACGTCCCCTCCCACCGGTCCACCCCCGCCTCCTCCACCCACCGGCGCAAACCCGACTCCGCTCGGGCCCGCACCGCCCGCTGACGCAACAAGTCCGGGCTGACCCGGGCCAGCACCCGCCGGCACCTCCTGCGCAGCCGCGGTGCGTCCTCCACTTCGAAGAACGGGTCCAACGCCGCGAGCACCCCGGCAGCGACTTGGGCGGGGACCTCCTCCAGCTCCGTCGCGAGGACCGACGCCCGGTAGGAATCCAAGCGGCCCGCGACCATCGCCTCGTGCAACCCACCCAACCCGCTCTCCCGCGCCGCACCCGGGCCGTCAGCGACCAACCGCACCGCCAACTGAACCCGAGCCTGCGCGTGGACCGCCGACACGCACAACACCCCCGACACGATCGCCGGAGCATCCAGAGCCACATGCCCCGGCGCCCGGTGACCCTCCCGCAGGGTCCCGTCCTCCAAGGCCTCCACCTCAATCGCCGCCAACGCCACGATCGCCGCATCCTGGGCAGCAGAGGCCACATCAATCACCCGCTGCAGATCCCCGACGGCGCCCGCCCACTCCTCTAGCGACCCACCTGCGACCAGCCCAGGAGAGGAGGTCGCGGTCGGAGCCCGGAGAATCTCAACGGCGTGCGCCGCAGCCTCACTGAGCCCCACGGCATCCGACACGGCCATCACCACCACCCCCCTCCCCGACACCTCGATCCTACTCCCGATCCGGCCATCGAACAAGTGTTCTGGGCAAGGAAAGTCGTTCTGCTGCAAATTTATTGGGGTTGATTTGGATGTGAGTGGTCCGCCCGTGCAACCTCATCAACCATCGCCACGGACGTCGTGACCGGAGCGCGTGAGAGGGTACGTGGCAGTCGGGCTCTCCACCGGAGCGACGGCGACGTCATGGTCAAGACCCTTCTTTCAGACCGGAGGACCCCGTGCCTGACACGGACACCCAGAGCATGGTCATCGCCCGCGAGATCGGGCCCGATCTCATCGAGTTGCGCCGCAGGCTGCACCGCGCGCCGGAGCTCGGCCTGCACCTGCCGGAGACCCAGGCCACCGTGCTGGAGGCGCTCTCGGATCTGGACCTCGAGGTGCACACGGGGTCCTCGCTCAGCTCGGTCGTGGCTGTCCTGCGCGGCGGTGCGCCGCACGAAGGCGAGCGGCCGGTGGTCCTGCTCCGGGGCGACATGGACGCCTTGCCAGTCACCGAGGAGGTCGACGTCGACTACGCCTCGGAAAGGCCGGGACTCATGCACGCGTGTGGGCACGACTTGCATGTCGCCGGGCTCGTCGGGGCTGCCCGGGTGCTGGACGCTCAGCGGTCCGAACTGGTCGCCGACGTCGTGCTGATGTTCCAGCCCGCAGAGGAAGGCCCCGGCGGCGCCGAGCCGATGATCCGCGAGGGCCTGTTGGAGGCGGCGGGAAGACGCGTGGACGCGGCATATGCCGTGCACGTCTACTCAGCCGACCACCCCAAGGGAGTGTGGTTCGGTCGTCCCGGGACGCTGATGGCCGCGGCCGATGAGATGCACGTGCGGGTGGTGGGGCTCGCTGGCCATGGTGCGGCGCCGCACTGCGCCAAGGACCCGGTGCCGGTCGCGTGCGAGATCGTGCTCGCCATGCAGACCGCGGTCACCAG
>JBDSNZ010000184.1:0-3603 GCA_039915055.1 Ornithinibacter sp.
GTGGTCGGCAACCGCCGTCGGTGACGGCACGGCATACCTGTTTCGCCACCTGCTCACTGCGGTGGTCGGCCTGTCGCTGGCCCTGGCGCTCAGCGGCTGGGGTGAGCAGCGGATCCGGGCGGTCGCCGGGTGGGTCTACGGACTGTCCGTGCTGGGCCTGGTCCTGGTGCTCACCCCCCTCGGGGCGACCGTCAACGGCTCGAGGTCGTGGATTCCGCTGCTCGGTGGGTTCACCATCCAGCCCGCGGAGATCGCCAAGGTGGGGCTGTGCCTCGCGCTGGCGGCGCTGCTCGCCGGTCGGGGTGATCGCGGCGACCCACCCGGGCACCGTCAGGTGCTGGTCGCTGCCGCGCTCGTCGCCCTGCCGACCACGCTGGTGCTGTTGCAGCCGGACCTGGGCTCGGCGGTGGTGATCCTCGCTCTCGGCTTCGTCGTGGTGACCGTCTCGGGTGCGCCGAGGGTGTGGGTGCTCGGCGCCCTCGGACTGGCTGGCGCGCTGGTGGTGGTTGCGCTGACCACCGACGTCCTCAGTGCCTATCAGAAGGACCGCCTCACGGCCTTCGCCGACCCCAGCGCGGACCCGCAGGGACTGGGCTACCAGACCCGGCAGGTGCGCCTCGCCATCGGGTCGGGTGGCTGGTGGGGCGAAGGATTCATGTCGGGACCGCGGACCCAGGGGGGAGCGATCCCCTACCAGCTCAACGACTTCGTCTTCTCCGTCGCGGGGGAGGAGCTCGGTTTCGTCGGCTCGCTCGGGCTGCTGCTCCTGCTCGGCTTCGTCGTGGCCCGAGTGCTCGTGGTGGCCGCCAGGACCACGAGCACGTTCGGTGCGCTCGTTGCCGTCGGGGTGGCGGCGTGGCTTGCCGTGCAAGTGGTGCAGAACGTGGGGATGAACCTCGGCCTGCTCCCGGTGACCGGGCTACCGTTGCCGTTCATCTCCTACGGGGGGTCCTCCATGCTCGTCTCGTGGGCGGCGATCGGGTTGGTGGACTCGGCCCACGCCGCGCCCTCCACCCACTGACCCCCGGGGGCACCCGGTCGGAACGTGGGCACCGCCACTGGCCGGTTGATCACGATGTGACCCGCCAGTAGGTTCGTCGGCCCACCCAGGCGCGCCGTGTGACAGGATTCGACCAACGCCCCCAAGGACGAGGACGATTCCCGATGAGCACGGCACCTACCCTGATCCCCACCCCCGCCGACGAGCCGATCGACGAGGCGCTGCTGTCGAACCGGGCGCAGAGTGTCGGGCACCTGTTCCGAGATCGGGTGAACGCCACACCCGACGAGCCGGGATACATCCACGCCATCGTCTCGGAGTCCGGCGACGAGTGGGTCACCGAGACCTGGCGCCAGGTCGACGTCGTCGTCCGGGAGATCGGGGCCGGGCTCATCGCGCTCGGGGTCGACAGCGAGGAGCGCGTGGCGATCGCCTCCAGCACCCGCTACGAGTGGGCGCTGGCCGACCTGGCCATCATGGTGGCCGGTGCGGCGACCACGACGATCTACCCCACGACGATCGCCGAGGACGTCGCGTTCATCCTCGTCGACTCGGGCGCCCGCGTGGTCTTCGCCGAGAACATCGACCAGCTGGACAAGCTGCGATCCATCCACGAGAAGACCCCGGGTGTCGGCAAGGTCATCGTCTTCGACGGCGTCCCCGACGGCGACGAGTGGACCCTGACCCTGGACGAGCTCCGCCTCCTGGGTCGGGAGTACCTCGAGGGTGACCCCGGAGCGATCGACGTGCGGATCGACTCGATCGCGCCCGACCAGCTCGCCACGATCATCTACACCTCCGGCACCACCGGTCGCCCCAAGGGAGTGCGGCTCCGACACAGCGCCTGGACCTACGAGGGTGCGGCCGTGGACTGCACGAACATCCTCTCCAAGGACGACCTGCAGTACCTCTGGCTGCCGCTGGCCCACGTCTTCGGCAAGGTGCTGCTCACCCTCCCGCTGCAGATCGGCTTCCCGACCGCGATCGATGGTCGGATCGACAAGATCGTCGACAACCTCGCGGTCGTCCAGCCGACGTTCATGGGCGCGGCACCGCGCATCTTCGAGAAGGCGCACGCCAAGATCACGATGATGATGGCCGCGGAGGGCGGCGCCAAGGCCAAGCTCTTCACCTGGGCGAGCAAGGTCGGGCGCGAGGTGAGCGACCTGCGCGAGCAGGGCAAGAGCCCCTCCGGCATGCTCGCGCTCCAGTTCGCCATCTCCGACAAGCTCATCGGCGCCAAGGTCCGCGAGCGGTTCGGTGGGCGGGTGCGCTTCTTCATCTCCGGTTCCGCAGCACTCAACCAGGAGATCGCGCGCTGGTTCGACTCGATGGGGATGCAGATCCTCGAGGGCTACGGGCTGACCGAGACGAGCGCGGCATCCTTCGTCAACCGGCCCCGCGGCTACCGCTACGGCAGCGTCGGCTGGCCGCTCCCGACCACCGAGGTGCACATCGCCGAGGACGGCGAGGTGCTCCTGCGGGGTGCGGGCAACATGGAGGGCTACCACAACAACCCGGAGGCCACGGCGGAGACGATCGACGCCGAGGGCTGGCTGCACACCGGAGACATCGGGGAGCTCGACGAGCGCGGGTTCCTGCGCATCACCGACCGCAAGAAGGACCTGTTCAAGACCAGCGGTGGCAAGTACGTCGCACCCTCGATCATCGAGTCGAGCTTCAAGGGCCTGTGCCCCTATGCCAGCCAGCTCGTCATCTACGGGGCGGACCGCAACTTCGTCTCCGCCCTGGTGACGATGGACGTCGACGCGATGGCCGGGTGGGCCGCGGCGAACGGGATGGAGGGCAGGTCCTACGAGGAGGTCGTCTCCTCGCCGGAGTGCCACGCCATGGTCCAGGGCTACATCGACCAGCTCAACTCCGGCCTCAACCGGTGGGAGACGGTCAAGAAGTTCACCGTGCTCGGTCACGACCTCACCGTCGAGGACGGCGAGCTCACCCCCAGCCTGAAGCTCAAGCGCAAGGTCGTCTCGGAGAAGTACAGGGACGTCCTCGACGCGCACTACGCCGGCTGAGCAGGTCCCCGCACCCGCCCCCCCACCCCCCCGCCCACCCCCCCCGCCCACCCCTCCCCGCTCAAACACCCGACTTATTGCGATCCACCCACGTTCTAGCCCGGTTTCCGCGGCGCCGAACGTGGGTGGATCGCAATAAGTCGAGGAGGGGGAGGTCGCGGCGCGCGATCACTGCTCGAGGTCGGCCAGTGCGGTGGAGACGGCGCGGTGGAAGGTCGGGTAGGCGAACACCATCGATCGCAGGGTCGTCGTCGGCACCTTGGCGTGCACGGCGAGCGCGAGCATCGAGAGCACCTCACCGCCCATCGGGCCCACCGAGGTGGCGCCCACGAGGTGGCCGGCCACTCGGTCCTCGACGAGCTTGATGACGCCGTGACCGTCCGGGCCCTGGATCCATCCCCGGGCCGACTCCTCGAGGGGGGCCAGCCCGACCGCGACGTCGAGACCGGCATCTCGGGCCTGCTGCTCGCTCAGGCCGACCGATCCGACCTCGGGGTCGGTGAAGGTCACCCGCGGCACCGCGTGGAACTGCGCCTCGGTGCCGTCGCGGCCGAGGATGTCGGCCAG
>JBDSNZ010000199.1:0-3620 GCA_039915055.1 Ornithinibacter sp.
TGGCCGGCGCACTGACGGAGCTGACGTCAACCCTCTTGCCTGCATCGAGGGTGAGCGAGACGTCCGCGGCGACGGGGATGGAATTGGTCACCGTCACCGTGCAGTGGGTGTCCTCGTTCCTCGCCAGGTCGGTGGGGGCGCAGGTGTGGGTCATCGGCACCGCGGCATCGGCGACGTTGGCCGAGACCGGGATCGAGACCGACGGCCCCTTGTTGTCGGCGGGCTTCAAGGTGATCGTGCCGAAGCTCCAGCCTCGGGGCGCCGCCGTGCCGTCGAGGGTGACGGCGATGCGCTGGCTGCCACGGGGTGGCACCGAGAACGTCGACGGGCTCACCGTGATCTTGAGCCCGTTGCTGCCGACCGCGCTCGCCCGGAAGGGCTGGGCACGGCCGGTGACGTTCTGCAGGGTGCGGTGGGTGGTGAGCGCCCCGGGGAGCGGGCTGGCCTGGATGCTCGGCAGGTTGAGGTCGACGCGCCCGGACGGGAGGCCGGCCGGGGCGCCCAACGCCTCGGGGGACTCGCTGATCGTCACCGTGGCCGCGGCAGCCAGGTTGACCCGCATCGATCCGGCACCGCGGTCGAACGGGTCGGCCGGGGTGACGCCGTCCTCCTTGAGCACGTCCTGGGTGGAGGAGGTCATCAGGGCGGACTTGATCTGGCCGGGGGTCCAGGAGGGGTGGGCCGCCTTGACCAGGGCCGAGGCACCGGCCAGGTGCGGGCTCGACATCGAGGTGCCGGCGATCGCCTGGAAGAGCTGGCCGGATGGCCCGGAGTTGATCCCAACCGGCTCCGGGGTGAGACCGGCGAGGATCTGGATGCCGGGCGCGGTGATGTCCGGCTTGAGGAAGTCCCCGAGCGGCCCGCGCGAGCTGAAGCCCGCCATCACGTCGCCACGGACCTTCGCGGCCTTGCCCTGCGCCCACGTGGCCGTGATGCCGGTGTGGCCCGCCAGGAAGGCGAGGAGCTCGTCGTTGGGGCCCTCGAGGTGGACTGCGGGCAGGAAGTGGTTGTCGGTCTCGGTGTCGCTCGCGGTGGGGTTGAAGAGGATCATCCCGGCCGCTCCACCGAGCGAGGCGTTGTAGCCCTTCTCGATCCGGCCGTTCGTGCCGCGCTGGCAGACCACCACCTTGCCGGTCAGCGACCCTGCCGCAAAGGGTTCGAGGCAGGTCAGCCCGCCGGAGTATCCGGGCACATCCGTCGCTCGGACCACGGGCACGCCAGTCACGCCTTGGGTGAGGGTGGATCCCACCTTGCTGAACGTCTGCCCGTCGTCGGCGGTGAGAGTCAGGGTCGACTGGAAGTTGCGGTCCGACGTCGACGCAGCCACGGTCGTGACCCACGGCCCGCCATGGGCAGCCGTGCCTGCCGTCGGCCCCGAGTTGCCGGCCGAGGCGTTCACGCTGATGCCCGCCATCGTGGCATCGAGGAAGGCGAGCTCGACCGGGTCGCTGTACGGGTCGTTGCCGCCGCTGATCGAGAAGTTGATGACGTCGACGCCGTCCTCGATGGCCTGCTCCACGGCGGCGACCGAGTCCGACCCGAAGCAGCCGTCCTCGAGGCACACGCGGTAGGCGATCACGGACGCGCCGGGTGCGATGCCGCTCACGGGACCGCGGTCGACCCCGAAGATCGGCGCGTGCTCCACCGGGCCGCCGGCGGCCGTGGTGGCGGTGTGCGTGCCGTGACCTTCGGAGTCGCGAGCCGAGCACCCCGTGTCATCGCAGAACTCCCCGGGCTGCGCACCGACCTGAGCCAGGTAGGTGTCGAGGAAGACGTAGGCTCCGACGAGCTTGTCGTTGCAGGTGAAGTCGGCTCCCCTGGCTGCGCTGCCGCCGAAGTCGCAGGTGAACGGGGCGCCGGCTGGGGTGCGGATGCCGGGGTCGGCGAAGGAGGGGTGCTCGGGCCAGACGCCCGAGTCGAGGACGCCCACGATGACGCCTTCGCCCGCCGTCCTGGAGCCGCCGAGCGAGGGCCACAGCGCGCTCGCACCGACGAACTGCGGAGTGGCGTCGGTCTGCAGCTGCTCGAGGGAGTCCGTCTGCACGGCAACCACACCGTCGGCCTTGAGGAGGTCCTTGGCCCGGTTGGCCGGCACCGTCACCGAGACGCCACCGAATGCCGTGGTGAACCCCCGCCCGACCGTGGCGCCGGGAACCGCGCGCGTGATGGCCTTGCCTGCATCGGTGACCACCCGCTCCGCATGCTTCTCGTAGGCGACGACCGCCTTGGCGTTGCGCTTCAACGACTTTCCCGTGACGCTCGGGCTGGTGGGGGCGAGCCCGTCGACTCCCCCGGCATACGTCGCAGTGCCGTCGAGGTCGAGCTTGACCATGACGTGCACCGGCTTGGCGTCGGTGCGCGCGAGCAGGGCGGGGTCGCTCTTCGCGATCTTGCCGCTGCTCGACTTCGGCACGTCGAACTGGGAGACCAGCGACGTGATCGGCGCCGCCGTGAACCTCGAGGCGTCCGGGCTCGGTGGCGCCGCCGCCGCGGAACCGACCACCAGCACGAACGCCGAGCCGACGAGGGCGCTGACGCGAAGCGAGGACGAAACCAGAGAAGTCACGGGGGCCTCCGAGCAAACTGCCCGGCGCGCCGGGACTACCACGAGCAGCGATGAGCCGCCAGGAGCCGGAATCTACTCGCGCCGGGAGGAACCGACAAGCGCTGGCAGGGTTGGCGAGGGACCCCCGCCCTGGCACCCGCTCGGGCCGTGCGCGCCGCTCACCCCGCCGCGAAGTCAGCGACGAGGCGATCCCACCGCACCGGGTCGGTGTTCCACTCCTTGCAGTGGCGGGCGGTGCTCCACTCCTGCAACGTCACGAGGTCCGGTCGGGCCCGTGCCAGCTCACGCGAGGGTCCGATGGGCACGAACTGGTCGTCCGCAGAATGAATGAGGAGGAACTGGTGGTGCAGCTCAGAAGATCGCCGCACCCAGTCAGTGAGGGCCAGGTCAACCGACTCGTGCACACCGACGAGCCGGTGACCCCACCGTTGGCGCATCATCACCCTCGCGAGTGACCCGATGTGCGGCGGCAACCGGTGCCCACGAGCGTGATGGGAGAGCACGTCACCCCAGTCGATGACCGGGGCATCCAGGACCACCCGTGACACCAAGGAGGAGACCGGCGATCGGTCGAGCAGTTGCAGGATGATGGCTCCCCCCATCGACCAGCCGACGAGCAGCACCTCGCTCGCACCCCGGCCCGCGGCATACTCGACGGCCGCCTCGACGTCCCGCCACTCCGATAGCCCGAGGGCGTACCTGTTGTCAGTGCCGCCGGGCACCCCGTCGTCGTTGCGGTAGTTCGGGGCCAGGCAGGTCCATCCGTGCGCGAGGAGTGGCGCCATCGCCCGCACCGTCTCCTCGAGCTGAGCTCCGCGCCCGTGCACGAGCACCGCCCAGCGCTCCCCCACCCCTCCCGGTGGCGGCACGACCCAGGCCGGCATCGGACCCAGCTCACCGGCATACGAGACGTGTTCGGTCGGCACCCCGAGGCTGATGTCGGGTGCCGCCCCGTAGAAGTACGGATTCCACCGGGCCGGCCCCGGCGCGAGGTGACCCCTGTCGACCACGAGGAGCTCCCGCTCGACGTGGCCGGCATCGATGCCGAGCACCT
>JBDSNZ010000031.1:0-2762 GCA_039915055.1 Ornithinibacter sp.
GGGTCTCGACGACTCCAGCCAGTGAACGCGACCGGGCGGAGCGCTGGTTGGAAGCGAACGAGATGACGATCACCTCGGCCTGGCCCGCTTCGATCGCCTGGGCGGCCCGCGCGACGTACATCTCGAAGGCACTGCCACCGACAAAGGTCGAGTCCGACCACGTTGGGACGATGCCGAGGTAGTCGGCGAGCTGGGTGGTGGAGAACCTCGAGATCCCGGTGGTAGCGAGGCCGTCGACGTCCCGAAGGGTCAGCCCGGCATCTGCGAGGGCGCGCGTGACGGCCTGGGTCTGGAGGGTGAGGATCGAGGCGTTGGTGACACCGAGGTCGGACTCGGCCGCACCGACGATTGCAACTCCCTTGGCGTTCGTCCTCATGAGTCGTGCGCCCCGGCTGTCGCCAGTTGCACCACGGCGCTGGCCGGGGCGACCGCGGCTCGCTCCTGCCCGTCGGCGGCGATCGCCACCACGCGACAGTCGAGCTCGATGCGGTCTCCGTCGTGGGCGGACACGACGCTCTCGCACCGGACGCTCTCCCCCGCGAAGACCAGGTTGGCGAATCGGAAGGACAGTTCCTTCACGAACGCGTCAGGACCGAAGTGGTCCTGCAGCTGTTCGACCAGGAGGGCGCCGAACACCTGCCCGTCCACGACCGGCGCGGGCAGATGCTTCTCGCGGATGTAGTCCTGGTCGTAGTGCATGCGGTGCCAGTCCCACGTGGCACCCGCATAGGCCACCATGTCGGTCAGGGTGATCCGCCGCGCCAGATCGGGCAGGCGGGTGCCGATGTCGGTCATGCAGCGTCCTTCCCCAAGGAGACGTGGATGATGGTCTCCTCGTTCGTGGCGAGCAGGTCGCCGCTCTGATTGGTGTAGGTCGCGGTGCTGGTGAGGACGAGCATGGCGGCACCGGCCCGAGTGGTGCGCTCGGTGGCGTCGCTCAGGCGCCACGTCGCGGTGATGACGTCACCGGCCAGCACCGGGCGATGGAAGACGTAGTGGTTGCCCCCGCGGACCTGTCGCGCTCCCGGCACCTCCACCGGCCAGCGGTGCCCGATGAAGCCAGCCTCGTCCCGGGGCAGCGTCACGCCCTGGTTCGTCTCAGTGATGAGGGTCGGAGGGGCGATGACGTCGGGGTGCCCGTGCGCTCGGGCGTAGGCGGCGTCGGTGTACAGCGGGTTGGCGTCTCCCACTGCCAGGGCGAAGTAGCGGATCGCCGCAGCACCGAGGGGCTCGGGCGCGGTGTAAGTGACCTCCGTGCCGACCATGGCCCGGATCTCGTCCGTGAGGAGGCCGGGCGCGTTCGCGTCGCTCACGACGCTCGCTCGCTCAGGATTGCCTGGGGGAAGACCTCGAGGAGGAACTCGGGACGCAGGAGGCCGGCGCAGATGGCCCCGGTCGACGCGGGGAACGGTGCCCGGAGCACGCGGTCGCGGACCCCGGCCACGCCTCGGTAGTCGGCCAGACCCTCGGGGCAGACGAACTCGATCGTGCTGGTGAGGTGTTCAGGTCCCCCGCCGGCAGCCGCGATCGTCTCGAGGATCGCGGCGTAGGTCATCTCCGCCTGCGCCACGACATCACCCGGGTGGAGGGCCTTCTGTGTCTCCATGTCGAGGGCCGCGAACCCACTCATGTAGAGCGTGTCGCCGGCCCGGACACCCGGCGCGTAGCTCAGCGTGTCGTAGCGCGACCAGCCGGGGTTGACCTGGGTCAGCGGCAACCGGTTGGCCGTGACGTCCATCGCCACCATGATCTCGGGGGCGTGCAGACGGCTGACGAGGATGCCTCCGGCCCCCGGGTAGATCCCGGCTCCACCCAGACGCTCCATCCGGATCTTGTGCGTCTTGCGGTAGCTGTCGCGGGTCGCGGGAGTCGAGAAGTCATACGTCGTCACCGCATGGTCAAGGCTCAGGCCGACCTGCCGGAGCAGGCCGTCCGCCTTGTCGAGGCAGTAGGCGTACTGGGCCTGGAAGTCTCCCGGTGCAACCACGACACCGTGCTCGTCAACGGGCAGCATGGTCGGCAGGAGCACCTCGCCCTTGTGGCCCTCCCGCACGGTGCGCCGGTCCCACCCGGAACCACCGGCGTGCAGCTGGGTCCCGCCGCCCCGGCTGGCGTGGATCTCGACCTCGATGAGGGCGGTCTTGCGCAGCAGTGCGTCGACGACGACCGTCGCCAGCACCGGCTCGTGGTCACCGAACACCTCCCGCCGAACACCCTCCGCCTCGGCGTAGTGCTCGATCCCCGCGACAGTGACGTTCTCGGTCACCTTGGTGACGTCGGACCACTCGAGACCGGCTGCCTCGAGAATCACGGCGATCTTGGCATAGGCGGTCCGGGCCTGCTCGGCCATCCCGCCATGCACGACCATGCGTCGCGTGTCGGGGTCGAACTCACTGGCGGAGTGACCGGACAACCAGGCATTCTCACCGTCGGTCAGCCCGAGGCTGAACGTGTAGTCCTCGTAGCGGAACCACGGAAAGGTGCTGGGACGAATTGCGCTGATGGTCATCAGGTCTCCTGTGGTGTGGCAAGCGCGTCAAGGGCGCCCACGAAATCAGTGATGGACGGTTCATCGGTCAGATGGCTCACCCGGGACACGAACGTGTCGACTCCCGGATGGTCGTGGCAGTTGGCACGGAACTTGGCCAGCAGAGCCGAGTCGTCCAGAGGGTGGTCCGGTCCCCCGGCGCTGCCCTCGACCCGTCCCGTGACCACGCGGCCGTCGCGGAAGGACAGACGCACCTCTCCGGTCGCGTCCGCGG
>JBDSNZ010000053.1:0-2592 GCA_039915055.1 Ornithinibacter sp.
CGTCGCTCGAGTCCTCGACGTCACCGACGCTCTCCGCGTGCAGCTCGGTGGTGGTCGCGAGCTGGCGCAGGGCCAGGGCGCCGGCCGTGACGATGCCGAGCACCACCGCGGTCGCCAGGTCGAGCACGACGGTGGCGAGGAACGTCAGGGCCAGCACGAAGGCGTCGCTGCGGGAGACGCGCACCAGCGCGCGCAGGCTCGACACCTCGACCATCCGCACCGCCGTCGCGATGAGCACACCCGCCAGGGCTGCGAGCGGAATCCACGCCACGACCTTGGCGAGCGCGAGCACGATGAGGAGCAACACCAGGGAGTGCACGACCGCGGCGAGCCGTGAGCGCGCCCCGGAGCGGACGTTGACCGCGGTTCGGGCGATGGCCGCCGTGGCGGGGATGCCGCCGAGCAGTGGGGAAGCCAGGTTGGCCAGCCCCTGCCCGAAGAGCTCTCGGTCGGGGTCGTGCCGTGCCGAGACGCTCATGGCGTCAGCGACGGTTGCCGACAGCAAGCTCTCCAGCGCCGCGAGCGCCGCGACGGCAACGGCGGGGGCGACGAGTGAGCGCAGCTCGGTCCACGTCACGGACGGCACGCTCAGGGTGAACAGCTGTGAGGGGAGGGCGCCGATCGTCGCGATCTGCAGGTCGGCCACCCTCGTCAGGACCGTGGCTGCCACGACGGCCAGCAGGGCCGCCGGCAGGGTGGGCCGCAGCCTCGACGCCACGATGATCAGGGCCGCGACACCGGCGCTGACCGCGAGCGCGGCGACGTGGGGGGCCGAGAACCAGTCGAGCACCGCGCCGGCCGCACCGAGCACGACGTGTTCGTGCCGGCTCGTCGTGCCCAGCGCTGACGGCACCTGCTGCAAGGCGATGAGTGCCGCGATGCCGAGGGTGAAGCCCTCGATGACCGGCAGCGGGATGAAGCGCACGTAGCGGCCCATTCCGGCCAGAGCCATCGCGATGAGAAAGACGCCGGCGAGCAGGCCGACGACGAGCACCCCGTCAGCGCCGTGCGCTGCCACGATCGGGACGAGCACCACGGTCATCGCCCCGGTCGGTCCCGAGACCTGCACGTGGCTGCCACCGAAGATCGCGGCGACGGTGCCGGCGACGATGGCCGTCACCAGTCCCGCGGTGGCTCCCATGCCGGAGGCGATCCCGAATGCGAGCGCGAGGGGCAGGGCGACCACCCCGACGGTGACCCCGGCGAGGAGGTCTCGTCGCGGGGTGCGCAGCATCGCGCGGAGGTCCCGAGAGCGCGGTCGCACCGCGTCCAGGCGTGAGCGCGCACTGTGCAGTGCGTGGCTGGCCGAGGGAGTCGTGCTCACGACGACGTCGCCGCGGGCGTGATCTCGTCGACGAGCCCGCCCCGGTCGGCGTTCTTGGCCGTCAGGATGGCGCGCGCGATGGTCAACAGGTCGTGCACCTCGGGCAGCGCGAGCGAGTAGATGACCTCGCCTCCCTCCCGACGCTGGGTGACCAGACCAGCGAGCCGTAGCACCGCCAGCTGGTGGGAGAGGTTCGTGGGCTGCACGTGGATGACCGCGAGCATCTCGTGGACCGGGCGGTCCCGTTCGGCCAACAGCTCGAGCACCCGGATGCGCACGGGGTGGCCGAGCGTGCGGAAGAACTCGGCCTTGGCCTGGTAGAGCGGAACGGGCACGACACCTCTCCTTGCAAAAGTGAAGAACTCTGCAAGTATGGACCCTCTCCTGGCCTACCGTGGCCACGCTGCCGTCAGAGTCAGAGTCAGAGTCAGAGTCAGAGTCAGCGAGAGCGTCAGCGTCAGCGTCAGCGTCAGCGTCCGCTCGACCGAGCCACCTCGACCGGCGACGCCGCGATTCCGCTCAACCCGACCCCCGGCATACCCTTGGGTGGCCATGACTGCACCCACCACCGACCCGCGCACCTACGACATCCGCACCCACGGGTGCCAGATGAACGTCCACGACTCCGAGCGCCTCGCCGGCCTGATGGAGACCGCCGGTTACGTCGACCTCGCCAGCGTGCCGCTCGACGTGCGCCCCGAGGTCGCCGACGTCGTGGTGTTCAACACCTGCGCCGTGCGCGAGAACGCCGACAACAAGCTCTACGGCAACCTCGGGCAGCTGCGCCCGGCGAAGACCGCCAACCCCGACCTCCAGATCGCCGTCGGCGGGTGCATGGCCCAGAAGGACCGCGCCACCATCGTGGACCGCGCGCCCTGGGTCGACGTCGTCTTCGGCACCCACAACATCGGCAGCCTCCCAGCACTGCTCGACCGGGCCCGGCACAACAAGCGAGCCGAGGTCGAGATCCTCGAGTCGTTGGAGACCTTCCCCTCCACGTTGCCGACCCGCCGCGACTCCGCCTTCGCGGGGTGGGTGTCGATCTCAGTGGGCTGCAACAACACCTGCACGTTCTGCATCGTGCCGAGCCTGAGGGGCAAGGAGCAGGACCGCAGACCCGGTGACGTGCTCGCCGAGATCGAGGCGCTGGTCGCTCAGGGCGTGCTCGAGGTCACCCTGCTCGGCCAGAACGTCAACACCTACGGCGTCGAGTTCGGCGACCGCCTGGCATTCGGCAAGCTGCTGCGCGCGTGCGGGGAGATCGACGG
>JBDSNZ010000076.1:0-4071 GCA_039915055.1 Ornithinibacter sp.
TGAGGGCGCGGCTGCGCACGCGGCGCTCCGGGACGAAACCGCCCAGCTCGCGGCGACGCTCCAAGAGGTACTGGATCTCCTTGGAGTCCTCAGCCGGCTTGTAGTAGGGGACCGCGTAGGGGTCGGCGTCGATCTGCGCGTCGGTGACGGGGATGTGCAGCAGGTCGCGGAAGCCCTTGAGGTCGGGGGCGGTGAGCTTCTTCATCTGGTGCGTCGCGTTGCGCGCCTCGAAGTTCGCTCCCAGGCCGTAGCCCTTGACGGTCTTGGCCAGCACCACGGTCGGGCGACCGCTCGTGTTGCCCACGCTCGCTGCGTGGTATGCCGCATAGACCTTGCGGTAGTCGTGGCCACCGCGGCGCAGGCCCCAGATCTGGTCGTCGGTGAGGTCCTTGACGAGGGCAGCCGTCGCAGGGGTGCGGCCGAAGAAGTTCTCGCGGATGTAGGCGCCGGACTCCCCCTTGTAGGTCTGGTAGTCCCCGTCCTTGGTCTCGTTCATCACGTGCACGAGGTCGCGACCGGCGTCTGCGGCGAGCAGGGAGTCCCACTCCCGACCCCACAGCACCTTGACGACGTTCCAGCCGGCGCCGCGGAAGAAGCCCTCGAGCTCCTGGACGATCTTGCCGTTGCCGCGCACCGGGCCGTCGAGGCGCTGGAGGTTGCAGTTGATGACGAAGGTCAAGTTGTCGAGTCGGTCGTTCGCGGCGAGCTGCAGCAGGCCGCGCGACTCCGGCTCGTCCATCTCGCCGTCACCAAGGAACGCCCAGACGTGCTGGTCGCTGGTGTCCTTGATGCCGCGACCGGTGAGGTAGCGGTTCAGTTGGGCCTGGTAGATCGCGTGCATCGGCCCGATCCCCATCGAGACCGTCGGGAACTGCCAGAAGTCCGGCATCATCCGCGGGTGGGGGTAGGACGGCAGTGCGTGCCCTGCCTTGGAGCGCTCCTGGCGGAAGCCGTCGAGGTCTGCCTCGGACAGGCGCCCCTCGAGGAACCCGCGGGCATACATCCCTGGGGACGCATGCCCCTGGAAGAAGATCTGGTCGCCGCCACCGGCGTGTCCGGCGCCGCGGAAGAAGTGGTTGAGCCCGACCTCGTAGAGGGTGGCTGCGCCGGCATACGTGGAGATGTGACCGCCGACACCGATGTCGGGGCGCTGGGCCCGGTGCACCATCACTGCGGCGTTCCACCGCAACAGACGCCGATAGCTCCGCTCGACCTCCTCGTCGCCGGGGAACGGCGTCTCGTGCTCCGCGGAGATGGTGTTGACGTAGTCCGTCGTCACCGGCTCCGCGCCGCCGACCCCGGCTGCGGATGCTCGTTCACCGAGCATCCGCAGCACGGAGGCGGCATTGGTGGACCCGCGAGCCTGCAGGAGCTGGTCGAAGGAATCGGCCCACTCCCCCAGCTCCTCCCGGTCGATCAGCTGGTCGTGGCTGTCACTGGGGGTCGTGGTGCTCATCGGGTTCACTCTCTCCTCTGGGTGCGGGTGCACCACTGAATCTGCGGTGCGGCCGGGTCACTCGACCCGGCCCTGGAGCTAGGGCCTGCGGCTCAGCAGAAGCCGGCGATGCCGACCCACGGGGCGTCCTTGGCGGGCGCACCGGTGCGAGCCACCGTCGCCTCGATCAACCCGTAGGGCCGGTCTGCGGCGTGGAAGACCTCGTTGGGGTTCTCCAGCCCGAAGGGCGAGAGGTCGGAGGTGAAGTGGTGCTTGTTGGGGCAGGAGAACTTGATCTCGTCGATCTCGTCGTGCTCGCTGATCACCGCTTCGGCCATCTGGTAGAGCGTGTGCTGCAGCGCCTTGGAGTAGCCCTGGGTGAAGGTGCGCAGCATGGTGGCCTTGACGCTCTCGTAGGCGGCGTTGAAGTCCACGTCGGTGGTGTTGTAGCGCCACCGCGTCGCGATGTCGGTCGCGAGGATACGGTCCTCGGTCTCCTGGAGCGTCGTGTACTTGTCCTTCGGGTAGCCCACGAAGCCGGACTGGGTCGACTTGAGCACGGTCAGCCCGTAGAAGCCGGTGATGACGGTGGTGTCATCACCATCGCGGACGACGACCGCGGTGCGGGTCTCCGGGCTGCTCTTGTAGAAGGAGTGGTCGTGGTCCTCGATGCGCGACCAGCCGAACTCCTCTGCCGCCCAACGACCCCCGGTCACCCAGTCGAACTCACTGGTGAAGTGGTCGGCGAGGCGGAGAAGGAACTCCTCCGGGGAGGGGATGCCGGCCTTGGCGAACGCGAACACCGTGTTCTTCTGGGTGTCGGTCGCCACCACGTGGCCGTTGTCGCCCTCGGTGTGGGCGGTCTCGAAGTCACCGCGCAGCTGGGAGGTGACGTTGAGGTCGCGGATCTCGTGGCGGTCGGTGTCGCGCACGATGCGCACGACCCTGTTCTCCGCCTTGCCGTACTGGTTGCTTGTCAGGGTGACGTCGCTCATGTTCCCGACTCCTCCGTCTGGTTGTTTGGGTCGTGCTCAGTCTTCGGGGTGGTGGTTGGTGGGGCGGTGGACGGTGCACTCTGCCCCGAGGCTGCGGTCCCGGCGTGCGCCGCTCGGGGGGCCTCGTGGCGGGCCTGGCCGGCGTCGTGGTGGAGAGGACGCTGGTCAGCTGCGTCGCGGCCCTCGTTGAGCAGTCGCTCCTCGTCCTCCTCGGAGATCGCCGCCACGGGCGGGGCCTCGGCGAAGATCGGGCCCTCGGTCTCACCGGAGCGCCCGACGATGTTGAAGACGATGTTGAGCAGCACTGCGGTGATGGCCGCTGCGGTGATCCCGGAGTCGAAGATCACGACGAACCACGCGGGGAACTGGTCGTAGAACTCGGGCACCGCGATCGGGATGATGCCCATGCTCAGCGAGAGAGCCACGATGACGAGGTTGGCGTTACCCGAGAAGTCGACGTTGGTGAGGGTCCGGATGCCGCTCGCGGCGACCGTGCCGAACAGCGCCAGGCCCGCACCACCGAGGACGGGAAGCGGAACGATCGCGACGAAGGCTCCGAGGATGGGGAAGAGCCCGAGAAGGACGAGGATGACACCGCCGACGGCGACGACGAACCGGCTCTTGATGCCGGTGATCGCCACGAGGCCGACGTTCTGCGCGAAGGCGCTGACGGAGAAGCCGTTGAAGAAGCCTGCGAAGACCGTCGATCCCATGTCGGCGCGCAGCCCGTTGGTGACGGTCTGGCGGTCGGCCGGCCTACCGACAACCTCGCCGATGGCCAAGATGTCCGCGGTGGTCTCGGTCATGATCACCAGCATCACGATGAACATCGAGATGCTCGCGCCGACGGCGAAGGTCGGCAGTCCGTAGTGGAAGGGCGTGGTGAGCTGGAAGACGGATGCGTTGGAGATCTTCCCGAAGTCGGTCAAGCCGAAGGGAATCGCCACGATGGAGCCGAGAACCAGACCGGCCAGGATCGCGATGCGGCTGAAGAAGGGCGGGGCGAACCGGTAGATCAGGACGATGATCGCCATCGTGATCGCGGCGACCGCGATGTTCTTGGGAGCCCCGAAGGTCTTCGAGCCTGCTCCACCGGCTGCCCACTTCATGGCGACCGGCAGCAGGGAGATGCCGATGACGGTGATCACCGTGCCGGTGACCACCTCGGGGAAGAAGCGCAGGAGACTGGTGAAGATCGGGGCGATGAGGAACGCCAGCGCGCCGGCCACGATCAGGGCGCCGAACACGGCCACCAGCCCCTCCTTGCCGCCCTTCTCGGTGCCGATCGTGAGGATGGTCGACACGGCCGCGAACGAGGTGCCCTGCACGATGGGCTGCCGGGCTCCGAGCTTCCACACGCCTACGGTCTGCAGGATCGTCGCCAGGCCGGAGATGAAGAGGCCGGCCGACACCAGGTAGGTGATCTCCGATCCACTCAACCCCAGGGCGTTGCCGACGATCAGCGGCACGGCGACGACGCCGGCATACATGCTCAGCACGTGCTGGAGCCCGTAGATGAACATCTGGGGGACGGGGAGCACCTCGTCGACGGGGTGCTTCTCCGTCTCCGGCGGTGCGGCTTGCTGGGTCATGGTGACTCTCCTTTGAGCGCTGTCTGTGAGCTGCGGTGTGGTGGTGCTG
>JBDSNZ010000092.1:0-3422 GCA_039915055.1 Ornithinibacter sp.
GACGGGTGGACCAACGCCCGCACGATCATCCAGATCGTCACCGACGACATGCCGTTCCTCGTCGACTCCGTGACAGGGTCCCTCGTCGAGGCAGGCGTCGACATCCACCTCGTCGTCCACCCGCAGCTCCTCGTGAGCCGGGACGCCATGGGGGTGCTCCAGGGCTTCGCCGCCCGCGACGCCACCAGTGCCTCCAAGGGAGGGGACCTCGCCGACCTCGCCGAGTCGTGGATGACCCTCTCGATCGACCGCCAGGGTGATGAGCAGCGTCGCGCGGAGTTCGAGGCGATGGTCCGTCAGGTCCTGGAGGACGTGCGCCAGGCGGTGGAGGACTGGCCCAAGATGCGCAGCAAGTGCCTCGTGCTCGCGGCCGAGCTCGAGGGCTCGCCGCCGAGGGGCATCGACCCCGCCGAGGTCACCTCCTCCACGAACTTCCTCCGGTGGATGGCCGACAACCACTTCACCTTCCTCGGCTACCGCGACTACACGCTGCGCGAGCTCGAGGGAGGCGAGGTCATCGAGCCCGTCGTCGGCTCCGGCCTCGGTCTGCTCCGCTCCGACCCGCACGCGGGAGCCGAGCCCGACTACCTCAGCGCGCAGGCATCGGAGAAGGCCCACGAGTCCAACGTGCTGGTGCTCACGAAGGCCAACTCGAAGTCGACCGTCCACCGGGTCATCCACCTCGACTACGTCGGGGTCAAGGCCTATGACGCGCAGGGCACCGTGGTGGGTGAACGCCGCTTCCTCGGGCTCTACGCGTCCACCGCCTACACCGAGTCGGTGCTGCGGGTGCCGCTGGTGGCCCAGAAGGTGCGAGCCGTGCTGGACCGCTCCGGGGTCGCCCCGGACAGCCACACCGGCAAGGACCTCCTGGAGGTGCTGGAGAGCTATCCCCGGGACGAGCTCTTCCAGGCGTCCCTGGACCAGCTCTACGAGTCCGCGATGGCGGTGACCCAGCTGCAGGAACGCAGGCGCACCAAGCTCTTCGTCCGCGAGGACGACTTCGGGCGCTTCGTCTCGTGCCTGGTCTTCATCCCACGTGACCGCTACAACACCTCGGTGCGCCTGGGGATGGCTGAGATCCTCAAGGACACCTTCGGCGGCAACGACGTGGAGTTCGCCGCCCGGGTGAGCGAGTCGGCTCTCGCCAGGCTGCAGTTCGTCGTCCGGGTCCCGGCCGGCAAGCGCATCCCCAGCCTGGACCGGGAACAGCTCGACGCCCTCGAGCAGCGCCTCGTGGAGGTCAGCCGCACTTGGTCGGACCGGCTGGGCGACGTGCTTCGCACCGCTCACGGCGAGGAGGGGGGCGACCGCCTGCTGGACCGCTTCGGTCGGGCGTTCCCCACGGCATACGAAGAGACGTTCACGGTCAACCAGGGCCTGGCCGACCTGCACCACCTGGACCGGCTCGGCGAGGACCGTGGCACGAGCGTCGCGCTCTACCGCCCTGCCGGCGCCCCGGAAGACATCCGCCGGTTCAAGCTGTTCCGCGTCGACCCGCTCTCGCTCACCGACATCCTCCCGATCTTCACCCACATGGGCGTCGAGGTCGTCGACGAGCAGCCGTTCGAGGTGGAGCGCGCCGACGGCCTGCCGCTGCACGTCTACGACTTCGGGCTCCGGGTGAGCGACGGGTCCATCTGGGACGCGATGACGCACGACGAGCTGCGGGACCTCTTCGAGGGGGCGGTCTCGGCTGTCTGGGACGGACGGGCGGAGTCCGACGGCTTCAACAAGCTGGTGCTGGCGGCGCAGCTCTCGTGGCGCAAGGTCGTGGTGCTGCGCACCGTGGCGAAGTATCTTCGCCAGGCGCGGGCCACCTACTCCCAGACCTACCTGGAGGACGCGCTCGTCTCGCACCCGCAGATCGCGCGCGACCTCGTCGAGCTGTGGGAGGCGCGGTTCGACCCTGATCGGTATGCCGGGAAGGCCGGGAAGCGTCGCGACGCAGCGGAGGAGGAGGTCGCGGAGCGCATCGTCGATGCCCTGGACGAGGTGTCGTCGCTGGACCACGACCGCATCGTGCGGGCCTTCATCGGCGTGATCCGCGCCGGGCTGAGGACGAACTTCTACCAGGCCGGCGCAGACGGGGCAGAGCACAAGCCCTACGTCTCGCTCAAGCTCAACCCCAAGGCGGTGCCCGACCTGCCGGCGCCCCGCCCGCAGTTCGAGATCTGGCTCTACAGCCCGCGGGTCGAGGGTGTGCACCTGCGTTTCGGCCCGGTAGCCCGCGGAGGGCTGCGCTGGTCGGACCGCCGCGAGGACTTCCGCACCGAGGTGCTCGGGCTCGTCAAGGCCCAGATGGTGAAGAACGCCGTCATCGTGCCCACCGGGTCCAAGGGCGGCTTCTACGCCAAGCAGCTCCCCGACCCTGCCGTCGACCGGGATGCGTGGCTGGAAGAGGGCAAGACGGCATACCGGATGTTCATCTCCGGGCTGCTCGACATCACCGACAACCGGGTGTCCGGTGAGATCCGGCCGCCGGACCGGGTCGTGCGCCACGACGGCGACGACCCCTACCTCGTGGTCGCCGCCGACAAGGGCACGGCGTCCTTCTCCGACATCGCCAACGGGGTCGCGCAGTCCTACGGCTTCTGGCTCGACGACGCGTTCGCCTCGGGTGGGTCCGCCGGCTATGACCACAAGGGCATGGGCATCACCGCGCGCGGTGCCTGGGAGTCGGTGGAGCGGCACTTCCGCGAGATGGGCGTCAACACCCAGGAGGAGGACTTCACCGTCGTCGGGATCGGCGACATGAGTGGCGACGTCTTCGGCAACGGCATGCTCCTCTCCGAGCACATCCGCCTCGTGGCGGCCTTCGACCACCGACATGTCTTCATCGACCCGGATCCGGTTGCGGCGCAGTCGTTCTCCGAGCGAAAGCGGCTCTTCGAGCTCCCTCGTTCATCGTGGGGTGACTATGACACCTCGCTCATCTCCGGTGGTGGCGGGGTCTTCCCACGGAGCCTGAAGTCGATCGACGTGACGCCCGAGATGGCTCACGCGCTCGGCATCCCCAAGGGCACGAAGAAGATGACGCCGGCCGAGCTGATCCACGCCATCCTGCTCGCGCCGGTCGACCTGTTGTGGAACGGCGGGATCGGCACCTACGTCAAGGCGAGCACGGAGGACCACCTGGCCATCGGCGACCGGGCCAACGACGCCATCCGCGTCGACGGCAAGTCGTTGCGCGTGAAGGTGGTGGGGGAGGGCGGCAACCTCGGACTCTCCCAGCTCGGTCGCATCGAGGCCTCCTTCAGCGGGGTGCGGGTCAACACCGACGCCATCGACAACTCGGCCGGCGTGGACACCTCCGACCACGAGGTCAACATCAAGATCCTCCTCGGTGAGGTGGTGCGCAGCGGCGGGCTCGACATCGAGGCGCGCAACGAGCTGCTCGCGTCGATGACCGACGACGTCGC
>JBDSNZ010000093.1:0-2637 GCA_039915055.1 Ornithinibacter sp.
CACTCATGTGGGACAGGGCTGGCTCGTAGTCCAGCATCGTGCTGTAGGGCGGCGGCCCGCTCGCGGTCAGCTGGTTCACGAGGGTGGAGTTACCGGTCTTCCCAGCCCATGCCAAGGTGTCGCGGTATGTGAGGCGGTCGGTCTCACGCGGGTTCACCATCTGCCCGGCACCGACGACCGCACGGAACAGGTCGGGCCGTTGCTGAGCGGCGAGAACAGCGAGGATGCTGCCCCAGGACTGGCCGACCAGGTAGACCTTGTCCTGGGCGAACCTGCCACGCAGGTAGTCGGTGACGGCAATGGTGTCGGCCACGGCGTTGTCCAGGGTGAGCGTGGACGCGGGGTCCACCTGGTCGTAGGAGCGGCCGGCCCCTCGCTGGTCGAGCGTGACGACGGTGAAGTCCGCCTCGAGGTCCTGACCGTGGTGGCGCATCGCCCCCAACTCGGTCCCTCCCGGTCCGCCCGCCAGGAACAGCAGCACGGGGTTGTCCGTGCTCCGCCCGCGGATCATCATCGCGAGCTCGTGGCCGTTGATGTCGACCCGGGTGAGCTCGACGACGCTGCCTGCCACCGGCACACCGCCGGCGTCGACGATCGCCGCGGTGGTGGCCGGTCGGGCGATGCCGACGGCCAGCAGGGTGACCGCGGCAGCGGTGACAAGGGTGGCGGCGATGCGGATGCGGCTGCGCGCTCCTCTCGGTCCCTGTCGCTGCGCCGCGAGCGAACCGCGGTGCCGGGCGGCGGTGGCCCCAAGAGAGGCGCCAAGGACCATCGGCGCGAGAGCGAGAAGACCGTGGATGCCGCGGCCGGCGACAAGGCCTATCGCGCCGTAGGTGCTGGGGTGCGGACCGCCGGCGGTCAGACCGACAGTGCCCAGACGAGCGAGTTCGAAGACGATGACGAAGAGGACGGGGGCCAGGAGCATCGCCCACCTGGAGCGTAGGGCGAGCCCGGCGACGCCGCCGAGGAGCAGGCCGGCAGCCATCGCGGTGAGTGCCTGCGCGGTCGTGACCGGGCCTCGCGGGGTCCACCAAGCGGCGAGCAGGCCCCAGCCGGTGAGTGCTCCCGCAGCGAGGAGGAGGTGGCTGCGGGGTGGACTCGCCGAGGATGTCGGGCGACTCGCGGACGGCTCGGGGGCCGGGTTGGTGTGGGTCGCTCGGGTCGTGTCGTGGAAGGTCATGAGGACACCTCGGGTGGCTCGGGTTCGACGTCGGCGACGGCGACGGCGACGGCGACGGCGGTCGCCACGGTGGGGAGGCACGTCGACGGGTGACCAGGGCGCTCACGCGACGAATCGTCATGAGGCGTGTTCTGAGGTGGTGGCCTCATCGATGGTTCCCGGGATGCTCACGGCCATCATGGCTACCGCGGCGCCGACTCCCATGAAGACGGCCCGTAGCGGGTGGAAGCCCAGCCACGCCCACTCCACGGCTTCGAAGAGGATCAGACCCGAGCCCGCGAGCACTGACATCTCCCGGCTCCGCGGGAGCCTCCAACGCTGCGACGTGCCAGCCGCGAGGTAACCGACTCCCACGAGCGCCGCCAACAGGACTCCGGGCAGCTGCCAGTCGGTGAACGGGGTGCCATCCAGGACACGAGCCGGCAGCCCGAGCGGGGAGCCGTCGGGACGCACCGCCAACAACCCACCACACACCAGTGCGGAAGCCCCAGTGGCCAGCTCGACTCCCACCAGGACGCGGTGTCGTCGGTCGGTGCGCGGGCGGCGCGCCTTCGTTGGAGACCCGAAACAGTCGCTGGCGGTGAGATCGGCCATGAGCTCAGCATCACCCGCAGCGGATACCGCAGGCAGAGGCGAACGTCCCGGCCGTGGTGTCGGAGGTGCCCGGACGACAGCCTCTGCTGGTCCCATCACAACAATCAGACACGGATCGGGGCCGCGCATCGCTCCGGCAGGTGCCGCCGTCAGGGTGCATCTGTCGAGCACGAGGGGCCACCACCGTGCGGAGCGCGAAACGGCGAGCGATGTCGGGACCTTCGGCCCTGACCGAGTCCGTCCGGTCCCGACAGGGTTGTCTCGTCAGCACGGCGCAGTCAGCGCCGGGCGGCGCCAGTTCGGGAGAGCCATCATGAGCACCCTCAGCCGCTCGCAGGTCGACAGGGATCGCGACGCCACCCACCAGCCGGAGACGACCACCAGCAAGCGGATCAATAGTTCGCGCGCCCTGCCCTACGTCTTGGGAGCACTTCGGCTCAGCCTGGGGTGGGTCTTCCTCTGGGCGTTCGTGGACAAGCTCTTCGGGCTGGGCCACGAGACGCCCAGCAAGGGCGCCTGGGTCAACGGAGGGTCCCCGACCAAAGGCTTTCTGGGCAACGCCACCTCCGGACCACTAGCCGACTTCTACCAGAGCTTCGCGGGCGCGGTGTGGGCCGACTGGCTGTTCATGGTCGGGCTGGCCGCCATCGGTGTGGCTCTGATGGCCGGTGTGGCGATGCGCTTCGCCGCCGCCGCCGGTGCTCTGCTCCTGGTCCTGATGTGGACCGCGGTCCTCCCCCCGGCGAACAACCCCTTCATGGACGATCACCTCATCTACGCGATGACCCTGGTAGCCCTGGCGCTGCTCGGCGCCGGCCACTTCCTCGGGTTGGGTCGTCAGTGGGAGCAGCTCCCCATCGTGC
>JBDSNZ010000114.1:0-3833 GCA_039915055.1 Ornithinibacter sp.
GTCCTCACCGTGAACCCGTCGCTCTCCGACGGTGTGTGGCAGTACAACCTGCGCACCGGCAACCTGCCGGGCACGGGAACGTTCACGATCACGGTCACCGTGCCGAGCACCGGCCAGACCTCGACCGTCACGTTCACCCTCCGCTGACCCTCCGGGGAGATCGCAGGCCACCCCGAAATACCTGGTGAGACAAGGGAAACCCTCCCTTGTCTCACTGGGGTTTCGGGGCCACCTGCGAAAATGGCCGCGGGTGTGAGGATGGTGGGATGAGCGAGCGCAATCAACACGGCGCGACCGTGCCCCAGGTGGTGGTGCGGGTGCTGCTCGCGGCCTTCATGGCGACGGCAGGCATCGGCCACCTCGTCGCCACCGAGACCTTCCGTGCCCAGGTCCCGAGCTGGATGCCGTTCCCGACGTGGGTGATCTGGGTCAGTGGCGTGGTCGAGCTGGCGTTCGCCCTGGCGCTGCTCTTCGCACCGTCAGCCCGCCGCCCCCTGGTCGGCTGGGTGCTGGCGGCATTCTATGTCGCGGTCTTCCCCGGCAACGTGAGCCAGTTCGTCACAGGCACTCCGGCATTCGGCCTCGACAGCGATGGCGCTCGACTGGCCAGGCTCTTCTTCCAGCCGGTGCTGGTGGCATTGGCGCTGTGGTGCACAGGTGCGTATGCCGCGTGGCGGCACCGTGCCCGTCCAACTCAGGCCTGACGCTCGAAGGTGAGCAGCATCCCTTCCGTGGCGCCGGGGCCGATCCGGCCCTTGACGTCGCCGGGAGTCATGTCGATCATGCGCCACCCTTGCGCCCCGTGCTCGTTGAGGATCTCCTCGAGCCGCTTTCCCGACATCTTGCCGCCGAGGAGCTTCTCGCGGACCTCGACCACCTTGTATTCGTATGCCATGACCTCACGTTAGCCCCGCGGCGGACACGGAACCCAGCAGGGTGTTGACCGAGACCCACGTCATCGCGGCGCAGACGATCACGAACGTGCCCGACCACACGGCACGCGGGATGCCGGTCATCCGGCCGAGCGCCGCAGGGTCACTCCCGCTGTCGCGACCCGTGCCGAGCACCGCTCCGAGGTGACGCCACGCTCCCACGAGCAGCACCACCCCAACCCCGACGACGACCTGCGCCTGGCGAGCGTCCCCGGCTTGCCACCACAGGGCGCCGGCAGTGAGGCCGACCGCACCGACGACGGCCGCGGTCAGGAGCGACCTCACCCGAAGAGTGACGGCGACCAGCGCGACGAGAATGGCGGTGAGCACGGGCGCAGCCCACCCGTGCACCGCGAGCCAGACCCCGAGCGCACCAACGACCGCTGGAGCCGGGTAACCCGCCCACGTCGTCGCCACCAGCCCCGGACCGCGAGAGGGGCCGACGGTCACGGCGTGGCCCGACATGTCGCCGCGAAGGACGAAACCGGTGAACCGGCGCCCGACGAGCACTCCCACACCGGCGTGACCGAGCTCGTGCACGAGGGTGACGAGCAGTCGCACCACCCGCCACAACGCCGGCACCAGGACGGCGACAGCCGCGATCAGGAGCACGACCGCGACGTCTCGGCTCGCGAGGGTGAGCGGCTCACTCGTCGGCACCACGCGCGCCCACACTGCCTCGGCCCAGGTCATGGGGGCAGACCGTATCCCGCCACGCTGTGCTGCTCCGGTAGCGTCCTGAGTCGTGAGAGACCTCGTCGACATCCACAGCCATGGCGCAGTCGGAGCCGAGTTCGGGCTGGATGCCGAGGGGTCGCGCCGCGCGGCCGCCCACCATGGCGCATCTGGGTCGAGCACCCTCGTGGCGAGCTTGGTCTCGGCGTCGAACGTCGACCTCCACGAGCGCGTCGCTGTTCTCGCTCCCCTGGTCGCGGACGGCACCCTCGCCGGCATCCACCTCGAAGGCCCGTTCCTGTCGCAGGCGAGGAGGGGGGCTCACGACCCCCTGCAGCTTCGCGACCCCGACACCGCCCTCATCGAGGAGCTCGTCGAGCTCGCCGCCTCGCTGGGTGCGCCGGGTGCTCTCCGTCAGCTCACCTTCGCCCCGGAGCGGGAGGGCAGCGAGGCCCTGGTGAGGGCGCTGGTGGCACACGGCATCCGGCCCGCTGTCGGTCACACCGACGCCGACGCCGCGCTGGTGGGCCGCACGCTTGCCGAGGTGGCCCGGCTCCAGGCCGCGCCGGCGCTCGTGACGCACCTCTTCAACGGGATGCCGGCCTTCCACCACCGGGCCGGTGGGCCGGTGGCTGCGGCGCTCACCGCGGCTGCGCGCGGCGAGGCGGTGGTCGAGCTCATCGCCGACGGCGTGCACGTGGCGCCCGACGTCGTGCGGATGGTTTTCGAGACGGTGGGGCCGGATGCCGTGGCGCTGGTCTCGGACTCGATGGCCGCGACGGGTCTGGGTGACGGCACCTACCGGCTGGGGTCCCTCACGGTGGAGGTCACCGACGGCACGGCGCGCACGGCGGACACCGGGTCGATCGCCGGGAGCACCTCGACGCTGGCCGACTGTGTGCGCTGGGCGATCGAGGTCGCCGGGGTCGACCGGCTCGACGCGGAGCGCTCAGCACGGGTCACCCCGTCCCGCGCCCTCGGCCTGTCGTAAAACCCCCTCGACCTATTGCGCCACAGCCACGCCCGAGCCCCCGAAAGGGGGCCAGGAGCGTGGCTGTGGCGCAATAAGTCAGGTGGGTTGGGGGTCAGCGGGAGCCGCGGCGGCTCGAGGACTCCGAGAACGACGCTGCGGAGCGTGCCGGGCGCGCAGAGCCGGGGCGGCTCGGACCGGGTCCCTGGCGACGCTGACCGCCGGATGCCGCACCCGGACCGCTGGGGCGCTGGCCCTGACCGCCGGATGCCGGGCTCTGGCTGGTGTGGCGCAGGCCCGATGCACCGGATGCCGTGCCCTGGCCGCCGCCGCGCTGGCCGGACTGGTTTCCGCGGCCCGAACCGGAGCCGCCACGGGGAGCGGAGGAACCACTGCGGCCACCGGAGCGACGGCCACCGCCGTTGCCGGAGCGCTGACCCGACCCGGAGGACGCGGCCGTGACGGGAGCGGCATACCCGCCCTCGAAGGTGCGCTCACCGGGGGCGAGCTCACGCAGGAGGGGGTGCTCGGCAGTGACGCGCGTGGTGGTGGCGCGGACCCCGGCCTTGCGGGTGAGGTCGCGGACGTCGCGCACCTGGTCGTCGGTCATCAAGGTGATGACCGTGCCGGAGGCGCCGGCGCGCGCGGTGCGCCCGGAGCGGTGCAGGTAGGCCTTGTGCTCGACCGGCGGGTCGGCGTGGATCACCAGGGCGACGTCGTCGACGTGGATGCCACGTGCCGCGATGTCGGTGGCGACCAGGGTGCGAGCCTCACCGGAGTGGAACGCCTCCATGGTGCGGGTGCGAGCGTTCTGGCTGAGGTTGCCGTGCAGCTCGACCGCGGGCACACCCTCGCTGTTGAGCTGGCGCGACAGCTTCTTCGCACGGTGCTTGGTGCGGGTGAAGACCACGGTGCGGCCGGGGGCCGCGACGAGGTCGAGCAGCACCGGCAGGTGGGTGTCCGGGGTGACGTGCAGCACGTGGTGGGCCATCGTCGAGATCGGCGACTGGGCCGAGTCGGCCTCGTGCGTCTTGGGGTCGTGCAGGTAGCGCTTGACGATGACACCGATTCCGGCGTCGAGCGTCGCGGAGAAGAGCATCCGCTGACCACGCTGCGGCGTCGCGTCGAGCAGGCGGCGCACCGCGGGGAGGAAGCCGAGGTCGGCCATGTGGTCGGCCTCGTCGATGACAGTCACCTCGATCGACGCGAGCGAGACGTGACCCTGCTGGATCAGGTCCTCGAGGCGACCGGGGCAG
>JBDSNZ010000141.1:0-6324 GCA_039915055.1 Ornithinibacter sp.
GCCCGGCGCCAGGCAGGCGAGCGTGGCGAAGGTCTGCGCGATGACCGCGGGGTTGTAGCGGAAGGTGGGCGTCATCACCGAGGTGCCGAGCAGCACCCGCTCGGTGCGCGCCGCCACCCACGCCATCCAGGCGAGGGAGTTCGGCGCGTGCCCACCCTGGAGCCGCCAGGGCTGGAAGTGGTCGGAGATCGTCACCGAGTCCAGCCCCAGCTCCTCGGCCCGGACGGCGAATGCCGCGAGCTCGCCGGGGGCGAACTGCTCCGCCGATGCCTTGTACCCGACTCTCAGCACGGACTCACTCCTGCACGCTCGCGGTGGTGGACCAACCCAGTCTCACACCCATCGGCCGGGGGCCTCCTCGGTAGGGTGCGTTCGTGCGACGACGGCGCCTCCACCTTGCCCTCGCCGGGGCCCTGATCGTGGTCACCGCGGTGCTCGTCCCCGTCCCCGACGACTCCTGGCCCGCCCGGCTGCTCGTGGGGTGGGTGGTCGGTTCGCTGTCCTTCGTGCTCCCCGTGCTGCGCAGGGCCCACCGCCTGGACGCCGACGAGACGGGGGCGGTCTTCGAGGGAGCGGAAGGAGGTCGCACCGAGACCGACGTCATCGTCGTGCTGGCTGCATTCGCCAGCCTTGCCGCAGTCGCCGTCATGCTCGTCGATGGCCAGTCTCCGTCCTCGGAGAGAACGTTCGAGGCCGTCCTCTCCGTGCTGGCCGTCGCGGCGGGCTGGGTGGCCCTGCACACCGTGTACGCCCTGCGCTATGCCCGGCACGTGCTGGCCGTCGAGCCCGGATGCATCGACTTCAACACCGACCAGCCGCCACGGCTGTCCGACTTCGTCTATCTCTCGTTCACGCTCGGCATGACCTACCAGGTGTCCGACACCGCGCTACGCACCCCGCGCATGCGCTCCCTCGTGCTGGGTCACACGGTGTTGTCCTACGTCTTCGGCACCGTGATCGTCGCGACCACGATCAACCTCGTGGTCGGTCTGGCCAGCAGGGGGTCCGGAGGCTGATCTCGGGCTAGCGTGGACGCATGGCAACCGACCTCGTCGACCTCAGCGGACACGAGCAGGTCGCCTTCTGCTTCGATCCTGACACCGGGCTGCGCGCGATCATCGCGCTGCACGACACGGCCCTGGGCCCGGGCCTCGGGGGCACCCGCTTCCACCCCTACCCCACCATGGACCTGGCCCTGGCCGACGTGCTGCGGCTCTCGCGAGCGATGTCGAGCAAGAACGCCCTCGCCGGTCTGGACCACGGCGGCGGCAAGGCGGTGATCATCGGCAACCCCGCGACCGAGAAGACCCCCGAGCTGTTGCGGGCCTACGGCCGGTTCGTCGAGTCCCTGGGTGGGCGTTACGTCACGGCCTGCGACGTGGGCACCTACGTGGCCGACATGGACATCGTCGGAGAGGAGACCCGGTGGGCGACGGGGCGCTCGTCCGAGAACGGGGGAGCGGGCGACTCCTCGCTGCTCACGGCATACGGCGTCTTCCAGGGCATGCGGGCTGCCGCCCAGCACGTGTGGGGGGAGCCGACCCTGCGCGGGCGACGCGTCGGCGTGGCCGGCGTCGGCAAGGTCGGGCGGCGGCTCGTCGAGCACCTCGTCGACGACGGCGCCGAGGTGCTCGTGGCCGATGTGGACGACGAGGCGGTGCGACGCGTCGTCGGCGCGCACCCGGGCGTGCGGCCAGCGCTCGACGTCGTCGACCTCCTGCACACCGAGCTCGACGTCTTCAGCCCCAACGCCCTCGGCGGGGCCCTCGACGGCGACACGGTGCGGGTCCTGCGGGCCCGCGTGGTGTGCGGTGGCGCCAACAACCAGCTTGGGAGCGAGGGGCACGGTGGCACCGGCGACGTGCTGCGCAAACGAGGCATCACCTACGCGCCGGACTTCCTCGTCAACGCCGGGGGCGTGATCCAGGTCAGTGACGAGCTGCACGGGTTCGACCTGGAGCGGGCGCGGGCCCGCACCGAGAAGATCTTCGACGCGACCCTGGAAGTGCTCCGAACGGCCGCCGCCGACGGGGTGAGCCCGGCCGTGGCCGCAGACCGCCTGGCCGAGCAGCGCATCGCCTCCGGTGGCCGGCGCCCCTGGCTCCCACCACGGGGGTGAGGCGGCCAGGCGGCTTCGCAGCGGGCAGAACACCCGCAGGACGTGGACCGCCTCGACACCGAGGCTTGCTGTGCGAGACCGCGTCACCAGTGGGTGCTGGACTCATGTACCGTTGGCGTCACGACAGACACCATTCCCGGGACCGCTCCGCGACGTGGGATGACCCCTTAGGTCGGGGCCGTCCCACGAGTGATGCCCAGCCCGGCAGAGCATGAGGGGGTCACGCCATGGGGCGCGGCCGAGCCAAGGCCAAGCAGACGAAGGTCGCTCGCGAGTTGAAGTACTACAGCCCGGACACCGACCTGTCAGCGCTTGAGCGAGAACTACACGGATCCTCCGACCCCGGCGTTCGCGCCAGGACGGACAACCGCGAACGCGATGACGAGGACGACCACGACCCGTGGTCATCCGGTTCGCGGCGATCGTGACCTGACCTTCCCTCGTGCCGACCCCGTCGGCCCGCTTTCTCACCCACCCGGGTGCACCACCGACGTGGGCGGTTCTGACATGCTCTGCTGATGAGCGAGACCACTGTGGCCGAGACCAAGCGTCTCGGTGTCGAGACCACCGGCATCGAGGTCATCGAGGAGTCCGAGCGCACCGCGTCGCCCCGTGATCTGTTCTGGCCGTGGTTCGCGGCCAACGTGTCGGTCTTCGGGATCTCGTACGCGGCCTTCGTGCTCGGCTTCGGGATCTCCTTCTGGCAGGGCGTGCTCGTCGCAGTCCTGGGCGTCACCGTCTCGTTCCTGCTGTGCGGGATCATCGCGATCGCCGGCAAGCGCGGCTCGGCACCGACCATGGTGCTCTCGCGGGCGGCATTCGGGGTCGAGGGCCAGAAGGTGCCGGGCGTCATCTCCTGGCTCACCTCGATCGGCTGGGAGACCTCGCTGGCCATCCTCGCCGTCCTGGCGACCTCGACGGTCTTCGAGCAGCTGGGGTGGAGCGGGGGCACGACCACCAAGGTCGTTGCAGCCCTCGTCGTCGCCGCGATCATCGTCGTCGCCTCGGTGGCGGGCTACCACATCATCATGCGGCTCCAGTCGGTGCTCACCTGGGCCACCGGCGCCGTCACGATCATCTTCATCATCATCGCCTCTCGGGAGATCGACTGGTCGGCCGTGGCGGCCCTCCCCTCGGGCTCGCCGCAGGCCGTCATCGGCGCCTTCGTCATGCTGATGACCGGCTTCGGCCTCGGCTGGATCAACATCGCCGCGGACTGGTCCCGCTACCAGAGCAGGGAGGCCTCCGGGGGCAAGATCGTCCTGTGGAACACCGTCGGTGGTGCGGTCGCCCCGGTGCTCCTCGTGATCTTCGGCCTGATGCTCGCGGCCTCCGACGACAAGGTGCTCAACGGCATCCCCAGCGACCCCATCGGCACCTTGGCGACCATCCTGCCGACATGGTTCCTCGTGCCGTTCCTCATCGCCGTCATCCTCTCCCTCATCTCGGGTGCGGTCCTGGGCATCTACTCCTCAGGGCTCACCCTGCTCTCCCTCGGCGTGCGCATCCCCCGCCCTGCGGCGGCGCTCGTCGACGGCGTGATCCTCACCCTCGGAACGTTCTTCGTCGTCTTCGTCGCAGCCGACTTCCTCGGGCCGTTCCAGAGCTTCCTGATCACCCTCGGTGTCCCGCTCGCGGCGTGGGCGGGGATCATGATCGCCGACATCGCTCTCCGGCGCCGGGACTACGACGAGGACGCGCTCTTCGACGCACGGGGTCGCTACGGCGCCTTCGACTGGGTGTCGATCGGCACGATGGTCGGAGCGTCGGTGATCGGCTGGGGGTTGGTCGTCAACAACTTCGCCGCGGATGCCGCGTGGAACAACTGGCAGGGCTACCTCCTGGAGCCGCTCGGTCTGGGCACCTACGTCACCGAAGGCGACGGCGCACCCTACTGGGACGGCAACTGGGCCTACTCCAACATCGGCGTGCTCCTGGCCCTGGTGATCGGGTTCGGCGTGACCTACCTGGCCCGCCGGGGCACGGTCCGCCGCCAGGAGCAGGACCTCCCCGCGCACCCCGCCTCGGCGGCGGCCCGGCAGAACGTCGCGTGAGCGCGGACGCGCCCGTGGTGCCGGTGGAGGACGGCTGGCTCGTCGTCATCGACGCCCAGGGAATCTTCGCCGACCCGGCCACCTCTCCGTGGGGATCACCGATGTGGGCGGCGACGGTGCCCCGGATCAGGAAGCTCGCCACGGCATACGGACCGTCCCGCACGATCCTCACCCGCTTCGTGGCCGACCCCGGCATCGGCGGGTCGTGGGCCCCGTACTACGAGGAGTGGCCGTTCGCGCTGGTCCCCGACACCGACCCGCTGTATGCCGTGGTGCCAGGCCTCGCTGACGTCGCCGACCACGTCGTCACGGCCGGGACGTTCGGGAAGTGGCCGGTCCTGCGCGACCTCGTCGGCGACGATGCACACCTGACCCTGACGGGTGTCGCCACCGACTGCTGCGTGATCTCGACCGCGCTCCCTGCTGCGGATGCCGGCGCCACCGTGCGCGTCGTCGCTGACGCCTGCGCCGGATCCACTCCCCAGAACCACGCGCAGGCCCTCGCTGCCATGGCGTTGTTCGGGCCGCAGATCACCATCGCCTGACCGGAGGGGCCGGTCGCGGGGGTCGACCGCTCAGAGCAGGTCCGTCATGGCCATGACCAGCCCTCCCGCCAGCACACCGACAGCCCCCGACAGGATCCCAGCGGTCCGGGGGCCGATCACCTCACCACCGGAGAGTGCCGCACTCGACGCGAGACCGCTGCACCACCCGACGAGCAGGACCGGAGCCAGCGAGCGCGCCACGGCTACCGCGTCCAGGGACGCGGGACCCCCGCCGCTCAGCCCGTTCCAGAAAAACACCAGCAGGGACATCGCGACAAGGAGGACCGCCGCGTACGCGAACAACGCCACGGTGGCCAGCGCCAGCACCCCCACTGCCCAGCGACGGATCGTGCGCACGCGGAGCAGGGAGTCACCCTCTCGGTGGGCGCCGGGCGGACGCGCACCGCCCAAACCCACGTCGAGGGGGAAGGCGAGCTCGTGCCGGTCGGCGATGGACATGCCCCGAGGCTCGTCCAGCCGGGTGGGCCCCGTCATGGGCCTGCGTACTCAACTTCTGCACCCCTCCCTCCCCGACCCCACCCCTCCCCCCCTCCCTCCCGACTTATTGCGTTCCAGCCACGTGGCGGGGCCCCGAAGGGCCCCACCTGCGTGGCTGGAACGCAATAAGTCGAGGTCAGTCGAGGTGTGTCGGGGTGGGTCAGGGGGTGGGTGGGTCAGGGGGTGGGTGGGTCAGGGGGTGGGTGTGTCGGGGAGTGGGTGGTCAGGGGGTGGGGTGCGAGCCGAGCACCTGTACCGAACCGCCGTCGACGCCCTTGGCGCCGCGGACCACCTCGACACCGTCCTCGAGCCCAGCGGTCGCCGCCTCAGACACCTCACCGATGGGCCAGGTGTGGATGCCGCGTGCCTGCAACATCGCTGCCGCCGCGTCGACCGAACCGGCCGGCACCATCGCGACGAAGCCGACCCCCATGTTGAGAGTGCGCTCGAGGTCGGCTCGCGGCACCGAGCCGAGCCGACCCACGGTCGAGAAGACCGCCGGCGGGGTCCACGTGGCGCGATCGAGCCGGGCGTGCAGGTGCTCGGGCAGCACCCGGGCGAGGTTGGCCGCGAGCCCGCCCCCGGTGACGTGCGAGAGGGCGTGGACCTCGACACCGTCCGCCCGCACGAGGTCGAGCAGGTCCGCGGAGTAGACCCGGGTCGGCTCGAGCAGCTCATCGCCGAGCGTGCGACCGAACTCCTCGACGTGCCGGTCCAGGGCCCACCCGGCACGTGCCACCACGCGCCGCACGAGCGAGTAGCCGTTGGAGTGCAGCCCACTGCTGGCCAAGCCCAGCACGACGTCTCCCGCGCGGACCCGGTGCGGCCCCAACACGTCGTCGAACTCCACGACACCCGTCGCCGCCCCTGCAACGTCGTACTCGTCCGGGTCCAGGAGACCGGGGTGCTCGGCGGTCTCCCCGCCCACGAGAGCGACCCGCGCCTGCGCGCACGCCGCCGCGATGCCGGAGACGATGGCGGCGATGCGCTCGGGCACGACCTTGCCGCACGCGATGTAGTCGGTCATGAAGAGCGGCTCGGCCCCGCACACCACGATGTCGTCGACCACCATCCCGACGAGGTCGAACCCGATCGTGTCGTGGCGGTC
>JBDSNZ010000194.1:0-19395 GCA_039915055.1 Ornithinibacter sp.
CGCGGATGCCGTCCGGCACCGCCGCGTCCATGAGGTCGTCGAGCGAGTCCCTCCCGACGACGGCGAGCATGGCGGCGACGTCCTCGTCACGCGGGCCGATGTGGCGGGCGACGAAAGCGGGCAGGTCGGCGGAGGTGGTGCTCATGACGCTCCTGAGGGGCAGACGACAACGACGTCTCCCCCTCTGTCACGACCGGCCGGTGGCCGGGGGCTCCAGAGGTGCCTGTCCCGTGTGGTCCCTTGCGCCTGAGAGGTTCCGGGGAGGTTGCCCCTTCGGCGCCCCGTCAAGCAAGAACGAGGACTCTCCCACATGGTGTGAGCGGCCTGCACAATCTAGCAGGGGTTCGCGCTCGCGCCCCGACGGCGGGGCGCGCGACCTCAGGCCAGACGGGCCGCGCGGCGCGCGCTGAGCTCGTCGTCGGCGTGGGCAGCAGGGGTCGCGTGGTCGGCACGCTCGCTGGGGAGGGCTGCGAGCTCACCCTCCACCTCGCGCCAGACCTTGCCCACCGCGATCCCGAAGACGCCCTGCCCCCCGTGGAGCAGGTCGATGACCTCCTGGTCGGAGGTGCACTCATAGACCGAGGCGCCGTCACTCATCAGCGTGATCTGGGCCAGGTCGTCCACCCCGCGTGCCCGCAGCACGTGGATCGCGCCACGGATCTGTTGGAGAGACACACCGGTGTTCAGGAGACGTTTGACGACCTTGAGCACGAGAATGTCGCGGAAGCCGTAGAGCCTCTGGGTGCCGGACCCGCCCGCGGGGCGCACGGACGGCTCAACGAGACCGGTGCGCGCCCAGTAGTCGAGCTGACGGTAGGTGATGCCAGCGGCAGTGCACGCTGTGGGGCCGCGATAGCCGACCTCCTCGTCGAGCTCGGGAAGGTCGTCGGCGAACAACACACCCTGCGCGGGAACCGGGGACGTCCGGGACGACCCTCCTGCTCGCGCTTCTCCGGTGGAGACCACGACTACCTCCTCGACTCGCTGCTCCACCGACTGTACGCCCGTGAATGACATCCGTGTCACCTCTTCGAGCACAACTGTGGCCGGTGTGACAGGTGTGACGTTAGGGGCATGTGTGACTCGGGTCAACGACCTCGGACCAAGGAGATCGGCGTGTCGCTCACCCGCTGGCACACCCTTGACCTCAAGTCAAGGGTGATGGTGCCGTCGGTTCAGGACTCGGCCTCGGTGTCGAAGTCGTCCGCAGAGACGTGGTCGAGGAACTCCTTGAACTTCTCGACCTCGTCGTCCTCGGTTTCGTTCATCTCGACACCGACCTGTGCCAAGAGCTCCTCGTCGGCCACGATGTCGGCGCCGGCCCGAAGAGCCAGGGCGATGGCGTCGGAGGATCGCGACTCCACGACCGTACCCCCGGCCTCGGCTCCCCCGTCGATGTCCAGCTCCGCATGGAACACCCCGTCGCGAAGCTCGGTGATCCGCACCCGGGTCAGGGCGTGGCCGAGAGCGTCGATGGTGTTCTTGAGGAGGTCGTGGGTCAGCGGCCGTGGAGGGACGACACCCTGCTGGGCGTAGGCGATCGCGGTGGCCTCGGCCGCACCGATCCAGATGGGCAGGTAACGGTCGCCGTCACGCTCGCGCAAGAGCACGATCGGCTGGTTGGTGGGCATCTCGACCCGCACGCCGAGGACGTCCAAGAACTTCACCTGCTTACCGTACCCCGCCGCCGGGGCCGGGAGTCAGCGCGTCGTGCGGGCGAGCCCACTTCGCACGAGCGCCGCGTGCAGGGTGAGGCACAGGTGGGCGACCTCCGCCGCGTGCTCGTCGGCGTCACTCCCGCGCCTGGGGCCGAGCGCCTGCTCGACCAGACCCACTTCCCGGTCCGCGGCGGTGCGGAAGGACCTCAGGTGGCGAGCCTGGACACCGTATGCCGCGAGGCCGGCGGCTGCCTGGGCCACCTGCAGGTCGGACTCGGAGTGCAGCCCGTCCGCGCCGGGGCGCAGGAGGCCGTTGTCCACGAGATCCTCGACGGCCGCCTCCTCCAGCTCACTCGACCTCGCCAGCTCCTCGCGGGTCAGCCTCAGCGTCTGGGGCGCGGAGAGGTGTCCCACGGTGGGCACGGCGGGGTCCGGGTCCGGGCGCGGAGCCCGCGGCCGAGGGTCGGGGGCATCGGCAGGACTGCCGAGACCCCGATCCATCGCCTCGAGCGAGTCCTTGATGACCTTCAACGGCCAGAATCGGTCCCGCTGGGCCCGCAGCACGAAGCGCAGCCGGTCGACGTCCTTCTCGCTGAACTGCCGGTACCCCGACGGGGTCCGGGTCGGGGTGAGCAGGCCCTCGGACTCCAGGAAGCGCACCTTGGAAATCGTGACGTCAGGGAACTCCTCCCCCACAGCCCGCACGACCGCGCCGACGGTGAGGAAACGCCCCCCAGCAGAGGACACGCCGGACGTCAGTCCTGACCCTGGTAGAAGACCAGACGGAACTTGCCGATCTGGACCTCGTCGCCGGTGGAGAGGCGCGCCTCCTCGACGATCGCCCGATTGACGTAGGTGCCGTTCAGCGACCCCACGTCCCGCACGACGAAGCCGTCGTCCGTGCGGGTGAAGACAGCGTGCTTGCGCGAGACCGTGACGTCGTCGAGGAAGATGTCGCTGTCGGGGTGGCGACCAGACATCACGTCGTCGTCATCGAGGAGGAACCGCGCCCCGGTGTTGGGACCGCGCAGCACCACGAGCAGCGCCGTTCCCGGACGCAGCGCCTCGACCGTGGCGTGGTCGGCCTTGGTCAGGACGTGGTCGCTCTCCGAGACGGGCTCGACCGTCTCGGCGCCCCCGACCGCCTGGAGGCGCATCGTCGTGGGGTCGGGAACGCCGCCGCGAGGGTCCTCGCGCTCGTCACCAGTCATCTCTGAATCAGCCTTCCGTCAAACGCGTTGCAGGAGTCACAGCCACCGCCGGAGTCACCCTAGATCAGTGTGACCCGGTTGCCCAGCCGTCGTCGGGGTCCAGGTCAGGACAACTGTCCCCGGTAGCCCTCGGCATCCATGAGCGTCGCGAGCGCGCCAGGGTCACCGGGGCGCATCTCGTACATCCACCCTTCACCGTAGGGATCGGTGTTGACGAGCTCCGGCGTGGTGTCCAGGGCGGGGTTGACCGCGGTCACCTCCCCCGACACCGGTGCATAGAGGTCGCTCACCGACTTGGTCGACTCGACCTCGCCACAGGTGTCGCCCGCGGTCACCGAGTCACCCACCGTGGGCAGGCTCACGAAGACGACATCGCCGAGCGCCTCCTGGGCGAAGGAGGTGATGCCGATGCGCACCGTGTCGCCCTCGGTGCGGATCCACTCGTGCTCTGCGGTGTACCGGAGTCCGGCGGGGTACTCGTGCTCGGTCATGTCACTCCTCGTGGTCGCGGTTCGCGGGGGTGCGTGCGGGTCAGGACGTGTGTCGGGTCAGGGGGTCTGGGGGGGTACGGGACGAGCGTACTGAGGCTCGGTGAGACTCAGCAATGCGTCCACGTCCACGACGTCGCGGATCTGGACGTCGGAGTCCCCGCCGGCGCGCCGCACCGTGGCCGTCACGCCCCCGGGGATCTCCATCGCGCCTGCAAGGGTGTTCGAGTCGCCGATGGCGCGGATGACGTAGGGGGCTTGGATGGTCTTGCCGCTCACCGAGAGCCCCCCGCCGGCGGCGTCCTTGAACCACGTCTGTGCGACGACGCGCTGGTCCCCGACCTCGATGGCCTCGGCGCCCGCGTCGCGCAGCTCCTGGATCGCGTCGAGGATCACCGGGGCGGAGACTGTTCCCTGGGGGTCTCGGACCGTCAGGACGATGCCCGGGCCGCGGGCCGGCGCGGTGCCGGCGAGGATGCCGAGACCGTCGAGGCGCTGCTGCGCGGCGCGCTGGGCCTCCTGCTCGTTGGTCGACTGGCTCTGCAACAGGGTGAGCGAGGTCTCCAGACCACGGATCTCCTCCGCCAGGCGGTCACCGTCCCGGTCCACGTCGGCAAAGATCCGCACCAACTCGTCCTCCCGCAGGTTGTCGAGCCCCTCGATCGAGGTGGCCCGCACCTGGGCGATGATCGCGAAGCCCAGCAGCCCCGCGAGGATCGTTGCCAGGACGTTCGCCCGGGTCGGGCGCGGCGACCCGGCGCGCACCAGCCGGAGCCATGCCCTGCCGGTGCTTCGTGGTGGTCGTGGTGCGATGGGACCCTCGTTCATCGGGTCCTCACGCGTCGAAGAGGTGTCGGCGGATGGCCGCCACGTTGGAGAAGATCCGCACACCGAGCACCACAACGACGCCGGTGGACAGCTGGCTGCCGACGCCGAGCTTGTCGCCGAGGAAGACGATCAGCGCCGCGACGACGACGTTGGAGAGGAACGAGACGACGAACACCTTGTCGTCGAAGATGCCGTCGAGGATTGCTCTCACCGCCCCGAACACCGCATCGAGCGCCGCGACGACCGCGATGGGAAGGTAGGGCTGCAGCCACACGGGCACGGCTGGTTGGAGCACCAGACCGATGATGATGCCCAGGGCCAGACCGATGGCGGGGATCACGGGGGGCCTTCCTGCGAGTCGGGAGGTGGACCCGGAACCGGGGTGACCTTCTCAGTATCCCCGGTCGTGGCGTATCGAAGGGACAGGCCGACGGCAGCCGGCACGCTGAGGGCGCGCCGGACCTCGGTGTCGACCCTGATGCCGAAGGTGCTCTTCAGCGTCGAGAGGTAGGAGCCTCCGGGACCGTCGGCGAAGGTCGTGGGGAAGACGGCGGGGTTGCCCAGCGCGGTGATCACGTAGGGCCGGGTCAACGGGCGGTAGTCGACGATGATCGCAGACCCGGCGAACCTGATCGCCGACGTCGCCGTGAGCCGCTTGTCGTTGATCGAGACAGCCTCCGCACCGGCCACCCACAGCTCGTTGGTGACGAACTGCAGGTCCTTGGCGACGACGCGGCCCTGGGGGTCCGCGGCGCCTGCTCCCGTCGCTGTCGGGTCCTCGGCGTTGATGTTGGGGGCGTCGTCCAGGGTCAGGGTGAAGCCGGGCCCCCGCAGGGGCACCCCGCCGGCAACGATGGCCAGGGCCGTCGATCGCGCCACCAGGTACTGGTCGCCCAGCTGGGCCTCCTGCGCGGCGGTGACGTCCGCCTGAAGCCTCTGGGCCCGCACCCCCATCGCGTCGACCTGGTCACGGCGGTCCTCGATCTGGGTGATCAGGTCGGCCCGAGCCTTGGAGCGAGGGGTGGTGTCCGAGCGCAGGTTGTAGGCGCTGATCCCGATCATCAGGCCCATGAGCAGGGTCGCAGCGATGAGGCGGGGGGCGCGCAAGGACGTGGAGCGTGCCATCCCGACCGCCTCGCGCCGGTCAGCGGACGCGGCATACCCGGGGTCCAGCGGGCGCTCGAGCATCGTCGTGAGCAGACTCATCGACTCATCGGGGCGTCGGTCCTGGGTCGCCGTCCTGCTCACGCGGGCACCGTGCCACGAGAGGCGATGAGCTGACGGAGCTGGAGGGCATACAGGAGACCGGCCAGCCAGTAGAGCGCCGTGCCCCAGATGACGAAGCCCCACCCGACCGGCTCCGCGACGCGGGCCCAGGCGCCGTCGCCGTCGCCCAGGAGCAGGAGCGGAAACGCGTAGAGGAGGTTGAACGTGGCAGCCTTGCCCGCGAAGTGCACGGGGAGGCCGATCCAGCCGTAGCGCTTCGCGATGAGGACGACGACGGCCATGAAGGCTTCACGGGCGAAGAGGATCCCGACGAGCCACCACGGGATGATCTCGCGCCACGCGAGCCCGAGCAGGGTCGAGACGATGTAGAGGCGGTCGGCGACGGGGTCGAGGATCTCGCCGACCCTCGAGACCAGGCCGTAGTGCCGGGCGATCTTGCCGTCGAGGTAGTCAGTGAGACCCGATGCCGCGAGGAGCACCAACGCCAGCGCGTCGCGTTCGTCGAGGATGGCCCAGAGGAAGACCGGGACCACGACGAGACGAAGGGCGGAGAGCACGTTGGGCAGCGTGAGCACGCGGTCGCTCACGACCTGGTCGTCCACCCCTTTCGGCATGGGCACAACTCTAGGCGCACCGGCCGGCTGGTCGCTGGGAGCACCTAGGGTCAGGACATGACGACGTCACTCCTGGGGGCCGGCGAGGCCGAGCTGAGAGCCCACCGCACGAGCGTGAAGTGGGTGGCCTATCCCCCGGACGTGCTGCCGGTCTGGGTCGCGGAGATGGACGTGTCGCCCTGCCCGGCCGTCGTCGAGGCCGTCGGTTCGGCAGTGCGACGCGGGGACACCGGCTACGGATGGGCACCCCGCTACTCCGCCTCTGTCGCGGACTTCGCCTCGTGGGCCTGGGGCTGGGAGATCGACCCCGGTGCGACCATGCAGGTGACCGACGTCATGATCGGCGCGACCGAGCTGCTCCGGATGTTGACCGACGAGGGGGGGCCGGTCGTCATCTCGCCGCCGGCCTACGACTCCTTCTTCGGGTTCGTCAACGCGATGGGTCGCCGCCGCATCGATGCTCCCCTCACGGCATCCGGGCGCCTGGACCCCGAGTCCCTGGCCACGGCGTTCCGTGAGGCAACCGCGCACGGCGAGCGGGCGGCATACCTGCTGTGCAACCCGCAGAACCCCACCGGCACCGTGCACACGCGTGACGAGCTCGAGATGGTGGCCGGGCTGGCGCACGAGCACGGGGTGCGGGTGGTGGCCGACGAGATCCACGCACCTCTGACGTATGCCGGCGGGCCGGCTTTCACGCCGTTCGTCACCGTGCCGGGTGGTGAGCTCGGCCTGTCGGTCTTCTCCCCGTCGAAGGGGTGGAACCTCGCTGGGCTGAAATCCGCCCTCGTGGTCGCGGGGGCCGAGGCCGTGGACGACCTGAAGCGGGTGCCCGAGGTGCACACCCACGGGGCCTCGCACGTCGGCGCGATCGCACACTGTGCTGCGATGGACGACGGACGGGAGTGGCTCGGGCAGCTGCGAGGCGAGCTCGCCGAGCGGCGGGCGCTGGTCGGCACGCTGCTGACCGAGCACCTGCCCGACGTCCGGTGGCGCGCTCCCGAGGCGACCTACCTCGCCTGGCTGGACTGCCGGGGCCTGGGCCTGGGCGACGACCCCGCGCAGGTGTTCCGCGAGCGAGGACGGGTGGCGCTGTCCTCTGGTCCCGCATATGCCCCGGAGCAGGGGCGGGGGTTCGCACGACTCAACTTCGCGACGTCCCCCGAGGTGCTCACCGACGCGGTGCGCCGGATGGCCGCAACGCTCTGAGCCACCGAGCGGCTCGATTCCCCGAACGTTGGTCCCGTGACGAAGACAGCGGGCCTGCGGACCCGACTCTCGTCGATCCGGCAGGCCCGCTGTCGTGCAGTCGGGCTGACAGGATTTGAACTTGTTCACAGGGCAATTCTGTGCGCGCCCCTGACCGGCCACTTCATGCGATATTGGTATCCTGACCTGCATGGATGCAATCTGACACAGCGGACACTGGTGGACAGGCGTGGCCTCAAGTTGTCATTCGTTGTTGCACGTATGTTGCACGGAAGGCGTCACAGTGACACAGCATGTGAACCCAGGTCCTGCGCTCGGGTCAAAGGCGGGACCGCTCTCGGCGCGTCCCCCTCGTGGAAGATCGACAGGGAGCCGCCGCAGTTTCGGCCACCTTCGCCGCCTCCCATCGCGCCGCTACCAAGCGAGCTACCTCGGCCCGGACGGAGAGCGACACCACGCTCCGACCACGTTCCAGACCAAAGGCGACGCTGAGGCATGGCTCAGTTTGCAGTCTGCGGCGATGACTGAGAACCGGTGGCGTCCCGTCCCCCGCTCCCCCACGGTGCGCCCGAACTTCGAGTCGTATGCGAACCAATGGCTGGTCGCCCGGGAGCTCAAACCTCGCACCCGCGCTGAGTACGCACGCCTCATCCGGTCGCTCGTTGTCACCTTCGGCCCAGATCCGATCGACGCCATCACCCCGGAGCTAGTGCGGACTTGGCACGCCGCATGCGGGGCGAGTCGACCCACGGCTCGCGCTCACGCGTACGCACTGCTTCGTACCATCTTGAACACTGCAGTCGAGGAGGAACTCCTGGCGACCAACCCGTGCCGAATCCGTGGTGCTGGCCGAGCACCCAGCCGAACCGGGATACGCCCTGCGACGCTCGAGGAGCTGACGCACATCGCCCAGGCAATGCCCGAGCGCTATCGCCTCATGGTGCACCTCGCCGCGTGGTGCGCCCTTCGTTTCGGGGAACTCACCGAGTTGAGGCGCAAGGATGTTGATCTTGCGCATGGAGTGATTCGAGTTCGGCGTGCGGTTACCTGGCCTGGTGGTCAGCCTGTCGTTGGCACGCCGAAGACGGCAGCCGGCACCCGCGACGTGAGCATCCCACCACACCTCATCCCGCGGATCCAGGAGCACCTCTGCTCCCACGCACAACGGGGACCCTATGGGTTGCTGTTCCCCAACACCGATGGTCAGCACATGCACCACGGGAGTCTGTACAAGGTCTACAAGCCGGCCCGCCTGGCCGCAGGACGGCCCGATCTCCGCTGGCACGATCTCCGCCACACCGGCGCGACCCTTGCCGCTCACGCAGGCGCCACCACCCGCGAACTGATGGACCGGCTCGGCCACTCAACGTCCGCCATGGCCATGCGCTACCAGCATGTCGCCGACGATCGACCAGCAGAGATTGCGAGACGCCTCTCCGCACTGGCGGAGAGTGAAAGTGGTGCTGACCAACAGATGTGACCGTCGCCCGCGTGAGCTCGAGGTCTTCCGAGGTATACGGCCACGTGGAGGCCGGTCAAAAGTCACCTTTCACGGGACGCATCATCAACCTGGGTGTCCGAAATCTGACGTTCCACGACGCGCCCACCCAAACGGCCGAGAAGGACCGTCCCGGTCCGTCTCAGCCACCTGGCCGCCGGTGGCGATCCGGCCATCGGGGGGCCGAGCGACCCGCTCGTCGGCGCCACGGTGAGCTCCGCACCCAGCGTTGTCTTGGCGACATTGGCGTGAATCTGGCCGCTGGCAAGCCCCGACGCCAGGAAACTTTGAACTTTCCTGGGGACCTTCCTCTGACCTGCGGAAATGCCCCGAAATTGGTTGGGACGTCGACTGACGCACCGGTTGGGGAGGAGCGTTGTTCTGGGAGGGGGGTACGAAGGGGGAGACGTTGTAGGTACGTTTCGTGGGCAGGTGCCCTGACCTGCGGTTATACCCGGGGTACTTGGCGGTCACGACCCCCGACATTACCTCCAGGCATGGTCGTTCCACGGTGAGGGGGTGCGAAGGGGGGAGACGAAACCGGGGACGTTGTCCTGTCACTGTCTGCGCTTCGAGGACCCGGCGTGGAAGGAGACGACGATGAATGTGGCGACCTGTCTTGGTGTGGACACCGTTGAGCGGCCCGCGATGAGGTGGGCCAGGGAGCACTGGGGAGAGTGGGGGGCGATCGAGCCGTCGCTGGCGGTGGTCTCTGACGTCCTGGATCTGCCGCAGTGGATGCGACCGGCATCACCGTCGGCGTGTGACGAGGTGTTGGGTGCGCTGGCGAGGATGACCGCCACGGACGTCAACGCCATCTCGGTGATGACGTGGCTGCTGGTCCCTGGGGCGGTCGCTGTGGCCCGTCAGCTCGCGGACCTCTCCCCCGACATCGACGCCCACGTGGCCCGCGAGCTCTGGTTGGCGGTGCACGCCTACGACGGGCGGCCCGGCCGTCGGGTCGCGGCGACGTTGCTGGTACGGGCCCGGCGGGAGGTGATGGCTGACCTGGGCGTGGGCGATGCGGCCTGGCGCCGCGACCGAGCGTGGGCCTGTGCGATCCCGATGGGGTCGGTGCCTGAAGGACCCGCGGCCCGCGGCGGGGTCGAGGTTGATCCGGAGCGGGAGCTGACCGACTTTCTCGACGTGGCGTGCGAGAGAGGCGCACTGTCCCCCGTCCAACGGCAGCTTCTGCTCGACGTGGCCTGGGAGGCCGCCCGGATGGGCGCGCCAGCCAAGCGCGGCAGGGGTGGGCTGACGACTCCGTCGGTGGCGCAGATGGTGGCGGATCAGCAGGACGCCTCCGCTCGCACCGTCCGTCGACGCGCGGCTACCGCCTTGGCTGACCTGCAGGAGTTTGCGCGTTCGGTCCAGTGACGAGACTGGACGGTTAGCGGCCGATGGTTGGGGTCGTGGGCCCGGGAGGGGGTCGGAGGTCCTCGGGGCGTCTGCTCCTCGCAGGGGTGGGCGCTGCTATGGCCGCGGCCTCGGCGGCGGTGCCCTGGGGGTCCAGGACCCGGAACCACAGTGTTGAGGTCGCGTGGTCTTCGGGCAGAGGCCCCGCGGATGCCGCCTGTGCCAGCAGGGTCGGCACGTCAGCCCCGGCGCGCTGGAAGCGGTCGAGTCGTTCGGCCATCTGCGTGGTGAAGTCGTCGCGGTGGCCGACGTGTTCGAGGATGAGGCGTTCCCAGTGTCGGATCGCGTCGGGGTAGCTGTGGTTGACGCGCTGGGCGAGGCCGCGCCAGTGCGCGGCTGGCGCGCCACCGCCCGCCGGTGGTGCCCCGAGCGGGCGGCGGTCGCCGTCGTCGACGCCGCGGGCGGCGCGCCAGAGGCTGAGGTCGGCGAGCAGGTCGGGGGTGAGGTGAGCGGCGATCGGTGCGGCCCACGGCGGGTCGGTGCTCGCCTTGTCACGCACGCGCGTGGACAGCGCGTTGACCTGGTCCTGTCGGGCGGTGAGGTATCGACCCCAGCCCGGGTCGGTGGCCAGGGCAGTGGGGATGGCGGGCAGCCAGGGAAGGGGGCCGGGCGACATCCCGGAGCCCAGGCGGGAGAGCAGCACCGCGGCGGGGTCCTGCGCGTCCTCGAGGCCCCGGCCGGTCACCGCGCGGGTCAACTCATCGACGGCGTTGCGGCCCCCTGCCTCGGCCAGGGCGAGGTGGGCCCTCAGCGTGGTCCACGCCGGCGCCCCCGTCAGGCCGGCGACCAACAAGTCGGCGTTGGTCGCGAGGTGGTCGCTCCAGCTACCACCGAGGTGCTCCTCAGCCGCTGCGAGCAGGGCGTCCTCATACCTGGTGACGGCGTCGTGCAGCTGAGCCGCAGGGCGCTCCGCCCGGGCGCGCGTCGTGGTCGCTGACACTGCCGCACCGTCACGGGCAAGCACGCCTTCGAGGACCTCGGTCGCTGTTGCAGGCGCTGTGGTCTCGGTCAGTGGGAGCAGGTGCGACTCCCCGTCGCCTGCCAGCGGCACATGAACGTGGTTCTCGTGCCGTCCGCGGGTGAGCATCGTGTAGAGCAGCTGTCGAGACTCCTGCCCGGTGACGATGCCGTGCACCGTGTCGGCGGTGACTCCTTGAGCGGTGTGGACGGTCGCGGCATACCCGAGCTCGACGTGAGCGGCGACGTACTGAGCAGGCAACGTCGTCCGCAACCGCGAACCCAGGTGGCGCACCGTGAGTGCGCCCTCGCGGATGCCGGTGACGGTCCAACGGTCGCCGTTCTTCACCCAGTCGCTGCCGCTGGCACCCAAGCGGCGATCGTTGCGACGGGTGATGACGACGTCTCCGGCGGAGGCGCGAGCACCGTCGGACAGCAGCACCTCGGAGACCGGTGCGCGCCCGTCCAGGCGGGCGGCGCGCGCCCGGGCGTTCAGGGCGGCGACGAGGTCGCGGGTTGGCGCGAGCATGAGACAGTCCCGCCCCTTGGCGCGCTCGCCCGCCCAGGCCTCGAACACGGCGTCGACGCTGGTGGCGAGGTCCCCGACGTGGACCCGGTCTCGGTCGAGGTAGAACCCGAGCGCGGACGGGTCCCCGGCCCGCAGCATCAGGGTGGCCTGGGCTTCGGCGGGGTCGGCGAAGCGGACCACCTCCTCCAGGCGTACCGCGCCGTGGGTGGTGGCGATGTCGCGGAGCACACCGCCGGCGCCAACGGCGGCGAGCTGCTGGTCATCCCCGATGAGCCGCACCGACGCACCCCGCTCCACGGCGTGGGTGATGACCCGGTCCAGGGTGAGCGTGTCGGCCATTCCGGCCTCGTCCAGGACGACAAGCGTGCCGGGTCCGATCGCGTCGGTGAGCCACGAGCGGCGATCGTGGTCGAGGTCGTGGACGAGCTTGGCCAGGGTCTCGGAGGGGATGCCGGCCGCTTCCCAGAGGACACGCGCGGCCGCTGCAGAGGGTCCGAGTCCGACCACCACTCCGACGTGGTCACGCCAGAGGCCGGCCAGCACCTTCGCCGCCGTGGTCTTCCCGGACCCCGCCGGGGCCAGGGCGAGCTGCACCCGGCACCCGCTCGTGGCCAGTGCCACGACGAGGTTTCCCTGTCCGCGGTTGAGCTGCACCCCGCGTATCGAAGCGTCGAGCACGCCCAGCTGCGCGTCCTCTTGGGCGATCGCCGCACCGTCGTCTCGGCCCGCGGCCGCGGTGATCCGCCGCTCGGCGTCGAGCACCCGCCGGCTGGTGTAGTGGTCGCGCCCCGTGTGCCGGTAGACGCTGGTGCCGTCCTTGCGGCGCAGCGATGCCGGCTCGGCAACGGCGTCCAGATCGGGGGTGAGGTTCAGCGACAGTTCCTCCCTCGCCGCGTCGATGACCCACCCCACAACCTCAGCAACCTGGTTCGGTTCGAGGTCCACGCCGCGGACCTGGCGCTGCGCCTCGGCCCTCAGGTGCCAGACCTGCCAGGTCGCGCGGCGCGCCTCAACCTCGGCCACCACCCGCTTAGCGGTGTCGTGGATCCACGCTGCCGAGACACGCTCAATTGGGCGGGCCGCGGGGCGGAGTGCGCCGACCACCAGCTCGTCGATCGCGGACTGCGACCCGAGCACGTCAACCGCCTCGGACCGCCACGTGGCGCGCTGCTCCCCCAGCGACCTCGGCTCGTGCTTGGCCCCGCGGGTCTCGAGGTTGGCCTGCTGCGCCAGCGCGATCTCCTCCACCGGCATCGGCGGGCGCCCATGGGTGCGCTGGAAGTCCCCAGACAGCTCACCCTGCCGGACCACGATGTCCCGCCGCCGACGCGACCACTGCTCGCACAACCTCGGATCGACACCCACCACCTCCCGCACCGGCCTGCGCTCCCCCTCACCACCAGTCCGGTCCTCGAAACGCAGCCCCAGCGACCTGCCGAGGTGGCGCTCGATCGCCGTGTTGTACGTCTCCGACGCAGCAACAACGTGCTGGTGCAGCACCCGCCCGTAGATCGCCAGCCACCTTCCCTCCACGGTCTGAACCTTGTTCGCCACAGCGACGTGGGTGTGCAGGTCCGGATCCCCGGCCCGGGAGTCGCGGTGGGTGAAAGCCGCCGCGACCAGCCCGCGGGTCTCCACCTGACGGGCCCCGTCCTTGCCCTCGCGAGTGAACAGCACCTCACGCTCAATGAACGCGAGCGCATCCCCAACGGCTGCGTCGTGCGCCGCCTCGATCGCTCGCGCGACCTCGCCAGGGGCGACCGCCCACAACGCCGACACCGACTTCACCGGGCTGAACGTGAGGTCGAAACCAGCCACCGCGCTCTGGCACGGGCGCGAGTACCGGGCCACCGCACCCGCCAACTCCCGAGCATCACGTGGCGCCCTCCCCCGCTCCTCGATGAAGAACTCTCCGGCCACCGCGCTGCGCACGGCGGCGCTCTGGGCCAGCCACGTCGCTGGCTCGACCAAGCCCTTGGCGCCATGACGTTCCGCGAGGCGACGGTCCACCTCCGCATTGAACCCGGCGACACCCTCGCGGGCGTACACCCGGTACGCCGCCCCCAGCGGCGCACCGGTCAGTGGGTCAAGCCCGCTGCCGAACAGGTTGCGCATCTGCTCGGCGGTCACGGCGTCGCCCACCTCCAGCGCGTCGATCCCAACCAGCCCCGAGCCGACCCAGCGACCAGGGGACTCACCCTTCGCCGAGTAGTAGTCCGCCAACGCGAGCGCTCCCTTCTCGGTCGAGTCCATCGCGGCGACCTGGCGGGTGAGGTACTCATACCCCGAACCCGCCGACAACTTGTGCAGCGTCATCGTCACACACCCCAAGACCCCAGAACCACGGCGAGTGACCACCGACCCGACCAGAATGAAAGAGGTGTGTGGCGTATGTCTTGCTCGAGATTGTTACTGGGCCAGACCAAGGAGCGAGATCGGCGGCTCTCGGTTTCCGGCGCGGGCGCGAAGTACCGACGCGGAAATATCACATCGGACAAAGGCTCGGTTCATGGACAGGGTGCTGTTCTCGCCATCGTCGGTGGTCAACGCTCGCAGTGGGCACCACCGGAACCATGCGCGTCAAGCTCGCACCGACGGTTGACCTACCGATCCATCCTCAACTGCCGAATAGCGGATGTTGCTCGACGGCGGATGCGAGGTCGGCTCGAGTCCCTCGAACCAAGTCGGGAGCCTTCCGGGTGGTGTCGACGCGTGCCGCCTTTGGGGTGGCGGCGTGGGGCGTCCGCCGGTGTCCAAGCGGATGGGCATACTTCACGGCATGAACGACCCCGACCTGCGCAGTCACGTTGGGCCCGCGGTCGAGGTGTTGGACGTCGCGCATTCTTACGGCGACCGGGCTGCCTTGGATGGTGTGTCCCTCACGTTGGAGAGGGGGACGACGGCGTTGATTGGGGTCAACGGTTCGGGGAAGTCGACGCTGCTCAGCATCCTGGCCGGAGCGCTGGAGCCAGGCTCGGGAAGCGTGCGGGTGATGGGTTTGGACCCCTACCGGTTCAGGCAGCGCCGGGCTGCGCTTCCGCACGTCGCTCTGATGCCGCAGCAGGCCGCCTTCCCTGCGAACATGACCATTCGTGAGGTGGTCGGCTTCATCGGGTGGGCCCGTGGGCTGGGCAGGAACCGAGCGCGTTCGCGGGCGGACGTGGTCATCGAGCAGGTCGGCCTGAGCGCACGCGCTGACGAGCAGCTCAAGCGGCTCTCCGGGGGCATGGTGCGCAGGGTGGCCCTGGCGCAGGCGTTGGTCAGCGAGCCGGACGTGCTCCTGCTGGACGAGCCCAGCACGGGGCTGGACCCCGAGCAGCGGCGTGGGATGGTCAGCCTCATCCGTGAGCTGGGGAGCACGGTTCTGTTCAGCAGCCACGTCGTGGAGGACGTCAAGGACGTCGCCCAGCGCGTGTTGGTGCTCGAGGAGGGCCGTCTGCTGTTCTCCGGTACGGTCGGCGAGCTCGAGGCGCTGGCCGCGCCGACCGCTGACGGGGCGGACCGGGCCGGGTCCGACATCGAAGCGGGTCTGATGAAGCTGCTGGCCGATGAGCGCGGTCGAAACGGGTGAACCCGCTACGGCTGTGGATGCGGCGTGGGGCTGGGCTGCTCGTGCCTGTCACGCTCGGCCCGTTGTTGCTGCTCACCCTCGTGCCGGAGCACCAGTGGTACCTGGATGCCGACTGGGGACTGCGTAACGCGGCGGTGGTCGTCGGTTTCTACACACCGGTCCTTGCCGCGATCGCAGCGTTCGACGCCTCCAGGCGGCTGCACCCGACCTTGGCCGTGGTGGGCCGCAGCGGCTCTCGTGGTTGGGGTGTGACCTTGGTGCCGCCGGGGGCCGCGCTGGCGTGGACGATGATTCTCACCGCGACGGCTTGGGTGGGTGTGGTGGCGACTGCGGTCGGCTCCGGCGGCATCGCACCGACGGACGGGTGGATCGTGCCCGAGACGGTGCTCGCGTACGCCGCCGCGCTGGCGGTGGGCCAATGGATTGGCAGCATGGTCCGTGGGGCCCTGGCGCCGGTGCTGGCCGCGGTGGTGGTGATTGTGGCCACGCTTCCCACAGGCGTGGGGGTCAGGGCGCTGCAGGTGGCCACGACTACGGGCACCATGGTCGGCTTGGACCGCACCCCGTCGCGGGCCCTGGTCAGCATCGGCGTGAACGTTTCGATCCTGCTGCTGTTCACCGGCCTGACCCTGACCACGAACCGCGGTCGACCAAGGGCGCGACCCGCGGTGCTGGCCGCCCTGACCCTGCCGCTGGTCACCACGCTGAGCCTGAGCGTCGGCTCCCCCGCGCAGGAGTTTCAGCCCTCGCAGGCCGCGACCGTGTGCGTCGGTTCCAGCCCCCGAGTGTGCGGGCCCGCGCGCACTGAACGGTTGCTGACGATCGCTCAGCGCGACCTCGCGCAGGCCAGCTCCGCGCTGGCCGCTTCAGGCCTGGCGTTGCCGAGCGAGTACGCCGTCGCCCGAGGGGACGCAGGCCGAGCCCTCGGCCCCGGCGTCACCCAGCTGCCGATCGAGCTGTCCTCTCTGACGCGCAACCACCTGCCTGAAGCCGCGCTGCTCGACGCGCTCGCTCAGCCGCGCCTCTGCGCCGCGCTGTACACGGCGCAGACCGCCGACGAGTACCTCGACCTCGCGGCCGTGGTGAGCTCCTGGATCGGCCAGCAGCTCGCGCTCCCGGAAGGCCCCACCGGACCTGCACCAGCTGACGTGCAGGACGCCAACCGCCGCCTCAACGAATGCCCTCTGCCATGATCACGTGGACCAAGGCGTACCGCCTCCCCGAGACGCTCCTGGCAGTCGCGGTGCTGTGCGCGCTCATCCTCTGGACCCGAACACTGACTCTCAGCGTCGGGTCGCGGACCCCCGTACAGGCCATCTGGCTGCTGGCGCTTGGCCTGGTCGTCGTTGCCGCATTGCCGCTGAACGACTCCATGGGCCTTCTGGAAAGGACCTTCTCCCGGGCGCGACCCCTGAAGATGATCCGGGCGGCCGTTGTCGCCCTGTCCGTCTTCTTGGGCGCGATCTGCCTCGCAGTGGTGAGCAGCGCGAACGGAATCGTCGCCTGGCTGTTCCTCCTGTCAGCAACCACGGTCCTGGCCACTTTGTTGCTGGGCCATAACGCGATCCTTGTCGCCCTCACCCTCGGAGCCGGCTCGATCTTCGTCGAGCACTGGGTCATCAACACACCCATCACCCGCCTCAGTGAGTCCGTCGGTGTGCCCGTCGCAGGAGCCTGCTTCGGCGCCTCCCTGCTCATCTTCGTCTTGCTGCCCCATTCCAAGGTTGGAACCACGAACTGAGTGAGACCGCGCGCGTCAGGCGCGCTGTCGGTGCATCTCCCTCACAGCAGTTCGCCCCGGCCGCTTCCCGCAGGACCTCCTCATCAGCGTGAGGCGTTTACCGGACATGCCGCGACCGGTGCGCACGTTGGAGGTGACGCTCGAGACGAGAACTCGCGGGCGGTGGCTCAGCCCCTGGGTGGTGCCAGAATCTGTGGATGCGGCACCTACGCGCTTCCGAGGTGAAGATCGGCCAACGGGTCCTGCACGCCGGGGCGCGTGACGACCAAGACGTCTTCGACCCAGCACTGCTCCGACAGGGGCATGTGCTGGAGCATCACCACCCCGGTGTCGTGGCCTGCTTCTACGGCCCTGGGGTCAACCACTGCGTCGTGAGATTCATAGGTCTCGAGTTGGAACCCATCAGCACCGCCATCGGCTTCGACCACGACCAGAATGGCTGCTTCGCTGGCCTGCTGTTCGTGACCGACGACGAATGGGAGAGAGCGCTCTCGGCCGGCTGGTGGGCCACAAGCCACTAGCGACGATGCTTCCCCTTCTGCCGCGGATGGTGTGCTTCATCGCTCGACTGGTGGCGGAGGGCGTCAGACTCTCGCGGCTAGCAATCCGAGCACGGTAACCGCGATCCAAAGGGCAGCAAGCACAGCCAGAGCAGGGTGGAGGGATCTCTTGACGCCGTAGCTGACAGCCGGCATGACACCGGCGGCGGGCTCTGGGATCGGCACGACGATATGTCCCCGGATCGTGTCAGCCACGCTGCGCTCCAGACCCCATAGACGAACGGTGCGCTCTCGAAAGGTCAGTTGAGGGAACATGATTCCCTCTCGCAAGCTCTCGAGGGTTGCTGCTGGGAGTGTCCACGTTGTTGCGGGGTTACGCACTTGCACGAACCCGGGGGCTGTGCGGACGAGAGGGACTGCCCAGAGTGCGAAGCCGCCCACGCTCAGAGTCGCAAAGAAAAAGTGGATCAGCACCATTTCGCTATCCAGCCCAGCACCATCGCTGGCCTGCGTAGAGGTGTACACACTGAGTGGATCCAAATAGCTCACGAACAGAAATAGCCCAAATCCAAGAAGCCAACCGCTCAAAATGTTCACGCGGTTGCGCCAGATGGTTCCTTCATGTCGCGATTCGGGTGGTCCAAATGGTCGCCGCCGCCGTACGCCTCTCCGAGCCCGTTCGAGAGTTGGCTGAGAGCCTGGTTCTTGATGTCGAGATCGATAGCCAGGTGGCTCTCCAAGGGACTGCGGCATGGCGACGATGCTGGCATGAAACGCACGCTTCTGCCGCGATGGTCGAGGCTGTCAAGATGGCCTCGTGGTTCCCGGATTGCTACTCATTCTCAGCTTCACATTGCTTGGCGTCGGCATCACTCGTGACGCGCGCCAGTCCGAGCTGGACAAGGGCACCGACGGCGGACCGCTGGACGGAACACTCAGACCAGCTTCATGGAGAGGCTTTCGCAGGGGGCTGCCCTGGTACGCGCTGGGCGGCATCCTGCTCGTCGTGTTCATTGTGTTCGCCTGACGGGCGACACCAAGGACTCGCGGACGAGGCGTCAACCGCTCGTTGGCTTCGTCCGCAAATGCCGCATTGACGGCTCCCGTCCCTACCCGCCCGACAGCTTGGCCGCCCTGCGGCCTAAACCGCGGAGGATCAAGCCAGCGGACGGCAGGACCCAACACACGACCCCCGCGTAGGGCCAATCCAGGGCGTCGGTAACGGCAAGAACGCCAAACCGGCACCGATCATGAGGACGCCGAGACCAACTCCATCCAAGTGCCTCACCGGACTGTCTCCCTTGTGCCGTCGCCAGTTGCGGCTGGAGCCCAATGAAACCAGTTGCCCTCTTCTGCCGCGCCCCGGATGGAGCAGGCGGTGTTACCACCTCGGGTGATGCTGCGGCTATCGGGGTTGCAGTCCTCAGTCGACGTGCATGGCCGTCGCTATTGCGACCTGGTGTTTCGGGATCAGGTGTCCTCCAGGGCGAGTCGCAGGATGGGTCGCCGTAGCCTCAACGCCGCCCCAACCATGGCTCCCAAGGCGCTGATCAGCAAGGTGGTTCGAGGGTCTATGGCCGTCGTGATGACACCTCCGATCACGGCACCGCAGGGACGCACGCCGTAGTTGACCGTGCGGTAGGCGCCTGCCACGCGGGCCCGCATGGCATCAGGTACCTCCTGGGCTAAGACCGAGCCGAGAGCGATGTCTGCCCACACGATCCCCACGGTGGAGACCACCGCTGCGAGCAGCATCAGAAGGGCTGCCACAACAGGGCCGCCCGTCGCGGTGGGGTAGATGAGCAGCCCGAAGGCGAAGGTCAGCGGGGCCACCGCAGAGCTGCGGCCGAGACCGAATCGCGCCACCACACGCCCAAAGGTCACCGCTCCCAGGACGCCACCGAGCGCGCCGACACCAAGGATCAGGCTCAATGCGGCCGGCCCCACG
>JBDSNZ010000244.1:0-16030 GCA_039915055.1 Ornithinibacter sp.
CTACTCCTACGACCGCTCCGACGTCACCGCGCGGGGCCTGGCCAACGCCTATGCGCAGACCCTGGGCACGGTCTTCACCCAGGAGTCCAAGCCCTACGAGGTGGAGATCGTCGTCGCCGAGGTGGGGGTCACGCAGGACATGGACCAGATCTACCGGCTGACCTACGACGGTTCGGTGGCCGACGAGCACGGTTTCGTCGCGATGGGCGGGGGGGCCGAGGTGATCGAGACCGGGCTGAAGGAGGGCTGGCGTGAGGGCATGAACCTCTCCGAGGCGCTGACCCTGGCCGTGCATCTGCTGGGTACGGACCCCGCTGGCGGGGACAACCGGGACCTGGCCCCCGAACAGCTGGAGGTGGCCGTCCTGGACCGGGACAGGCCGCGACGCACGTTCCGCCGGATCAGCGGCACACTCCTCGGCAAGTTGCTGAGCAGCACCGACCCCACGCACGACGTCCCCAGCGGCGAGGACATGGACGCGGCGGCAGCGGCCGGTTCGGCCGCTGAGGCCGACGCCACCTCGGAGAGCCCCCGCGACGTCTCGACGAACCCGCAGACGCAGCGTCCCGGGCAGGAGGGCTCGTCGCAGTGAGCGCCCTCGGCCGCCGGATCTTCGGCATCGAGAACGAGTACGGCATCACGTGCTCCACCGGCGGACAGCGCACTCTCACCCCTGACGAGGTGGCGCGCTACCTCTTTCGCAAGGTCGTCGCCTGGGGGAGGTCCAGCAACGTCTTCCTCACCAACGGGTCACGGCTCTACCTCGATGTCGGGTCCCACCCGGAATACGCCACCGCCGAGTGCGACCGGATCCGGGACGTCGTGGCGCACGACCGCGCTGGAGAGCGGATCGTGGAGGGCCTGGTCGTCGACGCCCAGCAGCGGCTGCGGGAGGACGGCGTGGCAGGAGACATCTACGTCTTCAAGAACAACACCGACTCCGCCGGCAACTCCTACGGGTGTCACGAGAACTACCTCGTTCGGAGGGCCGGGGAGTTCGCCGCCATCGCGGACACGCTTCTGCCCTTCCTCATCAGCCGCCAGATCACCTGCGGCGCAGGCAAACTGGTCACGACGTCCAAGGGAGCGTCGTATGCGGTGAGCCAGCGCGCCGACCACATCTGGGAGGGAGTGTCCTCCGCCACGACCCGCAGCCGTCCGATCATCAACACCCGCGACGAGCCGCACGCCGATGCCGAGCTCTACCGCCGTCTCCACGTGATCGTCGGTGACTCCAACATGAGTGAGACCACCACCATGCTCAAGGTCGGATCGTGCGATCTGGTGCTGCGGATGATCGAGGCCGGGGTCGTCATGCGCGATCTCACCTTGGAGAACCCGATCCGAGCCATCCGCGAGATCTCGCACGACCTCACCGGACGCGCAACGGTCCGCCTCGCCAACGGCCGGCAGCTCTCCGCCCTCGATCTCCAGCGTGAGTATCACGCCAAGGCCGCCGCCTTCGTCGCACGTGAAGGCGCAACCGACCCGCTGCACGAACGGGTGCTCGAGCTGTGGGACCGCACCCTGCGGGCCGTCGAGACCGACACGCTCTCCCTCGTCGACACCGAGATCGACTGGGTCATCAAGCACCGGCTCCTCGATGACTACGCCACCCGTCACGGGCTGGCCCTGGAGCACCCACGGCTCGCCCAGATCGACCTCGCCTACCACGACATCGACCGGGCGCGAGGGCTCTTCTACCTCCTCCAGCGGCGCGGTCGGATCGCACGCGTCGTCTCCGACCCCGAGGTCTTCCAGGCCAAGGTGCGCCCACCGCAGACCACCCGCGCCAAACTCCGCGGTGACTTCATCCGGGCCGCGCAGGAGCACCGGCGCGACTTCACCGTCGACTGGGTGCACCTGAAGCTCAATGACCAGGCGCAGCGCACCGTCTTGTGCAAGGACCCCTTCCTCTCCGTCGACCCACGGGTCGAACGCCTCATCGAGGGCATGACCGGCTGAGCCGTGCAGTGTTCTCACAGGTCACGATGTGCGACTTCCCATGAGGCGCAGTTATCGTGGATGGCTGTTGTCCGGCGCCGTGCCCCTCGCACGGCACCTCCCCACGTCCCCGACCGAAGGTTCACCCTCGTGGCACGTCGCCTCCCCACCCTCCTGGCCGCCGGCGCACTGGCGTCCGCGCTCACCCTCACCGCATGCGGTGGACAGAGCGCAGAGACCCCCAGCTCCACAGCCATCTCCGCGGTGAAGGTGTCGGGCACCGACCCCAAGACCAAGCCCACCGTCACGGTCGATGCGCCGGTGACCGTGACCAAGACCGAGTCCAAGGTGGTCACCGAGGGCACCGGCGCCGCGGTCGGCAAGGACGAGCTCGTCTCGATTCAGGCGGTCATCGTCAACGGCACCGACGGCAAGGTCGCCACGAGCACGTGGGAGCAGGGGCCGGTCGGCCTCGACCTCGGTGACAAGAACCTCTTCAAGTCCTTCCGGGACCAGATTCCCGGCCAGAAAATCGGTTCTCGCGTCATCATCACCTCGACCCCGGCCGATGCCTTCGGAGACCAGGGCAACAGCCAGCTCGGCATCACCAAGGATGACCCGGTCGTCTTCGTCATCGACGTGCTCGGCGCCTCGCCGATCCTGACCGAGGCCAAGGGCCAGGAGGTCGCCCCGAAGGCCGGCCTGCCCACCGTGACGATGAACCCGGGCAAGCCAGCGACCATCACGGTGCCCAAGGGCACGAAGGCCCCGACGAAGACCGTCGTGCAGCCGCTCATCGAGGGTGCGGGCGCAGCCGTCAAGGACGGCCAGACCGTGCGCGTCGCCTACACCGGGGCACTGTGGAAGGACGGAAGCGTCTTCGACTCCAGCGCGAACCGCCCGGAGCAGCCCTACTTCGAGTTCCCGCTCGGCCAGGGCCAGGTCATCAAGGGCTGGGACACCGGCCTGAAGGGTCAGAAGGTGGGCAGCCGACTGCTGCTCGTCATCCCGCCTGCCGACGGCTACGGCGAGGCCGGCAGCCCGCCGAAGATCGCCGGCACCGACACCCTCGTGTTCGTGATCGACATCCTCGCCGCGTACTGACCCACCCCCAGCACGACCGCACACCCCAGCAGCACCGCCCACCCCGACGTCACAGGAGGCACCGCATGAGCAGCCAGCCCACCAAGCCCGAGATCGACTTCCCCGGCGACGAACCGCCGACGGACCTGGTCCTGGAGGACCTCACCGTGGGTGAGGGCACCGCGGCCACGCCCGGGTCGACCGTCTCCGCGCACTACGTCGGGGTCGCCCACTCCACCGGCGAGGAGTTCGACGCATCCTGGAACCGGGGCGCCCCTCTCGACTTCCGCCTCGGGGTCGGCATGGTCATCGCCGGCTGGGACCAGGGCATCGAGGGGATGAAGGTCGGTGGCCGTCGGAAGCTGACCATCCCGGCGCACCTGGCCTACGGCGATGCCGGGGCAGGTGGCGCGATCGCCCCCGGCGAGACCCTGATCTTCGTCGTCGACCTCATGGACGTTCGCTGAGCGCTCCAGCGTGAGCACCCGCGGCCGCAGCCGCGAGGAACGGGGCGGGGTCACGGTCGTGGCCCCGCCCCATCGTGCTCAGCCGCACCGGTGAGGAGTCCAGCGCCTCGAGCAGCCCGGCATCCGGAACGCTCACGACCGTGAGCGTGGCGCGAGCCGAGGCCACGAGGTCCGACAGCTGACGGCCCACCAGCGCGTCGAGCTCGGGTTCGCCGAGAGAGGTGACCGGGACGTCCGCGGGCGTGAGCAGGGCCCGACCGTATGCAGTGGTGCTGTGGTGGCTGATCCCGCGGTGCCGTGTGCGCTGGTCGGCTCCCGAGACGCGGAGCGAGGCGATGCCTCGACCACCCAGGACGTCGGCGGCGTGAAGGGCATCAGCACACGCGACGCCGGAGTAGCCCCATCGGGTGCCGGTGCCCACGTTGCCGGGGCCCTGCGCGACGACGACGACGTCGGCGTTCACGACGTGCCGCGCCGCGAGGAGCCCGGTGTGGGTGGTGACGGCCTCGTGGTCACCACCGAAGGCCTGCCCCACGGTGATCGTGGCCGTCAACCATCCGGCTTCGCGCAACCCCGCGACTGACCGGGAGAACGCCGCCGGGAGGGCGCCCCCGTCGGTCATCACATAGGCGACCCTCACCTGCGGACGAACCAGCCGGATGCCGGCCAGCACAGCGGGCAGGGCGGAGTGCAGGTCGGCGACCACCACCGGCATCCCGGCCAGGTCATCGGCGTCCGCGAGGTCGTCGTGGTGCGGGCTGTCCTGCTCGTCGACCGCGAGGAGCATCTGCTGCAAGGGGGTGTAACGCGCCTTGACGATGTGGCCGGGCCCGGTCGGGGGGTCGGCCGGGAGCACGTCGACGCGTGCGACCACGAACGCCAGCCCCCCGGTCCCGAGGCCGCGCAGCAGCGCGGAGGCGTTGAGCAACACGCGTTCGCCCGGCGCCGGCTCGCCGACGATGGCCGAGTAGGCGAGTGCGCTGACCGGGTCCGTCGCGTCCGTGAGGAGCACCTCGAGCTCCGCCGCGCCGGCCCATCGCCGCACGACGCGCTCGACCGTCCCCGCTCGCCACTGCATCACGCCCGGCAGCGTAGCCGTCCGGTAGGTTCTGGCGGATGAGCAGCGAGTCCGGTCCCGTCGCGCCCTCGGCGGCCCAGGTCAAGACCGAGCGTCTCCTCAACCTCGTGCTCGTCCTCCTCTCCACGACGCGTCCGATGCCCAAGGCGCAGATCCGCCGCCTCGTCCCGCAGTACGGCCAGTCGGCGAGCACCGAGGCCTTCGAGAGGATGTTCGAGCGCGACAAGGACGAGCTGCGCGAGCTCGGCATCCCACTTCTCACCGAGGACATGGACGTCCTCCACGACGACGAGCCGGGCTACCGGATTCACCAGGGCGACTACGCCCTGCCCGAGCTCGACCTCGCCCCGGATGAGCTCGCGGTGCTGGGGCTGGCCAGCCGGGCGTGGGCCCAGGCATCGCTGGCCGGCGAGGCCGCCCAGGCGCTGCGCAAGCTGCGGGCTTCAGGAGTGGAGCGCGACGTCGACGCACTGGTGGGGATCGAGCCCAGGTTGCGCACCGTCGAGCCGGCCTTCGACGCGGTCAAGGACGGGGTCGTGCGACGGATCCCGCTGCGCTTCGACTACCGACGCCCCGAGGCGCCAGAGGTGGCGGAGCGGCACGTCCGCCCGTGGTCGCTGATCTCGTGGCACGGACGCTGGTACCTCACGGCGTTCGACGTCGACCGAGATGCGCCGCGGGTGTTCCGGCTCTCGCGGATCACCGGAACGGTGCGCACCGCCGGGCGGCCCGGCGCCTTCGAGGTGCCCGCGGACCACGAGCCGCAGCTCATGGTGGAACAGAGCACCCGCCCGACGAGCGCTCCCAGCCCGGCCGTGCTGCGGGTGCGGCAGGGGAGTGGTCGCACCCTGCGCCTGCGCGCGAGGACCGTCGGCGAGGTCGACGACACGTGGTCGCTGGTCGACCTCGACTACACCGACCTCGAGGCCTTCGCCGAGGAGGTCGCCGGCTACGGTCCAACCGTGGTCGTGGAGCAGCCCCCCGAGCTGGTGGATGCCGTGCTGACCCGTTTGCGTGCCGTCGTCACCGCCCACGGTGGTGAGCTCTGATGGCCGGGTTCGCCACCGAGACCGCCACGGCCCGCCTCTCCAGGCTGCTCACGATGGTCCCCTGGCTGGTCAACCGCCAGGGGATCGACGTGCAACAGGCGGCCGACGACCTCGGGGTCAGCGTCGAGCAGCTCGAGGCCGACCTCAACCTCCTCTTCCTCTGCGGCTACGGCCAGATGCCCGATGAGCTCATCGAGGCCGACTGGGAGGGTGGCCGGGTGTTCCTCAGCAATGCCGACAGCATCTCCCGCCCGCTGCGGCTCGGCGTCGACGAGGCCGTCACCCTGATCGTGGGACTGCGCGCGCTGCGCGAGGTGCCCGGTCTGGCAGAGCGTGACGCGCTCGATCGAGCTCTCGCCAAGCTGGAGGGCGCCGCCGGGTCGGCCGCAGATCCCGCGAGCCGGGTGCGCGCCGCGATGACCGACGACGCGGCGCCCGAGGTGCTCGCAGCCCTGCGCTCCGCCGTCTCGCAGAACCGCCGACTGCACCTTCGCTACCTCGTCCCCGCTCGGGACGAGGCCACCGAGCGCGACGTCGACCCGATGCGCGTGGTGCACCTCGATGGCCACTGGTACCTCGAGGGGTGGTGTCACCGGGCCACCGCGACGCGGATGTTCCGGGTGGACCGCATCGAGGACGCGGAGGTGCTCGACGTCGACGGCACGCCCCCACGAGAGGCCCACCAGCGCGACCTCAGCATCGGCACCTTCCAGCCGGGTCCGGACGACCTCGCGGTCACGCTGCGGTTGCTGCCCGGTGCCACGTGGGTGAGCGACTACTACCCGGTCGAGTCGGTGCGGGAGGTGCCCGCCGTCGAGGGAGGCGGCCAGGTCGTGACCCTGCGGACGGCCGACACCACCTGGCTGCGCCGGCTCGTGCTTCGCCTCGGCGGGCGCGCCGTCGTGCTCGACCCATCAGAGGTGGCCACCGACGTGGGCAGGGCCGCGCATGAGGCGCTGACGGCATACGGCGTCGAAATTCGCCCCGAGGGGCACTGAGGTGCTGCCCTGGTGGGGGTGGGCGCTGCTGTGGGTGGTGCTGCTCGTGGGCTCTGGTGCGCTGCTGGGGTGGATGGGCTGGCAGGTGTGGGGGAAGGTGAAGCGGCTCATGAAGGAGATCGAGCGGGCGGGGGAGCTGGTCACTGTGCTGGAAGCCCGCTCCGAGGCGCTGAGCAAGGTGGGGGCGTCGCCGAGTGCGGTCACACAGGATCCGTTCAGGGTTCGGGAGGAGTATCGGGTGCAGCGCGAAGAGGCCGCCACCCGCAGGGCAGCTCGTCGGGCTGCGCGCTTGCCACCGTGGGCGCGCGTACACTGACGGCGAATCGTCACCACTGAAGGGGTTGACCCACATGGGCAGGATTGGACCTCCCGAGATCATCATCATCGCGGTACTCCTCATCGTCATCTTCGGCTGGAAGCGGCTGCCTGACGCGGCCCGCAGCCTGGGCCGCTCAGCCCGGGTCTTCAAGTCCGAGGTCGATGAGATGAAGCGCGAGAACGAGGCCACCAAGTCTGCCTCCGACGCGTCCGGCGAGACAGTGCGCAGCGAGTCGATCCAGGCTGACCGGCCTGGCGACCCGATCGTGTCCACTCCGGTGGATCGCGCCATGCCCACCACGGACGGCAACGCCGTCCACGAGAAGGCCCCGCGCACGGACAACCAGTCCGGCCCGGTCGCCTGACCCACTCCACCACCCGCTCCATGGCCCGACTGCGCCGGCGCCCTCGCGACCCCGAGGGCAGGATGACGCTGGGGGACCACTTCCGCGAGTTCCGTCGTCGGCTGTTCATCGCGGCCGCGTCCGTGCTGGTCGCCGCGATCGTCGCAGCCTTCTACTACAGCCAGGTGTTCACCTTCCTCCAGGCTCCCTTCGTCGCCTACAAGGACGCCAACCCCGACAGCCTGATCAGCCTCAACTTCGGCGAGGCTACCTCGGCGCTGTCGAACTTGATCAGCCTGTCGATCTTCGTCGGTGTCGTGGTCTCGAGCCCGATCTGGCTCTACCAGGCGTGGGCCTTCATCGTTCCCGGCCTGACGAGGAAGGAGAAACGGATCTCGCTGGCGTTCGTCGGGTCGATCGTGCCGCTGTTCCTGGCCGGGTGCTACCTCGCCTACACGATCCTCCCGCAGTCACTGGCGATCTTGTACGGGATCAGCCCCAAGGGCACCTCGAACATCCAGCAGGTGTCGATGTACTTCGCGTTCGTCACCCGGTTCATCCTCGTCTTCGGTCTGGGCTTCCTCTTTCCCGTGGTGCTGGTTGCGCTCAACGTCATCGGCATCATGCCTGCGAGCCGGCTGATCAAGGGGTGGCGGGTCTCGGTGGTCCTCATCTTCGTCTTCGCAGCAGTCGCGACCCCGACGGCCGACCCCTTCACGATGTTCGTCTTCGCAGCCCCGCTCACCGCGCTCTACTTCGGGGCGTGGCTGGTGTGTCGTGTCCTGGACAAGCGCAAGGAGAAGTCGAGGCCGGACTGGCTCGAGGTCGACGACACCGAGGCCTCGGCCCTCTGATCGACAGGGCGCGCTAGCCTCACCACATGCCCGCGCGCCTCGGCCTGATGGTCAACCCGACTGCGGGAAAGAACACCGGTGCGCTCATCGGCACCCGCGCACTGACCCTGCTGCGCGCGGCGGGCGTCGACATCCTCGACCTCAGCGCGACCGACGCCCGCAGCGCCCGGGAGAAGGGCCGTGCCGCCATCGCGGCGGGGGAGGTCGACCGGCTCGTGGTGGCCGGGGGCGACGGCATGGTGCACCTGGGCGCGAACCTCTGCGCCGGCACGGACGTCGAGCTCGGCATCATCGCCGCCGGCACCGGCAACGACATCGCCCGAGAGCTCGGGCTGCCGGTGCGCGATGCCGAGCAGGCCGTGGAGCGGATCCTCGCCGGCCGCACCAGGGCGGTCGACGCGGCGCGGCACATCACGGCGACGGGGGAGTCGAAGTGGTTCGTCGGGGTGCTCGCCGCCGGTTTCGACGCCATCGTCAACGAGCGCGCCAACCAGTGGCGCTGGCCGCGCGGACCGATGCGCTACAACCTCGCCGTGCTGCGCGAGCTGCCGGTCTTCCGACCCATCCCGTACGTCCTGGAGCTGGACGGCCGGCGGGTGGAGACCGAGGCGATGCTCGTCGCGGTCGGCAACGGCCCGGCATACGGCGGTGGCATGCGGGTCACCCCGGACGCGTCCTTCGACGACGGGCTGCTCGACGTGCTCATCCTCCATGGCATCTCCACGCCCGAGTTCCTGCGGGTCTTCCCGCGTGTCTTCAAGGGCACCCACACCAGCCACCCAGCGGTCGAGATCGTGCGGGCGGCCACCGTGCGACTGGAGGCAACCGGCATCGTCAGCTACGCGGACGGCGAGCGTTTCGGCCCGCTACCGATGACCCTGGAGGCCGTGCCGGGTGCCCTCACCGTACTGGCGTGAGTGCTGACGTAGCCTGAGCCCATGCCCAGCCCCGCCGAGCGGTATGCCGCTGCTGCGGCCCGCACCCGTCGTGAACGCCTCGAGCTCGGCAGGTTCATCGCGGGCCTGGACTTCCCGCTCGACGACTTCCAGGTGCGCGCCTGCGAGGCGGTCGAAGCCGGCAAGGGCGTGCTCGTCGCCGCGCCGACGGGTGCCGGCAAGACCATCGTGGGGGAGTTCGCCGTGCACCTGGCGCTCGCGAGCGGACGCAAGGCCTTCTACACCACACCGATCAAGGCGCTCTCGAACCAGAAGTACCGAGACCTCGTCGCGATCCACGGCGCGGACCAGGTCGGACTGCTCACGGGCGACACCTCGATCAACGGTGAGGCCGCGGTCGTCGTCATGACCACCGAGGTGCTGCGCAACATGATGTATGCCGAGTCCCGCACCTTGAACGGGCTCGGCTTCGTCGTCATGGACGAGGTGCACTACCTCGCCGACCGCTTCCGGGGCGCGGTCTGGGAGGAGGTCATCATCCATCTGCCCGAGCACGTGCAGGTGATCTCGCTCTCGGCGACGGTGAGCAACGCCGAGGAGTTCGGCGACTGGCTCGCCGCGGTGCGCGGCAACCACGAGGTGGTCGTCACCGAGCACCGCCCGGTGCCGCTGTTCCAGCACGTGCTCGTCGGTACGACGATGTTCGACCTCTTCGCGGGGAACCGCGTCGACCCCGACCTGCTGGCCGCCATCCGCACCGCCGAGCAACGCGGGCGCTTCGAGGACGTGCCGCGCGGGGGCCCACGCAGCGGCAGTCCGGGTCGCTACCAGGGTGGCGGGAGAGGTGGCGGCCGCGGCGGGGGTCACGGCGAGGCACGCGGCGCCAGTGCCGCACGCGGCCCGGGCGGCGGCGCCGGTGGTCGAGGACTTGCGCGCGGCAGCCGACCCGGCGGCGGAGCGACCCGCCCAGAGGTCATCGAGGAGCTCGATCGCGACGGCCTGCTGCCGGCCATCACCTTCATCTTCAGCCGGGTGGGCTGCGAGGCCGCCGTCGGCCAGCTGCTGGCTGCGGGCACCAAGCTGATCTCCGAGCGCGAGGGGCTGCGCATCCGCCGGCACGTCGAGGAGCGCGTGGGTGCCCTCGCCGAGGAGGACCTCGCCGTGCTCGGCTACTTCGACTTCGTCGAGGGACTCTCGCGGGGCTTCGCAGCACACCACGCTGGGATGTTGCCGCTGTTCCGGGAGATCGTCGAGGAGCTGTTCACCGATGGCCGGATCCGCGCGGTCTTCGCGACGGAGACCCTCGCCCTGGGCATCAACATGCCGGCTCGCACCGTCGTGCTCGAGAAGCTCGTGAAGTTCAACGGTGAGGCGCACGTCGACATCACCCCCGCCGAGTACACCCAGCTCACCGGACGCGCCGGGCGCCGCGGCATCGACATCGAGGGCCACGCAGTCGTCCAGTGGGCCAGGGGGGTGGACCCGATGGCCGTCGGCGGTCTCGCCTCGGCACGCACCTATCCGCTGCGCTCGAGCTTCCGACCCACCTACAACATGGCGGTCAACCTCGTCGCACAGGTCGGGCGCGAGGTCGCCCGCGACATCCTCGAGACGTCCTTCGCCCAGTTCCAGGCGGACCGTGCCGTGGTCGGCATCGCGACGAAGGTGCGCCGCAACGAGGAGGGCCTCGACGGCTACGCCGATGGCATGCACTGCGACCTCGGGGACTTCCGGGAGTACGCGTCGCTGCGGAGGTCCCTCGCCGACGCCCAGAAGGACGGCGCGAAGGCTCGCTCGGCATCCCGTCGGGCCGAGGCCGCGGTGTCGTTGGAGGCACTGAGGATCGGTGACGTCATCCGGATCCCCACGGGGCGGCGCGCGGGATGGGCCGTCGTGGTGCAACCCTCGCGGATCGGCAGGGGAGCCGGCACGGGGCCGGCTGTCATCACCGAGGACAAGCAGTTCCGGCGCCTCACCACGGTCGACGTGCCCGAGCCGGTCGAAGCGATGGCCCAGGTCAAGGTGCCCCCACACTTCAACCCCAAGTCCCCGAAGTCGCGGCGTGACCTCGCGACCAGCCTGCGGATCGCGACCCCCCGCGGCATCGAGGACTCACCGAGGCGTCGCGCGCGGGACATCCCCCCGGGGGAGCCCGTGCACGTCGCGCGGATGCGCGCCGAGCTGAAGGCGCACCCCTGCCACCAGTGCCCCGAGCGGGAGAACCACGCCCGCTGGGCGGAGCGCTGGTGGCGGCTCAAGCGCGAGACCGTGGGGCTCCAGCGCAAGGTCGAGGGCCGCACCAACACCGTCGCGCGCACCTTCGACCGGATCTGTGACGCACTGGAGTCGCTGGGCTACCTCGAGGACGGCGGCACCGTCGTCACCGAGCGGGGGGAGCGGTTGCGCCGCCTCTACACCGAGAAGGACCTGCTCGCCGCAGAGTGCCTTCGCCGCGACGTCTGGAAGCGCCTCGATGCACCCGGCCTTGCAGCGGCCGTCTCGGCCCTGATCCACGAACCACGCCACGAGGAGGCCGAGGTCTCACCGAGGATGCCGAACGACGACGTCGCAGAAGCGATCCTCACCATGGAGCGGCTCTGGAGCGGCGTCGAGGAGCTCGAGACCGAGCACGACCTCCCGTCGACCTCGATGCCCGACGGTGGGATGGCGTGGATGGTGCACCGATGGGCCTCCGGGGAACGCCTCGACGCGGTGCTGCGCGGTCAGGACGTGGCGGCCGGCGACTTCGTGCGCCGCTGCAAGCAGCTCGTCGACCTGCTCGACCAGGTCGCCAACGCGTCCACCGACGCGCAGATCCGGCGCACTGCGCGCACGGCGATCGACGGGGTCCGCCGAGGCGTCGTCGCTGCCGACCGACTCGACTGACCTCGCTCGACTGACCTCGCTCGACTCTCCTCGACTCATTGCGCTCCAGCCACGCCGTGCCCCCGGATCCGGGGGCTCGCGCGTGGCTGCGGCGCAATGAGTCGAGGTCAATCGGGGGTCAATCGGGGATGCCGATGGCGTTGAGCACCCGGTTGATCGGGTTGGTCACGCCGTAGGTCGACGCGAGCTCGCTGAGCAGGCGCACGTCCGCCACCTTCGAGGGCAGCGCCAGGTCGACGTCCGCCACCGGTGCATCCAGGGCGACCCGCACCACGGTGGGGGCGACGTCGAGGTATGCCGCAGCCGCCTCGAGGTTTGCCCGGCGCACGCCCTTGATGCTCGGGTCGCCTCCGTCGACCGCGGCTCGAACCCCCGCGAGTGAGCCGTGTGCCGCGATGAGCATCGCAGCGGTCTTCTCGCCGATGCCCTTGACCCCTGGGAGCCCGTCGCTGGTGTCGCCGCGCAACACCGACATGTCGACGTACAGGTCACCCGTGGGCACGGCATACCGTTCCTGCAGGTAGGCCTGGGTCGCGATGTCGGGGTCGCGCACGCCACCCTTTCCCGTGTAGAGCACCCGGATGCCGTGGGCGTCGTCAACGAGCTGGAGCAGGTCACGGTCTCCGGTGACGACGTCGACCGGCATGACGCCGCGGTGTCGCTGCGTGAGCGTGCCGATGACGTCGTCCGCCTCGAAACCCGGGGCGCCGAGCCGCGGGATGCCCAACGCCCGCAGGGCGTCACGGATGAGCGGCACCTGCGGGGTGAGGTCATCGGGGCTCTCCTCCTGCACGGCCGAGCCCTCCACGACGCGGTGCGCCTTGTAGGTGGGGATCAGGTCGACCCTCCACTGCGGGCGCCAGTCGTCATCCCAGCACGCGACGAGGTGGGTGGGCCGGTGGGCGGTGACGAGCGTGGCGATCATGTCGAGGAACCCACGCAGCGCGTTGGTCGGGGTCTCCTGCGGGGAGCTCCGCTGGTCGGGCACACCGAAGAAGGCCCGGAAGTACAGCGAGGCGGAGTCCAGCAGCATGAGGCGGCGATCGTCAGGCATGCGGCGAACGATAGTGGGCCGCACTAGGCTGCACGCGTGGAAGAACTGGATCGCCAGATCGTCGCCCTCCTCGCCAAGGACGGTCGGATCAGCTACACCGACCTCGGCAAGACCCTTGGCATGTCGACGTCCGCGGTGCACCAGCGAGTCCGACGCCTCGAGCAACGCGGCGTCGTCAAGGGCTACACCGCCACCGTGGACCACGCAGCCCTCGGGCAGGGCATGACCGCGTTCATCTCGATCACCCCGCTCGACCCGGCCGCCCCGGACGACATCCCCGAACGACTCCACGGGGTTCCCGAGATCGAGGAGTGCCACTCGGTGGCGGGCGACGAGAACTACATCCTCAAGGTGCGGGTCGGCACGCCGCCGGATCTCGAGGCCCTGCTGGCCCGCGTGCGCGGCGTCGCCAACGTGTCGACGCGCACGACCGTGGTGCTGTCGACGCCCTGGGAATGAGCCCGGTGGGGTCGCAGCCAGCAGACCTCGCCGAGGACCTCCGCCGCTATCTCCAGCAGGGCCGGGACGCACTCGTGCGCACCCTCGACGGCCTGTCCGAGTACGACGTCCGGCGGCCCCTGACCCCGACGGGCACCAACCTCCTGGGACTCGTCAAGCACCTCGCGAGTGTCGAGCTGGGCTACCTCGTGGAGTCGCTCGGCCGCCGCGCCCCGATCCTGCCGTGGAACGAGGACGGTTCGGTGTGGGAGTCGGCCGACCTGTGGGCGACGGCGGAGGAGTCGCGCGAGTGGCTTCTCGACCTCTACAGGCAGTCGTGGGCGCTCAGTGACGCCACGTCGGCCGAGCTCCCGCTCGATGCTCCCGCGAGTGTCGCGTGGTGGCCGGCGGAGCGCCGGGTCACCACGCTCGGCCACCTCCTCGTACGAGTGGTCGCCGAGACCGCCCAGCACGCCGGGCACGCAGAGATCCTGCGCGAGGGGCTGGACGGGCAGGGTTCCCGCGACCGGGACGAGATGGGGGACGAGCCCTACTGGGCGGCCTACGTCGGGAGGATCCAGGCCGCGGCCGACGCTCACCGCTGACTCGCGACCGGCTACCGGCTACCGGGCGATGTCGGCCACGATGCCGCTCACGACGACGATCAGGTCGAGGGGGGAGAGACCCACGTCGAGACCCCGGCGTCCGCCCGAGACGTAGACGGTGTCGAAAAGCAGGGCGCTCTCGTCGACCACCGTGGCAAGTGGTCGTTTCTGGCCGATCGGTGAGATGCCTCCGACGACATAGCCCGACGAGCGCTGTGCAGCAACCGGATTCGCCAGAGCCACCCGCTTGACGCAGAGGGCCTTCGCAGCCGCCTTGAGGTCGAGGGAGCCCGACACCGGCACGACCATGACGGCCAGACCGGCGCCGCTGTCGACGACCAGCGTCTTGAAGACCTGCTCCGCCGGCAGTCCGAGGACGTCCGCGGCTTCGGATCCGAATGAGCGCACCCCCGGGTCGTGCGCATAGGTGTGCACAGTGAACGGCACCCCGGCCGCGGTGAGTGCCACGGTGGCCGGGGTGCCGGAGGAGTCGGGTCGCGGCATACCGCCACCGTATGCCGGGTGGTGGACTACCCGAGGTCGGCGGCGGATGCAGCGCGGCTGGCGCCGGCTCCGACGAGCGCTGCCTCGTGGGCGGCCTCGGTGTCGGTGTTGTCGCGCCACCACTGCTGACCGGTGGCGGAGAGGGTGTCGATCGGGTCGTAGTAGACGAACTCGCGCGAGAGCGCCTGCTCGTCATTGCCCTCGATCGACGTGCGATAGTTCTTGCGCCAGAACGACATTCCTAGCTCGGTGTCGTAGCTGTCGACCTGGTGGACCCAGCGCTTGCCGACGAAGGGCACGTCGCAGACGATGCGCGGGGTCGCGAACCCGGGAAGGTATCCCATGATCGAGTGCTGCAGCTCCTGGGCCCGGGCGAGGGAGACCCGCCAGTGCTCGGAGAAGGGGATCATGTCGCACATGTAGAAGTAGTACGGCGTGATCATCGCGTCGTCCTGCAGCGCGAAGCACAGGTCGAGGAGGGCCTCGGGGGAGTCGTTGACACCCCGCATCAGCACACCCTGGTTGCGCACGTCGCGCACCCCGGCCTCAAGCATCGCCGTGGAGGCCTCGGCCACCAAGGGCGTCACCGACTGTGAGCTGTTGACATGGGTGTGGATGGCCAGCGACGCACCGCGCGAGCGCGCCTTCGCCGAGACCCGCGCGACCCCCTCGACGACGTCGGGCTGCAGCCAGTGCTGCGGGAGGCCCATGAGTGCCTTGGTCGCAAGGCGGATGTCGCGCACCGACTCCACGTCCAGGAGCTTGTCGAGGAAGCCCTCGAGGTTGCGCCACGGCATGTTCGCGACGTCACCACCGGAGACGACGACGTCACGCACACCGGGGGTACGTTGCAGGTAGTCCAGCATCGCGGCATACCGGTCGACCGGCTTGCCGGCGAGCTTGAGCTTGATGACCTGCGGGGTGGAGTTGCCGACGAGGTCCATGCGGGTGCAGTGACCGCAGTACTGGGGGCAGGTCGGCAGCATCTCGGCCAGCACCTTGGTGGGGTAGCGGTGGGTGAGGCCCTCGACCGCCCACATGTCGTGCTCGTGGAGGCTGTCACGGGTCGCGAAGGGGTGGCTCGGCCAGTCGGTGCGGCGGTCGGAGAAGACCGGCAGCATGTAGCGACGCACCGGGTCGGCGTAGAACGCCTCGGTGAAGTCGCGTCCGGCCGCGGGCACCGGCCCGTCCGTCGCCGGGACCATCGTGTTCATCATCTGCGGAGGCACGAGCATCGACATCGTGGCGCGTTCCGCCTGGTCCCGCTCGAGGTCCTCGTAGAACCTGTCCTGGAGGAGGTCGCCCATCAGGACCCGGAGCTGGGCGACGTTCTTCACGCAGTGAGCACGCTGCCACTGGGCGTCGCGCCACTGCTGGGGCGTGGCATCCCGGTAGCCCGGGAGCCGCGTCCAGTCCGGCTCGGTCAGCTCGCGCCGCAGGTACGCGTAGGGCTGGTCGATCATCGTCTCCATGAATGGCAGGATACGGGATGGATGGCACCTCCGTGGCATC
>JBDSNZ010000253.1:0-8627 GCA_039915055.1 Ornithinibacter sp.
GGAATCTCCGCAGCGCGCGATCACTCTAACGGGCCGGCACAGTCCCGCCGGGCAGCACCACGATGCCGCCGAAGGGCACGGATGCCGTCCACGGCTCGTCTGCACCCCGCGCCGCCAGCGCGGCACGGATGACGCCGAGGTGGCAGACCACGAGGTCCTCCTCGTCCAGGTCGCGGAGCCCCTGCTCCACCCGGGCCGCGAGGTCACCGACGCTCTCACCGCCGTGACCGCGAAAGCCGAGGAGGTCGGCAGCCCAGGCGTCGAGGCCGGTGCGCGGCACCTCGTCCCAGGGCACGTCCTCCCACGAGCCGAAGTCCATCTCGGTGAAGCGACAGTCGAAGACCACGTCACGCCCAAGGAGAGTCGCGATCGACTCCGCCAGGGAACGGGCCCTCCGCAGTGGGCTGCTCACGATCCGGTCGATGCCGGGGTGGAGGTCGGTCACCAGCCCTGCAGCGATCCGAGCCACCTCGTCGGGGTCGACCGCAAGATCCGTGCGGCCGTAGCAGCGACCGGCACCGCCGATCGGCGTCGTATGACGCACCAACGTCACAGGCACGCGAGCACCCCGACGAGCAGCCCCAGCTCGCTGGTCTGCTGGGTGGCGCCCAGGCAGTCCCCGGTGTAGCCGCCGAGCCGGCGCTCGAAGAACCAGCGCATGCCCAGGTGCCCGACGACCAGTCCGATCGCCCCGCCGAGCACGCTCACCCACCCCGCCGTCATCCCGAGCACCGCCAGCCCGACAGCGCCACCGCCGAGCGCAAGGGTCAGGCCGCTGGGGCCCACACCCTGCGACACGGGCTTGCCGGTGCCGTGGTCGCGCACATAGCGCGACGTCGCCACGACGACCACCACCGATGCGCGACTCGCGGCGTGCCCCGCGACGAGGGCGGCCACGGCAACCGACGTGGGCATCGACCCGAGTGCGACCACCTTCGTGATGATCGCGAGGGTCATGGCGGCGGCGCCATACGACCCGATCCGGCTGTCGCGCATGATCTCCAGGGCGCGCTCACGGGTCGTGCCGCCGCCGAGCCCGTCGACGGCATCCGCGAGGCCGTCCTCGTGAAAGCACCCGGTGAGCAACAGCACGGATGCCGTGGACAGCGCGGCTGCCACGGTGCCGGGCAGGACGAGCGAAGCGAGCCAGAGCACACCGCCGCCGGCAGCGCCGATGAGCAGGCCGACGACCGAGAACCACCTGATCGACGCAGCCTGCGCGCCCTCGCTCCACGCCGGGTTGCCGACCCGCACACGAGTGAGGAACTGCACTGCGAGGCGGAAGACGTCCCACTCCTTCACGCGGGCTCGATCCCGACGCTCTCGAGACTCGCCATCTCGCACAGCATCGCTGCGGCAGCCCGCACGAGGGGCAGCGCCAGCAGCGCTCCGGTGCCCTCCCCGAGGCGCATCCCGAGGTCGAGCAGTGGCTCGACCCCGATCGCCTTCAGCACCGCGTCGTGACCAGCCTCGGCCGACCGGTGGCCGAACACGAGGGCCGGGCGCACCGACGGGTCGAGGTCGAGCGCGGCGACGGCCGCTGCGCCGGCGACGAACCCGTCGATGATGACCACCCGTCCGGCACTCGCGGCACCCAGCATCGCCCCGGTCATCATCGCGATCTCGAATCCTCCGACCTCACGCAACGCCTCCGTCGCACCAAGGCGTGGGGCCGCTGCGTTCGCCGCAGCCGAGCCCGACACATAGCCCGGCTTCCCCCGCGCCACTCGCGCCACGACCGCGTCGAGCACGGCCACCTTCCGTGCCAGCCCCGCGTCATCGACCCCTGTGCCGCGACCGACCAGGCCGCTGACCGGCATCCCCAGCACCAGTGCGCAGACCAGCGATGCCGCCGAGGTGTTGCCGATGCCCATCTCGCCGAACGAGACCACGTCGTCGTCGCCGTCTGCCCCCAGCTCGCGGCCATGCGCCAGCGCCTCCTCGCACTGACCCGTCGTCATCGCCGGCCCGAGCGCGCTGTTGGCGGTGCCCGGCCCCACTCGGGCAGACAGGAGGTCGGGGTGCTCGAGCGGGTGGCCGGCCACACCGGCGTCGACGACTCGCACCCGGGCGCCGACGACACGGGCGAACACGCTCGCGGCCGCGCCACCGGCCAGGAAGGTCGCGAGCATCAGCCGGGTGACCTCGCTGGGATAGGCGGAGATCCCCTCGACCGCGAGTCCGTGGTCCGCCGCGAAGATCGTGTGCGTGCACCGCTCGACGACGGGGGTGGTGCTGCGCTGCACCAGGCCGATCTGCACCGCGAGGTCCTCGACCCTCCCCAGCGACCCCACGGGCTTGGTCTTGCCGTCGACGAGCGCCCGCAGCCGTTGCTCGAGGTCAGGAAGCGGGGCTGTCACCGGGTCACCGTACCGATGGGGGAGGGGCTCCGTCAGCGGTGGGCCCGCGCCTGGGTCGCCTCCGAGGGCAGCGGCTCGAGGTCGACGGCGAGGTGTGCCGCGGGCGTGGAGTCACGCACGTGGTCGGGCGCCTTCTTCCCGGGACCTGCGGGGCTCGAGTCGTCGGTCTCTGCGGCGATTCCCGATGCCACGGCGTGGCGACGCAAGGCCCTGCCCTGGGCGATCCGCGCCTCGAGCTTCTCCTCCGCCTTCACCGACCCACTCGCGTCGCGCGGCGGCAGCTGGATGGATCGCTCGGCCTTGATCCCGGCCTGCAGCTGGCGGCCGCGCTCGAGCTCGGAGTCGACCTCGGCGCCGAAGAGCAGGGCCAGGTTGGTGATCCAGATCCACAGCAGGAAGACGATGATGCCGCCGAAGGTGCCGTAGGTCTTGTTGTAGTTCGCGAAGTTGCCGACGTAGAAGCCAAAGCCCACCGAGGCGAGCACCCACAGCAGGATCGCGATGACGGACCCGACCGAGACCCAACGGAACGAGGGCTGCTTGATGTTGGGGGTGACGTAGTAGAGCACCGCGACCATCGCCATGACGATGATCAGGATGACGGGCCACTTCACGATGTTCCACACGTCGGCGGTCTGCTGACCCACCCCGATGAGGTTGCCGACCGCCTCGGCGATCGGGCCGCTGACCACGAGCCCGAACAGCACCAGCGCCGCCATGACGACGAGACCGATGGTGACGAGGAACATCTGGGGGCGAAGCTTCCAGATCGGCCGGCCCTCATCCACCTGGTAGATCCGGTTCATCGCGCGGCCGAAGGCACCGACGTAGCCAGACGCCGAGAAGAGGGCGAGCAGGGTGCCGACGACGAGCGCGAGGCCGGCTCCCCCCGCGCCGACCATGTCCCTGATCGGGCCGGCGATCTGGGCCGGGACCTCGCCCTGAGTGAGGTTGCCAAGGATCTCGAGCAGCGTGTCCACCGTCTTCTGGCCCTGTCCGAAGACTCCCAACAGCGAGATCAGCGCCAGCAGCGCCGGAAAGAGCGCGAGCACGGAGTAGTAGGTCAGCGCGGCTGCGAGGTCGGTGCACTGGTCCTTGCCGAACTCGGCCCAGGCGGACCTCGCGGTGAATCGCCAGGTCGGCTTCGTCAGGTCGCTGGGCGAGTCGGGCTTGCTCTCGTGGTCGGGCGCGAGTGCCGTGCGCTCCTTGGCGGCGGCGGCGCCTTCGTGAGCCATGTGCTCTCCTCCCATGGGGTCCCGGGCCGGTCGGATGCCGGGGCGCCGAGCGTGACGGCACCCAACCTAACCCGTGCCACCGGCATACCCGCTGGTGGCGTGCGTGCCACTCCTCCGGCCCGGGATGCGACACTTTCACGGTGAGCAGCGACAGCGGACGCGCCCTCCCGCGACGCCCGGTGCCCGCGAGCTCGAGCTGGATCGAGGCGCACGGCGCCGGTCTTCCGGGCCCCGCCGAGGTCACCGAGGCGGCCCACCAGACCGCGGCGATCCTCGTCGGCACCGGTCGCGCCGCGAACGATCCCGACGTGACGTCCCGGCTGGTGCAGATCGTCGACGACCTCGGCCTGTCCACCGTCGCCGACCTGTGGTCGGCGCGCCCGGCACGCTCCCTGCCGGGGGCGCTGTGGCGGCTCTACGCGTTGCGTGAATGGGTGCAGCGCTCGCCCGAGCAGGCGAGTCGGGAGTATGCCGCCGGCATCCGGTTCACCGATGTCGCCCACGCCGTGGCCGGCATCGCCGAGCCCCCGCGACCCGAGGAGCTGCAGCGGGTGGCCGACCAGATCCTGGCGGGTGTCTTCGACGGGGATCTCGCGGTCGCCCTGGAACGAGCATCGGCATTCTGCGCGGTCATCGCGGCCGGGCGTGCCGAGTTGGCCCACGACACCGACCTGAGCGACCCCGAGGGCGCCACCGGCCTCACCAGGACCGCTGCGGCGATGCTCACCACGGGGGAGGACCTGCGTGCCTGCGCGCGGCTCTGGCGGCTCGACGACCTCGACTGAGTCACGCCGAGGGAAAGATCCTGCTCGAGTTGGGGAACAGATCGGGACGGGGAAGGGGTTATGGTCTTTCGTGGGTGCCGGGCTGCGGCAGCCCCGGGTCCCAACACAAGCCGCTACGAGCGGCCGCGCGCCGTGAGGCGCTCCCAGCCCGGCACCCATTCTTCGTGTCGGCGCCTGTCGAATCCTGTGGAACGGGTCTGTGGACATGGGCTGCGACGGCGCCCGACCAGCCTTACCGTAGTGGGGTGACCGGCGACCGTGAGCTGCGCGACGAAGCCCTGGAGGGCGAGATCGAGCTCGTCAGCGAGCTGGTGCTCGCTGCAGCGGTCTCCGAAGAGCCGCTGCGTCAGGAGCAGATCGACGAGCTCCTCGGCGTCGCCCCGCTTGGTCGCAAACCCGCAGCGGCGCCCCCGCAGGCCGCCCCTGAGATCCGGTGCGCACCCCCTGCCCGGTTCGAACCCGGTGGCCCTAACCTGTAGCCACTGTCAGGCACCCTTCTCGAAAGAGCGCATGTGGGCATTCGCCTCACCCCCCAGGACCGCAGCTTCTACGACTTGTTCGCGACCTCATCGCGCCAGCTCGTCGCTGCTGCCGCTGAGCTCACGACGCTGTTGGGCGCGGACACCGATGAGCGGGAGGCGATCCTCAAGCGCATGCACGAGATCGAGGCCGCTGCCGACGACGCGACGCGCGCGATCATCCGCAAGGCCGCCGGCTCGTTCGTCACCCCCTTCGACCGCGCCGACATGCACGGGTTGGCGATCGCCATCGACGGGTGCGTCGACCTGATCGAGGCCGCGGTCGACCTGATCGTCCTCTACCGCGTCGACGAGGTGCTGCCGCGCGTGGCCAAGCAGGTCGAGGTCATCGCGCGGATGGCTGACGTCACCGCGGACGCGATGCCTCGCCTGCGCTCGATGAAGGACCTGGAGGGCTACTGGGTCGAGATCACCCGTCTGGAGCACCGCGCCAACAAGCAGTACCGCCGGATGCTGGCCGAGCTGTTCAACACACCTCGGGCCGACCCGATCACGGTGATGAAGCACAAGGACATCATCGATGCGCTCGAGGCAGCGGCGAACGGCTTCGAGGCGGTCGCGCTCAAGGTCGAGGCGATCGCTGTCCGGGAGTCCTGATCCCCCGTGGAGTGGGTGCCTGTGGTGCTCGTCATCGCGCTCGCGATGGGGTTCACGTACACCAACGGGTTCCACGACGCCTCCAACGCCGTCGCCACGTCCGTCTCCACCCGTGCCCTGACCCCCCGCGTCGCCCTCGCGCTCGCAGCGGTGATGAACCTCTTCGGCGGGTTCCTCGGGGTGCGGGTCGCCCAGACCATCGGCAGCGACATCATCGCGGTGCCGATGGGCGGGCGGGGGGTGGCGGTCTGCGCTGGCGCGCTGCTCGGGGCGATCGCCTGGAACCTGCTCACCTGGTGGCGCGGGATGCCGTCCTCCTCCTCGCACGCGTTGATCGGCGGGCTGGGGGGCGCGGCGCTCGCAGCCGGGGCGAGCGTGAAGTGGGACAGCATCATCGACAAGGTGCTCCTTCCGATGCTGCTCTCCCCGCTCATCGGGGTGGTCGGAGGTTTCGCGCTGATGACCGGCATCCTGTGGGCCTTCCGTCGGTCCTCACCGGGCAGGACCGGGCGCGGGTTCCGCTACGCACAAACCGTTTCGGCGGCGGCCATGGCCTTCGGTCACGGGATGCAGGACGCGTCCAAGACCGCGGGTGTCGTCGTGCTGACCCTCGTCGCCAGCGGGCACCGCGAGGTCGGAGACGAGTCGGTGCCCTGGTGGGTGATCACCCTCTCTGCCGTGGTCCTGGCCCTCGGGACGTATGCCGGTGGGTGGCGGATCATGCGCACCCTGGGTCGGCGGATCATCGACCTCTCCGCGCCGCAGGGCTTCGCCGCCGAGGCCACCGCGGCCGCAGTCCTCTACGCGGCGACGGCCACCGGTGCGCCCATCTCCACGACGCACGCGATCACGGCGGCGATCATGGGGTCCGGGGCGACTCGTTCGGCGAAGGCGGTGCGCTGGGGGGTCGTCCGCTCGATCCTGCTCGCCTGGCTGCTGACCTTCCCCGGAGCGGGCGCCGCGGCAGCAGCGGCATACGGCGTCCTCTCCCTCCTCACCTCCTGACCCCTCCCACCTCCCGACCCCTCCCACCTCCCGACCCCTCCTTCGACTTATTGCGTTCCAGCGACGTCACGCAGCCCTCGGAAGTCGGATTCGCGTGGGTGAGGAGCAATCAGTGAGGGGTCGATGGCAGCAGGAACAGGTGAACCTGGCCGACACGAGACCTGGCCGGGCCCTGCGGGCGGCGGCCGCGAAGCGCTGGCCCAGCAGCAGCGGCTGGCCCAGCTCCGAAGGCTCCCAGCGGATGACCTCCAGACAGGTGTCGCGCAGTCGGGACTCCCGCTCGACCTGGGCCAGCACCGCGTCGGCCGCCGCCCTCTCGGCATCCTCGGCGGTGCCGGGCCCGTCCTTGGGCCGATACTTTCCGCGGCCGTCGGCCTCACCGACGAGCCCGAGCTCGGGCCAGAACGCGTCGACGCGCCCGAGGAACCGGCCGGACAGGTCGCTCACGATGACCTGAGGGATCGCGAGCGGAAGCTCCAAGGTGTGAAAGACCCAGGCGGAGGCGGACTCCAGCCACGACTCGCGCCGGGCGTCGGCCAGCCGCAGCAACGGGTCAGCAGCAGCGATACCCGGCCAGCGCCGCTGATGGCTGCGCATCAGGAGCAGGTCATGCACCGTGGTGGTGCTGGATCTCAGCGCGCCGTCGATGATCGCCAGGGCATCACGTGGCGGCAGTTCGCGGAGGGCGTCGATGACCGTGCGGGCCGGGATGAGGTAAGGATGACCGGCGTCGATGAGGACGTGCTCCGGAGGGGTGGCACCCCGGTGAAAGCGGCGCCAGGCGTCCTTGGGGGAGGTGCGGGAGTTGTCGAGCAGGGTCATGGTGGCTCGCGTGGGAGGGCGCGGTGGCATCGGTAGCCCGAGGATCGCTGCCGCGCTGGCGTGGCTGATGATGGCGTCGGGGGTGGTACGCACGGCCGTTCTCGCCAGCGAGAGGTGCTGGTCCCAGGCCTTCATGGGCTCCCACGCCGACGGCACGGCATACAGGGACGGCGCCAGCCGCAGCAGGTCACCGCGGCGGGCCGCCAGCTCGAGGCGACGACCGCTCACGCCCGCGGCGATCGCCTCCGCCCGGGTGAAGGGTTGGGGGAGGGCGCGGGGGTGGATGAGGCGCGGCATCCACGACACGATCGCGCCGCACGACCCCCGGGCGGTGGGTGATCGACGCGACTGTGGAAGGCGCCGCCGAGAGTGCGGGGCTGTGGACAACCTCGGCCCGAGTGCTTCCACTGCCCGACCTATTGCCCTGCACCCACGCCGAGAGGCCCCGGAGCCCCTGCCTGACGTGGCTGGGGCGCAATCAGTCGGGAGGGACGGGGGGCGGGGGTCAGCCGAAGCGGCCGGAGATGTAGTCCTCGGTGGCCTTCTCCGTGGGGTTGCTGAAGATCCGCTGGGTGTCACCGACTTCGACCAGGCGCCCGGGCTCGCCCGTGGCCCTGAGGTTGAAGAACGCAGTCTGGTCCGAGACGCGCGCGGCCTGCTGCATGTTGTGCGTGACGATGACGATCGTGTAGTCGGCCTTGAGGTCGTTGATGAGGTCCTCGATCGCGAGCGTCGAGATGGGGTCCAGCGCCGAGCACGGCTCGTCCATGAGCAGCACCTGCGGGTTGACCGCGATGGCGCGCGCGATGCACAGCCGTTGCTGCTGCCCGCCGGAGAGACCAGCGCCGGGCTTGTCGAGCCGGTCCTTGACCTCGTTCCACAGGTTCGCGCCCTTGAGCGACTGCTCGACGACCTCGGCGAGCTTCTTTTTGTTCTTCACACCGTTGAGCCGCAGACCCGCCGCCACGTTGTCACCGATCGACATGGTGGGGAAGGGGTTCGGCCGCTGGAAGACCATGCCCACGGTGCGGCGCACGGCGACCGGGTCCATCGACGCGGCATACAGGTCCTGGTCGTCGAGCATGACGGACCCCTCCACCCGGCCGCCCGGGATCACCTCGTGCATCCGGTTCAGCGTGCGCAGCACGGTGGACTTCCCGCAGCCGGACGGCCCGATGAACGCGGTCACCGAGCGGGGCTCGACGGTCATCGTCACCCCCTCGACGGCCTTGAAGTCGCCGTAGTAGATGTCGAGGTCCTTGACGTCGATGCGTTTGGCCATGG